>NZ_JBKIAX020000008.1:0-327878 GCF_046567315.2 Paenibacillus lacisediminis | reverse complement strand
CCCACCAACTAGCTAATGCGCCGCAGGCCCATCCGTAAGTGACAGATTGCTCCGCCTTTCCCAAGCCTCTCATGCGAGAAACTTGATTATCCGGTATTAGCTACCGTTTCCGGTAGTTATCCCGGTCTTACGGGCAGGTTGCCTACGTGTTACTCACCCGTCCGCCGCTAACCATCAGGAGTGCAAGCACTCCATCAAGTCCGCTCGACTTGCATGTATTAGGCACGCCGCCAGCGTTCGTCCTGAGCCAGGATCAAACTCTCCAATAAAGATGGAAGAAGTCTTGTACCCGAAGGTACGAGGTGTTCCATCGAAAAGTGTTTGACTTGCTCATTTAGAAAAACTGACGAGAAAATTAATTCTCATTTAATACTCACTCGTTGTTCAGTTTTCAAAGATCAACTTCGTTTTGTTTCGTTACCGCCTCGAAACGTCGTTCGCAGCAGCAACTCTTATAATATATCACGTTTAATTCATCAGTGCAAGAGTTTTTTTAAATCAGATATTTCCAACCGTTATTTCGCCTTCCTGTTAGGAAACCTCTCTTGCAGCGACGTTTATTAATATACCGCATCCATCAGTTTAAAACAACCGGGAATTCACTCCTGAAAATCCGAAACCCGCCGATTTTACCATGGTGAACCTGTAAAGTATAAGGTTCGGCTTCAATTAATCGATCTCCGCCAAAATCTCTAAGGTTCGTTGACTCAGACCGCCCAGTCTCCAAATGGCGATGCGAGAGCATCCGGCTTCGCGCGCCGCCTCGATCCAACCGCGCAACGTCACGCCGTCAGCATACCAAACAGTCGTCTCACCGCCATCAGCGTCCGTATATTTAAAATGAAGGCTCCCACTGGCTATGTCGCGTTCCACTCCTTCTTTACTCAACGCGGCGAGCCCGTCGGCCTCCTTTTCGGTGAGCGCCGCAACCTTCCCGTTTTCGTTCCACGCAAATCCCCCTGCAGCTATGGCCAACCGTTTATTCCCCGGGATCGACTTCATTTTGCCGACAAGTTCGTTAATGAATTTTTTGTCCGCTTTAGGCCCAGGCCCGCTGTGGGAGCCATACAGATTATAAGCCATCACTACATATTCGGGGCCCTCCGGCAGCTTCAGCTTTTTCAGCGGCGCACTTGGCTCCAGCACAATCCGCAATTTGCGGCCGTCCCGCCGCAGCTCCTGATACAATTCGTTGTAAAAAGTGACCACACCGTTCCAATCGCCGTCCTTGATTTTCTCATAGTCCATTTCCACGCCATCGAGATCAAGCTGATCGGCCGCGTTAGCAATTTCCCGGATATGCTCCTGACGAACCGCCTTATTTCGTGTTAAATGGCGCACCAGCTCAGGGTCTTTTGGCACAACCGAACCGTCACCGTTCACCCGGTCATTGACAATCGTAATAAAAGTCCCGCCGTCAGCTTGACGAAGCGAGGCATCGCTTGCAAGACTCTCCCGAAACGAATCTTTGAAATAGAGATGTCCCGCCGCATCGAAATAAGCCGCAAACATCTGCAGTTCGGACAGGCGGGAACCAAGCGCCCCATAGTCTCCCTCCCCGGACTCCTGCTGCCAATCCACGATCCAAGCCGATAAATCGGTGGACTGGCCGGCTGGTTGCAAAGCGGCGTTTTGTTGGCCTTCCGCCCCCCCTATATAGTAGTAAGTGCCGGCGCATAAAATCACGATGATCGCTATGACCCCAATTAAAAGAAAGGATTTGGGAAAAACGCGTATTTTAGACAAGGGCGTTAGCTCCTTTTCACAAATTAAATCCATGATTCAAAAAAGCGGTTAGCAAGTACAGTTTAGGTCCCTGGCACGAAGGACGGAAGCTCCAGCGTTGCCTGAAACCCTTCATTTATGCCGCTCTCAAGCAGCAGCCTGCCGCCATGTGCCGCCGCAATCCTTGCAACCATCGGCAAGCCCAGCCCATGGCCATGCTTCCTTGTACGTTTGCGGCTTGACGAATACGGCAACTTGAGCAAGTCCGGCAGTTCGGAACGTTCCGCTCCTTGGCCGTTATCCGATACGATCAAGCGGCATACGGACCGTTCCCGATCCCATTCCGTCCGTATGACGATCCGGCAGCCTTGCGGATTATGGGTGATACTATTTTGTACTAAATTCGATACGGCACGCAACAGCAACTTTTCATCCGCCCGCACCTTTATTTTCTCGTCATTTAGTTCCAGTTCAATGGTATACCTGTTCGTATCCACCCCCTGATTGAGAAAATCGGAAGCCGCCTGTCTGACGATCGCGGACACTCGTACCTCTTTAATGCTTAAAGGTTGCATTTCATATTCCAGCATGGAGACCAGGTTCAAGTCATGGATAAGGGAACGCAGCTTCTCGCCTTGCCGGCGAATGATTCCCGCTTGCTGCTGCTGATCCAAAGGCAAGGCCGAGTGGTCTTCCAAGTCGCTGGCATAACCCAAAATCATCGACAACGGCGTACGGACATCGTGCGAAATACCGGCGATCCAATTGGAACGCGCTTCATCCTTCGCTTTAAGGGCTCTGTTCTGTTCCTGCAGCATCCTGGAAGCGGCATTGATGCTGTCCGCCAAATCCCGGAAAATACTTTTGGCTTTGACCTGGACCGGCTCTTGCTTCGTCAGTCCGTGGATTCCGCTGACCAGCGGTTTTATGCTTCGCATGCACCATGCGCCCAAGCAGACCGACAACACGATAAACAAGGCCAGATTACAAACCAGCAAAAGCACGATTCGGACCGGCAAAGATTGAATCCAATCCTTGAAATAGCTGACTTGGTACTTCGCATAGGTATGCTGAGGATACCCCACTACAAGCAGCCCTGTGTCTTTCTCCCATATGAACACCGGGTAATCCAACAGATAATTGCGCGAGAACTTGGCTACATCCACTAAGCTGTACGTACGCGGAAGCTGTTTAGGCAACTTATATTCCCAAGCAATTTTGCCTTTTGAATTGAGCAGCATAGCCCAAGCTTCATGATCATCCAGCAGCTTCGCCGCCGGGGCAGCAAGCCGAAAACCATCGGAGTGAACTTCCAGTTGTTCCGCTACTTCCCTAACCACCGACTCCGGGTTCCGCTGTTTATTTTCACTAAATACGATCGTGCCTAACAGCACCAGATTAAAGGCCATGAGCAAGAGGGAAAGCAGCATGGTTGCGCCGATAAACCGCCTAAGCATTGTCATGACTCCTTGCATTACGGCGCCTCCTTCATCTGAAGCTTATAACCCAACCCTCTAACCGTGAGCAAATGCCGCGGACGCGACGGATCGGCTTCAATTTTTTCCCGGATGCGGCGGATGTGCACCATCAGCGTGTTTTCGTAACTAAAACTGTCATCTCCCCATACCGCCTGGCATATGGCATCCGACGTGACGATCCGGCCTTCGTGCTCGTAAAGCTTTAATAGAAGCGTACGCTCCTTGGCCGTTAACATCAGTTCTTCTTGATTGCGCCTTACAGTAGCACTTTCCAGATCGATCTCAATGTCCCCCAGATAAAACGCGGGCAAACGTTCCGGCGCAGCGGAAGCAAATGTCCGTTTCAAAATGGCCTGCAAACGCAAAATCAACTCGCGCGGCAAAAACGGTTTAACCAAATAATCGTCCGCTCCGAGTCCTAGCCCCAGCAGACGATCCTCATCTTCTCCCCGGGCGGACAACATCAATACGGGCATCTCGGAAAACGTGCGGATCGCACTTAACAGGCCAAAGCCGTCCCCATCCGGGAGCATCACATCCAGGATAGCGATATCCGGCTTGTCCGTCCGGCATATGGACAACGCTGATGCGCAGTTTTCCGCCAGGTATATGCGAAAATAACCTTCCTTGCGCAAAAAACGTTCGATCATCACGCGTATTTCCGGCTCATCGTCCACAATGAGTATTTTTTTGTCTTTCAAATTATCCATGTACCCTCACCCAGTACTCATTATACATGGAAGGCGGAGCTTCGCCCCCCGGTATGCCGTGAATTAAGGTTGTCGTAAGGTTGCCGTAAGCTCATCGAAAGGTTCGGACTATAAAGTGATAAGAAAACAATAAAAAAACGGAGTTGAATAAACATGAATTCCCGGGCGCTTATCGCAACGCATAACTTGTCCAAAATGTACAATGGGGTCTATCGGGTAAACAAAGTTAATCTTGCCGTTCCGGAAGGGGAAATTTTCGGTTTCCTCGGGCCGAACGGTGCGGGAAAATCGACCTCTCTCAAAATGCTGCTCGGCCTTACCAAGCCTACGGAAGGCCAGGTGACCGTTTTCGGCCGCGAACTTGCCAAAGACCGCAGGTCCATCCTTAAGCAGATCGGCTCTTTGATTGAATCGCCGTCTTATTACGGTCATTTGACGGGCTGGGAGAACTTGAAAATCATGCAGCGTCTGCATGATGCGCCGGCCAAAAATTTATATGAAGTTTTGCGCATCGTCCGTCTGGAAAAACAAAAGGACAAGCGGGTCGACCATTACTCGCTCGGCATGAAGCAGCGGCTGGGAATAGCCATGGCGCTGCTAGCCTTTCCCAAGCTGCTCATCCTCGATGAGCCTACCAATGGGCTAGATCCGGCGGGAATTTTGGAAATCAGGGAGCTGATCAAATCGCTTCCCGCGCGTTACGGAATGACCGTAATGTTGTCCAGCCACCTGCTTTCGGAAATCGAGCAAATCGCCAGCTCGGTGGGAATTATCAGCAACGGCCACTTGCTGTTCCAAGGAACCATGGGACAGCTCAACGCCAAAACGAAAATCTCCATCTCCTTAAAAACTTCCGACAACCAAGCTGCGGAACGCCTGCTCTTAAAACACGGCTTTCAAGCATCTTCTAGCGGTTCGCGCCTGCTGTTCGACCATCTTGACGATACTTTAACCGCGCAGGTCAACCGCTTGTTGGTCGACTGTGGACTCGACGTGATCCGAATCGAGGAGCGAAAAAAAAGCCTGGAAGATATTTTTCTGGAGCTGACGGGAAAGGAGCGCAGCCTGTAATGAACGAACTGACTTTAGAGTTTTTTAAACTGCGCCGCAAAAAAATCGGGTGGATGATTGCGATTTTTTTGGCGGCCGAAGTTCTTTGGATATTCATGGTCACCAGCATTACGCTCGCCCGCCATCCCGAAAACGCCGGATGGGAGTACGTCCTTTTGATGCTTTCCACGTTAAACGGGCTTTTTCTTCCCATCATTTCGGCCGTGGTCGTTTCCCGCCTCTGTGATATGGAGCATAAGGGAACGACGTGGAAGATGCTGATGGCGACCAACGTCAGCCGCAACCGCATCTACTTGGCCAAGTGGATTTGCGCCAATGCGCTGCTGCTCTGCGGAGCCGTCTTCCAGATATGCGCCTTATCGGCTTTCGGGGTGCTAAAAAATTTCCCGGACCCGCTGCCGCTCGTGCTGTTGGTCCGCCTTCTGGCTGGCACGCTCCTGACAAACCTTGCCGTCACTGCGGTGCAGCAATGGGTTTCCCTCACGTTCAAAAATCAGACCTTTGCGCTTACGCTTGGCATGGCCGGCGGCTTTTTAGGGGTTACGGCCAGTTTCTTTCCCGCGTCCATTCGCAAGTTTATCGTCTGGTCCTACTATACGGAGATGTCTCCCATCGGGATGTCTTTTAATACCTTAGCGGAAACCAGCCACTATTTCGTGTTGCCCGCGCAAGCAGGAAACGGAGTGGCCGCTCTGCTAATGATTGCGATATTCTATACGGCCGGATGCCTTCACGTATCCCGTCAAGAAATATAAGGAGGTTTCCCATGATCCGAAGCATTGCCGCCGAATGGCTCAAACTGCGCCGCGGGCGCATCTGGATAACGATGACCATACTGCCTGCGCTCAGTTTGTTCATCGGCTGTTTCAACTATTATTCCAATCAAGCAGTTTTGAACAATGCATGGTATAGCTTGTGGACTCAAGTCAGCCTGTTTTACGGCGAGTTTTTCTTTCCTATCCTCATTGCCATTTGCTGCGCGTATGTGTGCAGGCTGGAGCATGCCAACCGGAATTGGAACCTGGTGCATACCGCCCCCGTCTCCGCCGCCAGCATTTATTTCGGCAAACTGACAGTGATTGCGGCTTTGATTTTAGGCGTTCAAGCTTTATTCATTGCCTTATACTTACTCTTCGGACTTCTCCTTTCGCTGCCTCCTGCGGATATTCCCGTGGAACTGGCCGGATGGGCTTTGCGCGGTTGGATCGCCGCGATTTCGATCGCATCCATGCAGCTTTTGCTCTCCTTCAGGATACGCAGCTTCGCCACTCCCGTCGGCATCAGCATATGTTGCTCCATGCTTGGTCTCGGTCTGTACATCCTAAACATGAGGTTCCTCTTCCCGTTTAGCTTATTGACAACCGGCATGGGCGTATTAGAGCAAAGCTCGCTTACGGGTGGGGAAAATAGTCTGTTTATCTTTATTAACGCCGTTTATATTTCCGTGTTCTCGGCTTTGGCAATACACCGGCTGCGGACAGCGGATGTCGTCACCACCTAGAAAGGGGGCCTTCCGATTCGGGAAGGCCCTGTTGTTTCCTCGGTCAAAAGGTGTCAATCGCCCAGTTGACCAGCGCGTCAAACGTCCACTTAACGCCGTTGACCACTTTTTGCAGCGGGGTGTATCCGTTGGAAAACAGTACTTTGCCCGCAGGCTCCCCGCCGGCGTTTTGCCCGGCCTCGGCGACGATCACATCGTCAAACACGCCGTCATACACGGGATCTTTGCTATGGTTTGCACTAGCCGTGGCTTCCAAAGCCAAGCCGCCCGCGGCAAGCGTAGACGCGATTGGGATTTCCGGCGCGACGGCCTCCCCGCCGACCTGCAGGGTCAACCCGCTGCCGGCAACCGTCACGTCCAGCTTGCGCCCAATCGCCGTTTGCTCCGATACGCCTTTTAAACTGCCGAGATTTCGGGAGATCAAGGTCTTTTCTTCCGTTTGGCCGGGCTCCTTTTGCACAACGCGAAGCAGGTTGTCTTCCACGATCAGCTTCGCGTAAGCATCGGTCTGGCGGTCGTACCGTAAATAAACCGCTTGCGAGCCGATGATGTTCCCGGCGATCTGCAGCGACACCTTCACATTTTGATAGCCGTTGCTCCCTTTAAGATAAAGCAGGCCTTTGCCGTTTTCCGGAGAGGTCAATATGATGCGGTTACCCCTGAATTCAGCAGCCCCGCCAAGCAATTGCCAATGATCAGCCCGCTTCTTGTCGCCTTCGTAAAAATCGTAGGATTCCCCGGTGTCCCCCGCAATTCTCATCAATAAATGGTTGCGGTACCAGCCGGGAGACGGCTGCAGCCGCGTCAAATCGTACAAATCGCCGCCGCTGTCATTAAAGGCTTGTCCTTCGCGGTTAAAGTGCATTTTAAACAGCCGTTCGATGTTACCGGAATTCACGTTTTCCACCAAAGGATTCATTCCGTTGTGCAGCGAATTGGCGTGCATGATCATGTAAACGTTCGGAACGAACCCCAGCTTATCCCGGTAAATCTGCTCCATAAGCCGGTAATCCTGGTTGATACGCGCTTCCATTTCCCGGCGGTTTTCCAAAGGCACCTTATCGGCGTCGCGGATGAAGTCCATCAAATAGTGTGTATAATATTGCGCCTCGTCTTTATCCTTAAACTGCTGCTCGGTTTGCGTCCCGGCATACCGCCCGTCCTTGTCAAAAATATTGATATACGTCAAACGATACCCGTTACTGCCCAATTCCCAATAACCTCTACGCATTTGCTTAAGCAGCTCCGGCCCCGACAGAAATTTCGGATCCACGACGTCCAGTCGGTCGGCATAGGATAGCATCGTCGCTTTATAATTGTATTTTTCCAGCAGGGGCTGGGCGAACAAGGCGGAATCGCTGCGTCCGTCTTCAAAGCTTAAATACACTGCCCTTGGCGGCAGCAGCTTACCGTGCTGGTAAAAATCAAGCATATCCTGCTGCGAAACCGTGACATACCCGTTTTGATGCAAAATTTGCAGCTGCTCATCCAAGCGGCTTTTGGCGATCAGCCCGCGTGTCCCGTTTCGATCCACTCCATAATAGGACAAGGCGATAAATCCCCGCGTTTGCTGCCAGGCTGCCTTGTCCGGCTCCCGGTAACGGTGGATTCCCGCCACGGTGTGCACCAACAACACCAGCACCATAGCCAGCACCACAATCTGAATGGCCGATTTGACCGCTTTTTTCCGTTCTTTGCGCCCGACATCAAGCGCCTTGCGCGGCTTGTTTTTTCCCATAGTCAGTCAACCTCACTGTATGAACCCTTGTCCTTTTGCGAATGATGAAAAAGATTTTTAAAAAACGTTCCGCTCCGTTTGTTCGCTTTGCGGCTTTCTTTTTTGGCTCTCGCCTCGACGTCCTGCGGCGTTTCCCGCGTACCCCAAGTGGATTTCCAGAACGTCACCCAGGCGACCGGCATTTGCCAAAGCAGAACCAGCTCGTAAAAAACGCAAAATACCAAACCGAAAATCCACAGCTTGCTTTTACGGAACAAAAGATGGGCAAAACTCATCAATAATGCCATTAACATAAGTCCCATCAAAAACGTGCCCGGAAAAATACCGTAAGCAAGCGGGACGTATACGAGATTGTACAAAACAACGATCGGAGCGGCGATCGGAACAACCAGGCCTATGTAAAAAAACAGGGCCATGAACGGTTCTTTGCGCCAGATAAACGTCCCTGCACGCAGCGACTCCCGCAGCCAGGAACGCTTCCAGCGCATCTGCTGCTTCAGGAAAACATCCAGCTTGGACGGCACGATGGTGGAGCAAATCGCGTTGTCCTGATACCCCGTCCGATGGGAGCGGAGAATGAAGTTGGTCATGCTGCGGTCATCGCCGAACGTTGCCGGTTGACCAAGAAACTTCTGGTTTAACCAGTCGTCCGCGTATTTGAGCACCAGCTCTTTCCGATAACATGACAGCGGACCGGACAGGCAGGTGACGCTGTCGAACCAGGATTCCGCCGCTTTCATGATGCGAAACGCGATATAATATCGAACCGTCTGCAGCTTCGTAATCGAATTCGTATATTTGTTTTCCACATCCGTACGTCCGGCCACCCCGCCCATCTTCGGATCTTGAAACGGCTGCACGAGGTGAAGGATAGCGTCCGGCTCCAAAAAGCTGTCCGAATCCACGAACACGACTAAATCATGTTTGGCCATCTCTACACCTTTGACCAAAGCGACCCGTTTGCCCCCGTTCTCCGGCAAAACGACCAGCCGGAGGCGATTCCGAATGTCAAAGCGCTTCGCTTCCTTATGCAGGCGCTCGACGATCTCATTAATCCGCTCCACCGATCTGTCGGTCGAACGGTCGTCCACAACGATCACTTCCAGCTTGTCGATCGGATACTCCTGATTGATGCAGCTGAGAACGGTGCGTTGAATCCATTGCTCTTCATTAAAACAAGGGATAATGATCGACACGCCCGGCGTGTAATCCGGGTTGACCGGCACGTTGCGGTACAAGGCCCCGAAAAAATACCGGGTAAGCAAAAATACGGCCGCCGTAAGGCTGTATAAATAAAGGAGGATATTGTATTTGAAATAGATGATGCTTTCGACGCGCATCAGCAAAATGATCGTCATCGCGACGAACAGCAATCCGCTCGCCGTATAAACGGAGTAACCCCAGCGCCTTTTCTGAAAGTAATTGTAAAGACTGCTTTCAAAAGCAAGCGCGGCCATCGGTTTCTCCCCGTCCGGCGTTTCACGGGTAAACCGGCGGATGACCGTCGCTTTTATTTTTACCCTAGACTCAAAACCCTCCGGCATCGTCCCCGGCGGAATGTTGAAGCGCAGCTCGAACACGTCGCCCTCTCGGCACGTTTCGGCATCGCCTGGCTCCAGCTCCACCAAAATCCCCGTTGAAGAAATATCCGCGGCCATTCCGCGTATCCCGGACTTTGCGCCCGCTTTCTTCCCCGCTTTTTTACCGTCCCCCTGGGGGAACAAGGTAACGGGGAAATCGGCCTCATAACGCAGGCTGAGCAGACGGGGCAGCTTACTGTCGGCAGCGGTACCGTCCACCTCGTCATTTAACCGGAATCCGCCTCTGCGGTCCAACGCCTTGCGGATATTCTCCGGGTCTGGGACATGGGCAAGTAATCGCCGGTCTGCCTTGGGCGTGGAGAGCACTTCAACCGGCTGTTTTTGTTGGTTCTTTTTTCTCAAGTTCATTGCCCCTTAACGTATAAGATCGGGCCTTTAAAGGCTCCAGTAGTGGTAGCCCGCCGCTTCAAAATCGCCTTTAGCAAAAACCGCCTTAACATCGACAAACACTTTGCTCTTGTCCGCCCCGAACAACTGGTCGTAATCCTCCCGGCTCATGCCGAGGAATTCGCTGTGAGGCACAGCCAGTACCACCACGTTCAAATCCCGCAAATCGGACAAATTTGCCAGCTCCAGTCCGTGCTCTTCATACACAAGCTGCGGGTCCACCCACGGATCATAGACAAGCGGCTGGATATCATATTCCTGCAATTCCTCGATAATATCCGTAACCTTCGTATTGCGAAAGTCAGGGCAGTCCTCCTTATAAGCCAGGCCCAGAATGCCTACTTTCACATCCGATAAATCTTTCCGCAGGCGCATCAGCAGCTTCACGATGCTGCGGGCGACATACTTGCCCATCCCGTCGTTGATGCGCCGTCCCGCGGAAATGATTTTCGAGTGATACCCCGCATCTTCTGCTTTATACGTTAAATAGTAAGGATCAATGCTAATGCAGTGACCGCCGACCAGCCCCGGGGTGAATTTGAGGAAATTCCATTTGGTTCCCGCCGCGGCCAACACCGCTTTCGTGTCGATCTCCATCCGGTGAAACAGCATGGAAAGTTCGTTCATAAAGGCGATGTTGATGTCGCGTTGGGCGTTTTCAATCACTTTGGCCGCCTCGGCCACACGGATGCTCTCGGCCCGGTAAACTCCCGCCTCGATCACTAGCTCGTAAACCTTCGCCACAAGGCCAAGCGTCTGCTCGTCCATGCCGGAAACGATTTTCACGATGTTCTCGAGCCGGTGAACCTGATCGCCCGGATTGATCCGTTCGGGGGAATAGCCGACTTTAAAGTCAATCCCGTATGTAAGCCCCGACTCCGCCTCAAGGATCGGTACGCACACTTCCTCGGTGACGCCGGGATAAACCGTTGACTCGTATACGACCACCGAGCCGGGGCGCAAATGTTTGCCGACCATGGCACTGGCGTTCTTGACGTAAGTGAGGTCCGGCACTTTATCATTTTGAACCGGGGTAGGTACGGCCAGAATGTAAAACGATGCCTCCCCCAGCCTTGTCTCATCCGCAGTGAAGTCAATCCCGCTCGCCCCAATCGCCTGGGCTCCCACATCGCCAGTGGGATCTTTTCCCGCCTGGTAATCGGCTATTTTCCGAGGATTCAAGTCAAATCCGATCACGTTTGCTTTCCGGGCAAATGCGACCGCCAGCGGCAAGCCGACATACCCTAGTCCAACGACAGCCAGCTTGGCCGTCCGCTTCGCAATGTTTGTGTATAACTGATCCAAATCCATAAGTTCAACTCCGTTCATTTCCCCTTGAGTATTCATAGATGCTAAGTAAGCGTCCGTTCTTTATTTCATCCCGTACAGCTCGTCCAGAAGCACAAAGGAATAACCCCGCCGCTTCAACTGGTCGATCACTTCCGGCAAAGCCTCCAGTGTATGGATACCGTCAAGCATATGCAGCAAAATAACGCTGCCGTTGGTCGTCTGATGCAGCACCCCGTTTAAAATGTACTGAGCGTCATGGTCGGAATTCCAGTCCAGGGTAGTCACATCGTACAAAGCGATCGTCTTATACCCCGTGGCCGCGATCACCTTGGCCGTTTCTTTGTTGATCTCCCCGGTTGGAGGTCTGAACAACATCGCCGGCTGCTGTTGAATCGCCTCGGTGATGACGCGGTGCGCCTTGACCACTTCCTCCTGCAGCTCATCGGGCGGTATTTGCGTAATTACGGGATGAGTGTAGGTATGATTGGCGACAAGATGGCCTTCTTCAACAATCGCTCGAGCCAGGTTCGGGTTGTTCTCCACGCCGTTCGCCCGCAGAAAAAAGGTCGCTTTAACGTCATGATCCGACAGAACTTTCAACAGACGGGTGACGGTCAAATCACTGCCCCAATCGTCAAAGGTCAGGGCAACGACCTTTTTGCCGTGCGAGTTCCATTTGGCGATATCTTTGGCGTTATAAATCAGATTATAGTCCGCCTGCTTGTAATCGGGGTTGATCCGGGCGGCATCGTATCCCGAAATCTGCTCCAGCGGCTTCCGCTCCCCTCCGTCTTGCACCAGCTTTGCGAGCGGCACCAGCTTATAGCTCACTTCGTTCGCCGCATCCGCAATATAGGAAATGGAGGATACCACCTCGGGATTCACGTCCGTATTTAGCGCAATAATGCCGCCGCGGCTAATGTACTTCCGTATGTAATCGCCGATTTCCTTGGCGCTTTGCATGTCGCTGTCTTTCGGGTTAATGTTGTAGGAAACGACAGCCTGCAGTCCGGTTTGCGCCGCCACCAGGCGGACATCGTCGCTTATGCGGGCCCCCCGGGTCCGGACAAACTGCGGCGTCTTACCTGTAGCGTCAGCAATCAATCCGTTGGTACGGTTGATTTCTTTATAGATTTCTTCATAGCTTAAGGTCGTTAAGTCGGCGCGCGTCAACGTATTGTTTTCCACCTCGTGACCACGGCTGACCAATTCCTTGACGAGATCAGGCTCCTCGGCCACCCGCATGCCCGGGACAAAAAACGTCGCCTTGATTTGGTACTTGTCCAGCTCATCCAGCAAACGCATGATCGTCTCGCGATCGCCCAACCCGTCAAACGTTAGGGAAAGTTCTTTTTTGGCTGTGTATACAAAAGACAAAGCTTTGCTCGGTTCTCCGGTATACCGGGTAATTGGCTGCTGCTGTGATGAAACGGTCTGAACACCGGAAAGGGAAGAAGTCCCATCCCCGTTGTCCGCCTGCGGATTGGCCCGGCTGCAGCCGGCCACCCAAAACGCAAGCAGGGCTATGGCGATACCGATCCGTACGGCACGGGCCCCTTGTCCTCCAAGCGATATCATGAGTTCACCTTCTTCTTGAAAGTTAATTTTTACCAATCAAAACACTGAAAATAAAAAAACCGCCATTCCTGCATGGCGGCCGGACAATCATAGCGCTGCTTGCACGCTTTAGACTCCAAACTTTGCGTCCTATCCTTTCGAATAGTTTGCCTTTAACTTCGTTTCATTTAATTATTTAAATTTATTATAATCGACTCCCGCTGGAAATCAATCCATTGTTTATGAAAAAAAGCGGATTCACAAAAAAATATTCGGGATTTTAGCCCCAGCTCCTTCCATGTCCAATTTCCTAAAAATAGAGCTAAAAAACAAGGGTGCCTGCTCCTTTCGGAGCGGACACCCTTGTTGGCCGAGATAATCCCGTTATTCGGTACCAAGGAAAATGTAGCGGGCCAGTACAAGAACCACCAGCACCCACATCAGCCAATGAATTTTGACTTTGTTTTTGCTGAACAGATTGTTGAATCCGCCCAGAATGACATAAGAGACTAAACCGGCGGCGATCCCGTTGGCGATGCTTCCGGTAAAAGGCATCAATACGATCGTCAAAAACGCCGGGAATGCATGCAAGAACTCATCCCACTCGATCGATTTGACCTGGCCGATCATCAGCACGCCGACGATAATCAGCGCCGGAGCCGTTGCCGCACTGGGCACAACACCGGCTAGCGGAGCGATGAACAGCGCCAGGAGGAACAAAATCCCCGTCGTTACCGAAGTGAGCCCGGTGCGTCCGCCTTCGGCCACACCAGCGGTGCTCTCTACATAGGAAGTGATCGTGCTGGTGCCAAGAAACGCGCCCGCGCTGACGCCAACCGCATCCACCAGCATCGCCTTGCCGATTTTTTTCTCGCCTTCTTCTTTGTTTTTCATCAAGCCGGCGCGGGTGGCCGTGCCGACCAAAGTGCCGAACGTATCAAACAATTCAACGAACGTGAATACAAAAACAATTTCAAACAGTCCCAGATGCAAAGCCGCGCCCAAATCGAGCTGGCCTACCGCAAGGTTGTCGAAAGCGGGCAGCCAGCTGGCGCCGGAAAGTCCGGAAACGTTGGTGACGCCCATCGGAATGCCGATTATGGTCGTGGCGATAATCCCGATCAACAGCGCTCCTTTGACCCGCAGCGACATCAAAATGGCAATCAAAATCAAGCCGATCAACGTTAATTGGACATCGGGGCTATGGACGAAATCGCCCAGCGTGAAGTTGATGCTGCTGCCGGGAACCGTGGCGGACGTGTCCGTTACCCCCGACAGATTGGCGCCGATCAGGTTGCTCATCTTCAAACCGAGGCTGGCCACAAACAGGCCGATGCCAACCGTGATGGCCGCCTTAATGCTCTGCGGCACGGCGACCAGCAGCAGCTGGCGCACCTTCGTCACCGTCAGAATCAGAAAAATGATACCGGAAATAAATACCGCGCCAAGCGCCGCCTGCCAAGTGATAGCCCCACCCGAGCTAAGCACCACGGTCATGAAGTAGGCGTTCAGCCCCATGCCCGGTGCCAGCGCGATCGGGATGTTGACGAACAATCCCATAAGAATCGTGATCAGCCCGGCACCAACCGTGGTGGCGAAAAATACCCCATCCACCGGAATGCCTGCTCCGCCGGGTCCCAAAAAGATCGTGTTCACAAACAAGATGTACGCCATCGTCATAAACGTGGTGATCCCTGCTATAATCTCCGTTCTTACATTCGTTCCGTGTTCCTTAAGCTTAAAGAACCGATCCATAAGAAAAATTCTCCCCCTTAAAATGAGTCGGAAAACGACAAAAAGCCCGAGGTCAATAAATGTTCCCCGGGTCCCGTAAGCCAGAAGAAGCATGAGAACCGCATAGGCCTGCCGAAAAACCCGAAACTCGCTTTTCCACGCCTAAGCCCTGCGCCGCTTCTTCTCTTCGTAGCAAGATCATTTACGGTGACCTCGTAGAGACTTCCGGGCCGATTCCCGGAATTATACGAAAAAGAATTAAATTGGTATTCGTCGAATCCTTACAAACCCTTTAACAGGGCTTGTCACATGATTTATTCTAGGCACGGGCGAAGAGATTGTCAATAGAAAAAACGAATATTTCTTTATGATATACAGTTGATCGTTCGTTTTTATACAAATTTAAACGATTACTGCCTGCTTATGGTAAAGTGTGCTCCAGACGATCGCGTATTATTCGGTCCCGGTTAATCCGGCCAACCAATTGACTTATGGTAACATTTCCCTCAGAATTTAAATAGCTGTCTATTAATCACCAGAGAGGAAGAGGCGAATTCACTATGGAAAATCCTATCGTTAGCCTGAATACGGGACAAAACACCGGCCTTCATGAAACGGATCAACTGCAAATCACCATTCAATGCGCCTCGGCTCCGTCAGCGCTCGATGTCAGCTGCTTTATGGTCAACGAGAGCGGCAAGGTTCCTTCGGACGACTATTTTGTTTTCTATAATCAGACCGCTGATCCGCAGCGAAGTGTGATTTTGCAGCAAATCGAGAATTTGAAATGCTCTTTTGCTCCAAAATCGATCTGCTCAAACGCAAAGTAACACTGACGCTTGAGAAAAAGCAGCTCGAACCGATCAAGGCGCGTGTGGCCGTTGTTTTTGATGCGTCAGGCTCCATGTATCACCTGTACCGCAAGGGCATCGTGCAGGAAGCCTTTGAACGTATATTGGCGATTGCTGCAACATTTGACGATAACGGCGAGCTGGATGTATGGTTTTTCGCCAAGGATTATTTGCGTGCGCCAAGCGTTACAGCCAGAGACTATGAAAATTACATTGCCCGTACATATACTTTAGGCAGCAAAGGCGGCACGAACAATGAACCTCCGGTGATGGAGGATATTATCCGCAGGTATACGGTAGAGGAACCCAATGTAAACATACCAACTTACATTATCTTTTTTAGCGACGGCGGGGTTGGTCAAAAAAATAAGATTGCACGGCTTATTACCGAAAGCTCCACCAAAAATTTGTTCTGGCAATTTGTTGGGCTTGGGCAGGCCAATTACGGGGTGCTGCAGAAGCTGGACGAAATGCCAGGGCGCTTTATCGATAACGCGAATTTCTTTGCGCTGGACGATATTTCCGCCATCAGCGACGAGGAGTTGTATGACCGGCTGCTCAATGAATTTCCGGTATGGATCAAGGAAGCCCGCGCCAAAGGAATATTGGCCTAGTTTGTATGAAAAAACGGAAAGACGCTACCAACTTGCTGGTAGCGTCTTTCCGTTTTTTAGTCCCGCTCATTGTGCCTCAATCTTCGGCCGGCGCCGGGCCAGCGGCTCCAGATCTACTCTTCTCCACATTCTTATTCACCACATCAGCCTCTAAGGGCTCAACCGGAGCGCCAACGCTAAAGCTGCCGATGATTTTTCCGAGTGTGGTTTTGTCAAAATCGGTTTGGGAATACAGTTCGACTGTAAAGCCCTTTTCTTCCCAAATCACAATTCCATTGGCAAAATAGACCGTAGTCCCGTTGATTACCTCTGTTTTCACTTCTTCGGTAGTGCCGATCCCGTTTTCTCCACCCTTGGAAATCAGAAAGTTGACAGCTTTATCCCCTGAATTGTATTGTAATTCGACCATGCCGGTGCCCTGAAGAACACTGTTCTCAAACTTATAGTCTGCCACCCAGTCAGGGGCCGGAAAGTTCATTCCTAGCGCTGCACGGGCTTCATCTATCGTCAGCTTGGCCGAAGCCGGCAATTCAATGACGCCGTCTCGCTCGCTTTTTCCATCTTCAGATGGAGTGAACGACGTAGAAGCAGGAGGAATTTCCTTATCATATTGCGTTATCTCGAGATTCCCCACCTTAAACTTTGCCATGATGGTTTGGAACATTTCCTGTGCATAGCTGGTTGCAGAAAATGCCCCGCCCAGACAAATGACCGCACCGCCAATCACCACTGCTGTTCGCCAACTGCTTTTTTTCATCGTGATCCCGTCCTTTTCCCTTGATTGGGGTTTAATAGTTCCCTGATCCAGCTTGTATATCAAGCGGTTATAAATCCTTGCTTTGGAGGTGTCGCTCCCCTGTTCTGTATTCTCAAGCAGTTCTATGGTCTCGCTGAAATCTGTGAGATTATTTTTTTTATTCATATTTTGAATCCCCCCGCCTGTAAGAAAAGATGCAGTTTTTTTAGGCTTCTATACAGTACGACTCCAATGTTGGATTCGCTGACACCCATGATCTGTGCGATTTCGGAATTCTTCAGTCCAGCCCCATACTTCATTGCGATGATGTTACGCTCCTTCTCCCGCAGCTTAGCGAGAGCCTTGAACAGTGCCTGGTTATTATCCTCGCGAATCGCCAGCTCCTCAGGAGACGGCTTGGGAAAAATCAGTTCCAGCAAAGAATCCAGTGAGGAGTGGTTTCTTTTCTTCTGAGCCCTGAAGTAGTCTGTTACAGCGTTTCTTACAATAGCAAACAACCACACCTCAAAATTGGATTTTTCCTGTGAAAAGCTGTAATACTTGCGTATCACGGCCTCAAACACCTGACTGCAAATATCCTCCGCCGCATGGTGGTTATTAATGCGATAATAGATATACTTGTAAACACGTTGGAAATACGTATTGTATATCTGTGTGAATTCCTCTTTTGACATGATCGCCGCACGTGATTTTTCTGTATTTTGGTAACGTTCCATTTTACTCTGGATAACTTCCATCCACACCCTCCTTCCACCTTGGCTTCAGCGGCAGCTATACAAATTGCGCAATTTGTAATGAAGGAACTCACATATGTTAATACGTAAAATGAACAAAAGCATTAACAATCTTTCCTATCGATATAAAAAAACGCCTGACGGCGTCCTTTAGTGGCTCTGACTTCTACTTTGGAGCGATTGGAGGCTCCTCCTCAACTTTGGACGCTGCTCTAACGGACACCAGCGACCTTATCCGCCCATTTCCCGGGTATTTCCCAGCCTAACGGACACAGGCGACCCTATTTCGCTCTAAACCTGTTCATCCAGGCCAATTTGAGGTAAATAAGGTCCACTGTGTCCGTTACATTTTGCAATCCTCCGTTTCTCCTCAAATAACGGCTCTGGTGTCCCTTAGCCCCCTGATTCCTCTCCTCCTCCTCTCTCTACCTGCGCTTCGCCCTCTACCATGCCCATTTTATAAGGTTGAAAAAATACTCCCTTTTATCTGCTGAACAACGCAGATAAAAGGGAGTATTTTATTACAATCTATAGTTGCACGTCAATTGAAAATCCAGTTCACTCCCACTCGATCGTTGCCGGCGGTTTCGATGTAATGTCGTACACGACCCGGTTGACGTTATCGACTTCGTTGACGATGCGCACGGAGATTTTCTCCAGCACGTCCCACGGAATGCGGGCCCAGTCGGCGGTCATACCGTCGATGGACGTCACAGCGCGAATGCCCACGGTGTAGGAGTAAGTCCGGGCATCGCCCATAACCCCTACGCTTTTCATGTTCGGCAAGGCGGTAAAGTACTGCCAAATCTCGCGATCCAGTCCCGCTTTGGCGATTTCCTCGCGCAGGATGTAGTCGGAATCGCGGACGATTTTCAGCTTGTCCTCCGTGACTTCGCCCAGAACGCGAATCGCCAGGCCTGGGCCCGGGAACGGCTGTCTCCACACGATCTCCTTCGGCAAACCGCACTCTTCGCCGACTTTGCGGACCTCGTCCTTAAACAGTGTCTTCAGCGGTTCAACGAGCTTGAACTTCATGTCCTCCGGCAAACCGCCCACATTGTGGTGGGATTTGATCGTCTGCGCCGTGGCAGTACCGCTTTCCACGATATCCGTATACAGCGTGCCCTGCGCCAAAAATTTAAAATCGTCAAACCGGCGCGACTCTTCTTCAAACACGTAGATAAACTCGTTGCCGATGATTTTCCGCTTCTGTTCCGGATCGTCGACACCGGCTAGCTTGGACAGGAACCGCTCGCGCGCGTCGATCTTGACGACCTTCATGTCGAACTTGCCGACAAACGTCTCCATTACGCTTTCGGCTTCGCCTTTGCGCAGCAGTCCATGGTCGATAAACATACAGGTCAGTTGATCGCCAACCGCTTTGTGGATCAGCATCGCCACAACCGAAGAGTCGACGCCGCCGCTTAACGCGCACAGCACCTTGCTGTCACCGACCTGGGCGCGGATGTCACGAATCGCGTCCTCGATCCACGTCTCCATGCTCCATTTGCCTTCGCAGCCGCAGATTTCGTACAGGAAATTGCGGATCATTTCATTGCCGTGGATCGAATGGCGGACCTCCGGATGGAACTGGACGCCGTACATTTTGCGCTCGGCATTGGCAAAGCCTGCGATCGGGGCATGTTCCGTGGAGGCTTCCACCACAAAACCTTCAGGCAGTTTCGTCACGTGATCCCCATGGCTCATCCACACCGTTTGCTTGGCCTGAAGCCCGCGGGTCAGCACCGAATTTTCGGCAAAATCAACATCCGCTTTCCCGTATTCTCTTTTTGCCGCACGTTCCACTTTCCCGCCAAGCTGATGCGCCATCAGCTGCATACCATAGCAGATGCCCAGGATCGGCACACCGACATCGTACACGGCCGGATCGATATGCGGCGCGTTTTCGGCGTAAACGCTCGACGGTCCGCCGGAAAACACGATCCCCTTCGGCGCCAGCTCCCGGATGCGCTCCACCGGCGTATTAAATGGCAGTAGTTCGCTGTAAACGCCCAAGTCGCGGATCCGTCTGGCAATCAGCTGGTTATATTGCCCTCCGAAATCAAGGACGACAATCATTTCATTTGGCTTATTCATGACCGAGCCTCCCTCAAATTATGACACTAATTATACGAAACGACGAAAGAGGTCGTCAAGGAAGCCAGGGCCGGGAATCAGCGGCGCCGAAAGGCCAAATTTCGGCAATGCTTCAGAAACTTCATGCTTTCCCTGCGCTCGGGCTGCCGCCCTCCGTAATAGAGGGATTCCCAAATCGCCACAAACTCTTCGGCCGCGCCGGTTAAGCCCGGTCTGCCCTGGAGGGCGGACAGCAAATATTCCCTGGCCGTCATCGCCGGCGGTTTGGGCCCGTAACACTGGCCAAGCTCCCGCCATACCCGGTCGGCGGCCGTCAGCAATTCGCTTCGTCCCGGGAAACTGCGGCGCGGCCGGCGCAGGTACAGCCACAGCTGCAGCCGATTTCCGCGCCAGGCGATTTCCCGGGCGATCAAAACCGCAAACCCGGCACCAAGCAGCGAGGCTGTCCAAACGAACGGATTCGTCCCGGGCTGCAGCTTTTCCCGCCAGCCGGCGGCGGTTTCGGCAGCGCCGGCTGTCCATTCGGCCGCCAGCTTTTGCACGCTGGTCACCGCCTGGTTCAGCCATTCGAGCAGCCCCGTGCCGGCGTTCCCGCCGGTCGCGTCGCCGGGGTTGCCTGCGCCAGCAGCAAGCGCTTCGCCGAATCCGGGCGTCGGATCAAAAGGCACCCAGCCGGCCTGGGGAAAATAAACCTCGACCCAGGCATGGGCGTCCGCGTATGTCACGGTAATCCGCTGCATCGTTTCGTTCTGGCCAGCACGGCCTGCCGCTGCCCGTTCGCCTGGCGCAAAGCCCTTCACCCATCTCGCCGGAACGCCGCCGCTGCGGAGCAGCACCACCATCGCGCTGGAAAAATGGTCGCAGTAGCCGATTTTGTCCTCGAACAGAAACCGGTCGACAAAGTCGGCCTCCGCCGGCGGGCGCCGGGTATCCAGGTTGTAGGCATAGTTTTTCTTCAAATAGCGCTGCACGGCCAGAGCCGCATCATAGCGGCTGCTTGTACCGGCTGCAAGCTCTTTTCCCAAATTCCGCACCCGTTCCGGCAAGGAATCGGGAAGCTGCAGATAACGTTCGGCGATGCCCCCTTCGTCGGGGCCTTGATTGTCTCGCAGTACTGGGCCCGGGGGCGTTTGCAGCAGCGCGGTCACTTCGTAGCCGTAGATTTGCTCGGCCGCGGCGGCGTAATCGATCACCAACGCGTCTGCGAGCGGGTCGAAGCGGGGATTCACCTGAACCCGGGGAGTTTGTTCGCCGCCAAAAACAAATCCGGAACGCACGGGAATGCCGCCGGAAAGAAGCGCTACCCGCCCGGTCAGCGGTTCATTGAACATCACCGTCTGGCGGATTTCTTCCGTGACCGGCGCGGCGCCGGGATTGGCAGGCCCGGAGGCCGGGGCGTTTTGCGTTTCCCGCGTCCCTGCACTTTTCGCGCCATCCTCCGCAGCAGGCTGAATCCAGCCCCGCCCCGTGTAGACGCTTTTGCTTTCCCCGCGCCAATACGTATTCCGCGGCGACAGCGCCGTGAAATACACATCGTGCCGCAGCTGCAAAGGAGCCCCCAGCTCGGCGTCGCTGCGGCTGTACCCGGAAACGCTGAAAACCGCCGCCGTTTCCTGCTCTGCAGTCAGTTCGGCGCCGCTCCACTCGGACAGGCTCTGGGCAATCTGCTGCCAGGATACCGGCCGGATCGGCTGAACCGGAAGCTGCGAGCTCAGCAGCGCAGCGCCGGCCACGCAAACCAGAACAATCCCGGAGCCGAGCAGGCTTCCCCGGCCCGAGGCGTAACCCGGGTCACGCTTGCCGAACACCAATGCCTGTAAAATCAGGCCGAGCACTGCGGACCGGATTAGCCCCAGATATAACTCGGCGCCTCCGGCCGTTTCCAGAACGACCAAATAAAGCACCGTCATCGCCAGGAACAGCAGGATGTTTTGCCTGCCGAGCGTCAGCATTTGCACGGACACGACCAGAAGCGTCCAACCGATCAGCAGCAGCAAAGTGCGGAATTCCATGCTGACGCCGCTCAGCCGTCCGGTTTGCATAAATTCGCCCAAATCAGCGCCAAGCTGTTTTCCCAAGTCAATAAACCTGATCCATCCGTCCGCCTGCCCATGAAGATAAAATAAGGAACAGACGACCAGAAGCGGAGGGATCATGGCATATAAAAAAGACGGCAAACGCAAACATCCGGCGCATAACAGCAGTCCCGTCAACACGAAAAAAAGAGTAACCGTGTCCGCTTGGTCATTGGCGACAAATGCATACAGCGGATACAGCCATTCCCCAAACAGTCCGAACAAAAGCGCCGATAAAACGAGCCGCAATCCGAAGGCCGGGGCCTCGTCTTTAGGGACGGCTCCGCAAGATGCATCCGGACGCGAAATTCCTCCCTCCGCAGGGGAGACAGCCAAGGCTGCCGTTTCTTCCTTTGAACTAGGCGCTGGCATGTTCCGCTCCCTCCTTTCGGGGGAGTTCAAAGTGCCGGGGCGTCAGGCCACAAACGGCAACGCCATGTTCCCGCAGGCGGGAGGCAAGCGCGTCATCAAGCTCCACCCCGCCCGGAGAGCACGCGCACCACAGCTCGACAGAGACGCCCGCTTCCGCCAGCTGCAAAACAGCTTCCGTCAATCCGGGGGTCAGCTGTCCGGTAATGACCGTTACAGATCGTCCCTGCGCGGACAATTCCGGCCAGTCCCGCTCAAGCACCGCCTTCGCGGGCAGCCCTTTGCCGAGATCAACCCCAGCCAGCAGTTCCCTGCCGTAGGCCAGTCCTTCATACCCGGATAACGTGGCGATGCCATCCATGCCGCCATGGCTAAGCAGCAGTTCCCCCGGTATCCCGTACCGGGCTTCCCGCTGCAGCCAGGACGCCGCGGCGGATACCGCCAGCTCAAAGCGATCAGCCTCTGCGGCCCAGGCCGCCGGCGCAGCTGCGAACCGGTCCTTGCCGGCGGAGCGCCGCTGACCGGATACCTGGCCTCGCGGCGCGGCGTAATCCGCTTCATCCGTACCAAGCAGCAAGTAACGCGGCACGTTCCCCTGCTCCTCCGGAATACGGGTCAGCAGCGTTCCCGTCTTCGCCGAATGTTTCCAGTGAATTCGGCGCAGCGGATCCCCGGCCATGTACGGCCTCAGCCGGCCGGGCGCGGACGGCGATGCCGCCTGCTGGCGGTACGGACCGCCACCGCCCTCATCATCGCCGTACGCCTCCATCGTTTGCGAAGGATAGGAACTTAACGGCCGTGGGGGGACGATCAAAACGTCTTCCGTCTCCACCCGCAAGCTGCGCTTAAACCAGCCGAGCGCATCGCCCCAGGTCAGCCGCACCGCGTTGTTTTCGTAAATCCCCCGGTTGATTTCTTCAATATGATAAGTCCCGCTGTAAACCCTGCTAAACCCGGAGAAATACAACTTGCCTGCTCTGCCGTTGTTACGTACCACCGAAACTTCTGCGGCCAGATCATCTTCCACATGCAGCCACAGCGGCGGCAATCCGCTTAGACAAGTCACAGTCAATTTCACGGCGAGCCCATCCCCGTCTGCCGGACGATCCGGCTCCCAGGACCGCACCACTTTCATCCGCTTCGGCCCGCACCATAATGCCAACGCGCCTTGCAGCATCACGAACCAAGGCAGCAGGGCCAAAAAGAAAGAAGACGCGCCTCCGCGCCATAAATACCATGCCGTGAGCAGCCCCGTTGCCGTCAGGGCCGCCGCCCATCTCCAAATCCCGCTTCTCATGACGGCACTCCTGAAGACCGGGCAAAAATCGGGACATCCACCTTCGCAAGCAGTTCCCTAAGCACCCGCTCGCCGCTGATTCCGGCGATTTTGGCTTCGGTTTTTAACACGATCCGGTGGACCAGCACCGCTTCCGCAACCGCTTTGACATCATCGGGCGTAACAAACGAGCGGCCTTTGAAATAAGCCATCGCCTGCGAAGCCCCCATCCAAGCCAGCGTGCCGCGCGGGCTGATGCCGAGGGAAACTTGCGGGTGACGGCGCGAGGCGTCCGCCAGGCTGACCATATAACGTTTGACGACGTCATCCACCAATACCCCCCGCACCTGCCGCTGCATCGCGGCGATTTCGTCGGGCAGCAGCACCGGCTTCAACTCGGCGAGGGGATGTTGCTCCTGCAGCCGGCCAAGCATCTCAAGCTCCTGCTCCGGATTCGGGTACCCCAAAGTCAGCCGCATCAAAAAGCGGTCCAGCTGCGCCTCCGGCAGGCGGTAGGTCCCCTCGTATTCCAATGGATTTTGCGTGGCCAGCAGCAAAAAAGGCTTCGGCAAAGCCCGGGTGACTCCGTCCACGGTCACCTTCCGCTCCTCCATCGCTTCCAGCAAAGCTGATTGCGTTCTTGGTGCCGCGCGGTTGATTTCATCAGCCAGTACAATATGGGAAAATACCGGGCCGGGCCGAAACTCAAACTGCCCGCTTTGCGCATGATAGACCGTAACTCCGGTAACATCGGAAGGCATCAAATCGGACGTGAACTGGATGCGGCCAAACGACCCGCCGAGGCAAGCCGCCAACGTCCGCACCAGCATCGTTTTGCCGACGCCGGGAACATCCTCCAGCAAAATATGGCCTCCGTACAGAATGGCGACAACCGCCAGCTCGATCTCTCTTTTTTTCCCGACAATGACTCGATCCACCCGGCTGACCAGCCGCTGCAGCAGATCATGAGCCTGATCCTGATTCATCGTATCTCCTCCGTTTCTAGGCAGGCGGAAAACTTCCAACCAATCTATCTACCAGTTTCCCCAGAAACTAGCGAAAATAGACATGAATGAGAGATACGGGCAAAACAATCCTGTCCCGGTCAGGCAGGTATCAGTTACAGCGCGGTCACCCGGCGTTCATCCTCGCGCAACGTGAGCGAAGCGATCGGATGACCCGTTGCTTCCATAAGAATCCGCAGCGGCATCCATAGCGATTCGTTTTTGTGTTCGAAAATCAGGTCATATTTGACCTGGGGGCTTCCTGTGCGCTCCGCGGTCGCCGTGCCGGCGTTCGGATCGAAGGTCACTTTCGCATTCCCCCATACGACGACGGCGCGTTGGTTGTCCCCGTCCCAATGGACTTTGGCTCCAAGCCGTTCCATCGTCGTCCGCAGCGGGACAAGGTATTGCCCTTCCTGCAGCCGGTACTCCCCGCTTTCCAACCGGGTTTGCACGCCTCCCGCTTCTACCGTTAACGGCAAATCCGGACCGAACAAAGCAGCGTTGGGCACAACATTGGCTTTCACCCAGGCGTCCGACGGGATGGTTCTATGTTTCTTTTTCATGGAAGGGTCAAGATGAAATTGTACAGGCGGCTGATCGGGGGAAATCGCTTGAAACGCGTACCCCTGCTTCTTATAGTGTTGAATGATTTTCGGCAGCGCCTTGACGGATTCCCCATGTCCCGCGCCATCGTGCAGAAGCACAATGACCTGATTTGGTTGGTTCGCGGATACAACGTTGTTAACGATTTCGGAAGCCGGAACCCCTTTTCTGCGGGAATCCCCGCTGTCCACGTTCCAGTCGAATACTTTATAGCCCCCGAGCTCAAGGAGGTTGAAATACGTTTCGTCAAAATGGCCGTACGTCCCGCCCGGAGCGCGAACCAGCGGCGTGCGTTCACCGGTGATTCCGCGCAGCACCTCTTCGGTGGCTTTGACCTGCTTCCAAAAATGGCCGAAGCTGTCGTAAAGCTCCTTGTATTCGTGGTTATAGGTATGGTTGCCGAGCGTATGCCCGGCTTCCTCGATCCGCCGGATCATCTCGGGGTAGCGTTTCGCCTGCTCGCCAAGTACGAAAAAAGTGCCCGGAACGTCCTCTTTTTTCAAAATGTCCAGCACCTTGTCCGTCAGCGGACTGGGCCCGTCGTCAAAGGTTAGGTACACCACTTTGCCGTCGGTTTTGTTGGTGGCTTTGTTGGTGGCTTTGTTGGTGGTTTTGTTGGTGGTTTTGTTGGTGGTTTTGTTGGTGGTTTTGTTGGTGGTTTTGTTGGTGGTTTTGTTGGTGGTTTTGTTGGTGGTTTTGTCGGCGGCTTTAACAGTGGCTTTACCACCCGCCGGTCTGGCCTTGGCCGTTTCATTGGCTGCAGCCGCTGGCGTTCCCGCTGTCGCTGCGGCGATCGCTGCCGTTGCGTCCGTCCACGCAGTTTCCGCCGCTAGCGTTCCTGCCGCTCCCTCCAGCCGCTCTTGGGCCGCTATCCCCTGCACTTGTTCGGCTGCAAAAGAAGCTGCCGCAGTTAGCACAGCATCTACTCCCAACACCTGCGCCCCGTTCTCCCCGCCATGTTCCCCCGCTTTTGCCGCCCCCTTATTTGCCGCCAGCGAATCTGCCGGCGGCTGAGCAAGCGCATGCGCCGCAACTTCCGGCCACCTTTGCCCCTGCGGTTGAATGCCAAGCGGGACACTCACGATCCAAACAAGCGCTGTTAACAGCAACACCGTACGAATTGCCACTAGACCAAATTTCCATTTTCTATTCATCGTTTTTTCTACCTCCGCCGCTATGATTAAATGAGATTATATGATTCATTTGGCTTTCTGGTAGATTGTATGAAGCTAGAAACGGAAATAGACCCCGTCGTCCCCCGTATTGGACCGTAACGGACTGTAATGACCTTATTCGCTCATTTCCCGGGTATTTCCCGTTCTAACGGACACAGATGCCGCTATTCGGCTCCACAAGGCAAGTTATTCGAAGATTTCTTGGAAATAAAGGCTCCTGAGTCCGTTACAATTTTACACCCTACGTTTTACCCCCAATAAAGTCTCTGGTGTCCGTTAGCGAAACGAGGAGACCCGCCGCTATCAACGAACGGCGGCCGGCTGGCGAGTGCCCGGACAAAAGAAAAAACCGCCGGAGAAATGGCGGTTCTTTGATGGTCCCCCATAGGAAAGGTGACCTGAGTTTAGGGGGGGCGGGCAGTTTTGATTGGAAAAATCCAATAGATCGCCGGAAATCGCACGCTATTGGGAGCTCTCATTGGAAAAAATCCAGTAGATTTCGTTCAAATCGCCCATTTTACACCCTGTCGAGACTCATCTATTGGAAAATATCCAATCAAGCGCCCGTATTTACCATTCATTTTCCAATTCTACTGGATATTATCCAATGAAATGCCGATACCTAGGCCAAACTTAGCGGAAGTGTATCATCATCTCTGCCTACCGGAGCCAGCTCCCTGCTTACCGGCCCGCCTCTTTAACGGCCTCCAGCACCTGGTCGGCATGGCCTTTGACTCTGATGCCGCGCCACGCCTTCAGCAGCTTCCCTTCCTCATCGATCAAAAAAGTGGACCGGACGATGCCTTCGAATTCGCGGCCGTACATTTTTTTTAGCTGCCAAACGCCGTACTTCCGGCAAACCTCATGATCCTCGTCCGCGAGCAGCGGAAAGGTGATTCCCTGCTTTTGGCTAAAGCGGTCGTGCGACTTGACCGAATCCCCGCTGATCCCCAGCACAGCCGCGCCGTATTCGGCAAACATCGCGCCGAGATCGCGAAAATCACAGGCTTCCTGGGTGCAGGCCGGGGTGGAATCTTTTGGGTAAAAATAAAGGACGACCTTGCGCCCGCGAAACTGCTCCAGCGATATCTCTTCACCACCGCTTGCGGGAAGCCGGAAATCCGGAACGGGCTCGCCCACCTCCAACTGATGCTCCGTCATATGCGTATCCTCCTTCAAGCTCCTAATCTAAAATTGATTGTATTTGTAAAAAAAATTATAATGTAATGATATTAGGATATCTATATATGAAATTCGAACTTATCGTTTTTTTCTGAAAGGAACGAACATAATGACGACACGCACAAAACGTGCGATCCTCTGGTCGGTGATCGGAGTCGTGATCGCAATCGCCGCATTCGTGGCTTACTATTTTATCGCGATATATAATCAGGTGGACAACTTTAAGAAAGAAGGAGAAGAATCCCCTTTCTATAATGTTCAGCCTACCGAGACCAAGGCCGAGGAACCTCCGAAATGGGAGGGGACGGAACGGGTCAATATTTTGTTGATGGGCGTGGATGCCCGCGGCCTGAAAAAAGGGGAAATCCCCCGCTCGGACACGATGCTTGTCGCATCGCTTGATCCCGTCACCAAAAAGGCCTATCTCTTCTCTATTTTGCGCGATACTTATACGGATATTCCCGATTACGGCAAGGAGCGGATCAATACGGCGATCACCCATGGCCCCAATACGGCGATGAAGGCGGTGTCCGATTTGCTCGGCATCCCGATCCAGTATTATGTATACACCGATTTCCAAGGCTTTATCGAGCTGGTGGACGCAGTCGGCGGCGTCGATTTTTACGTGGAAAAAGACATGCATTACACCAGTAAAGCGGATAACCATGAATACGACATCGACCTGAAAAAAGGGCAGCAGCATCTGGACGGCAAAACGGCGCTGCAATACGTGCGCTTCCGCCATGACGCCATGTCCGACTACACCCGGACGGAGCGGCAGCGCAACTTCCTGAAAGCCGTCGCGGATAAGCTGAAGTCGACGACCTCGATCATGAAGCTGCCTTCGATTTTGGAGAAGGTGAACCCTTATATCGATACGAACCTGTCCGTGCAGGATATGTGGAAGCTGGCCACCGTCGGCTATGACAGCCAGATGGCAGCAAGCGAACAGATTCCCCCGATGGAGCTATTGAAGGAAGAAACCGTCGGCGGATCGGACGTACTGGGCATTCGCAGCGAAGACGAACTGAAGCAGTACGTTCAGGATGTGTTCAACAAAGCGGAAGAATCCAAAACGGAGGACGGCAGTCAAAATTCCACGGAGAACAGCGGCGGTTCCGAAAGTAACAGCGGCAGTGATAAAAGCAGCACCGGAAACAGCGGCAGTTCAAGCAGCGACGGCCGAACGGGGAGCAGCGCTGACGGCGGCGAAACGGCGGAACCGCCGGCGGCTTAACCGGCCGGCGGTCATCGCCTAGGATCGCGGCAGTTGCCCACCATCCGGCTTAGCTTGAGGAACACGCTCCCCCGGATGAAGTCAACCCCGGAAACCCCGGAGTCTGCGGAACTGAATTGTTTCAGGGACGCGGCTCCGGGGTTTTCAAACCAATATCCTTGAAAGGAAGTTTTGCATTATGAACCGATCGCAATCCGAACATCTTTACGAGGAAGCGCTCAAACATATCGTCGGCGGCGTCAACAGCCCCTCCCGGTCTTTTAAAGCGGTGGGCGGCGGGGCGCCCGTTTTTATGAAAAAAGCGGAGGGCGCTTATTTCTGGGACGTGGACGGCAACCGCTACGTCGATTATTTAGCCGCCTACGGGCCGATCATTACCGGGCACGCCCATCCGCACGTAACGCGGGCCATTCAAGAGGCGGCGGCGAACGGGACGCTTTACGGCACGCCCACCGAGTTGGAAATCAGGCTCGCTAAAATGCTGAAGGAAGCGATCCCTTCGATGGACAAGGTCCGCTTCGTCAACTCCGGCACGGAAGCGGTCATGACGACGATCCGCGTCGCCCGCGCCTATACGAAGCGCAACAAAATCATCAAATTCGCTGGCTGCTACCACGGCCATTCCGATCTCGTGCTGGTCGCGGCCGGCTCCGGCCCGTCCACGCTCGGCATCCCCGACAGCGCCGGCATTCCAACCAGCATCGCGCATGAGGTGATCACCGTGCCGTTTAACGATGCTTCGGCGCTGAAGGATGCGCTGGACCGGTGGGGCGACGACATCGCCGCCGTTATGGTCGAGCCGATCGTCGGCAACTTCGGCATGGTGATGCCAAAGCCCGGCTTCCTGGAAGACCTCTGCCGGCTGGCGCGGCAGTACGGCGCCCTCGTCATTTACGACGAGGTCATTACGGCCTTCCGCTTCCATTACGGCTCGGCGCAAACGTACGCCGGGCTGGCGAATCACGAAGCGATCCGGCCGGACCTGACCGCGCTCGGCAAAATCATCGGCGGCGGATTGCCGATCGGCGCGTACGGCGGCAGCAAAGAGATCATGGAGCAGGTGGCGCCGCTTGGTCCGGCCTATCAGGCCGGGACGATGGCCGGCAACCCCGCCTCCATCTCGGCCGGCATCGCCTGCCTTGAGGTCCTGCAAGGCGCCGGCGTCTACGCCGAGATGGACCGGCTCGCCGCGAAGCTGACGGACGGCCTGGCCGACTCGGCCCGCCGGCACGGGGTGCCGCTGACGATCAACCGCATCCGCGGATCGTTTTCGACGCACTTCTGCGATCACCCCGTCACCAATTACGACGAGGCGCAGGACACCGACAGCGCGGCGTTCGCCGCCTTTTTCCGGGCGATGTTGAACCGCGGCGTCAATCTCGCACCGTCGAAATTCGAAGCCTGGTTCCTGACAACTGCGCACACGGACAGCGACATCGACTTTACGCTCGAAGCCGCCGAGTCCGCGTTTAAGGAAATCGCCGGCCAGTAAACGAATGACGTTTTTGACGTCGAGTTCTTGGCGTCACGTTTTCGGCGTCGGGTTCTCGGCCTCATGTAACGTCGGGTTTTCGGCCTCACGTTTTCAGCGCCGGGTTCCCGGCGTCAAATTTTCGGCGTCGGATTTTGGGGGGGCGGGCTTTGGTGTTAGGTTTCAATGTCGGGTTTCGACTTCAGGGTTTCGACTTCAGGTTTTCGGCATCGGGCTTCGGTGTCACTTTCCGGATGGCCGTTCACGCTGAGTTCGGAATGGAATCATGGCATCCTCAAGCCCACCGATAATAACGGTAATTTTTGGCGTTATTTCGGCGATATCCCTCACTCAATGAGAAATAGAGGAAATTTATGTCGCTATTTACTTGAATCACAAGTAAATACCCGCGTTCTGGACCATCCATAGATAAATAAGGACAAAAAATGTCGCTAATAGGGATGAACATGCCTAGCTCCGAATAATAAGAACATAAAGTTCCGCTATTTTGATGGTCCAGCCGACGGTTGGCCGATCCAATAGCCGGCTGTCAAGCACTGATTTCTAGGTTGAGCCCCCTTTTGTTCCTTCATTTTCGGTTTTTGTTCTCACCGGACGGTCACAAATAGCGGCGCTATCCCATTTACGGTTCTCGCAGGACAGGTCTATACTAAAAGAAGCAGATGTATAAAGGATGTTGCTGGAAATGCTGCAAACCATAAACCGACAACTGAACCGGATGATGCCCTTGATTACGCCGACCAGCATTTTGATCGGGGTGTTGTGCGGCGGCAGTCTGTCTGCTTATACGTACCTGTCCCCGTGGCTGTTCGCTTTCATGACCTTTGCCGGGAGCATCAGCCTGAGCTTCAAGGATTTTTTGAACGTGCTTAAAAAACCCTTGCCCCTGATTCTCTGCCTGTTTATCCTGCATTTGGCGATGCCTTTGCTCGCCATGGGTTTGGGACATCTCGCGTTTCCGGGGGATTTTTATACGATTACCGGATTTATTCTCGCCGCCGCCATCCCGACGGGTGTCAGCAGTTTCGTATGGGTTGGCATCTACAAAGGTAACATCGCCCTCACCTTGTCGATTATCCTGATTGACACGATTCTGGCGCCTTTCGTCGTTCCCGGCATCCTGGCGCTGCTGGTCGGCACGAACGTCCAGCTCGACGCCGCCGCGATGATGGGCAGCCTGTTCTGGATGATCGTTGTCCCCTCGCTGCTCGGGATGCTGATGAACCAGTGGAGCAAAGGGGCGGTCATTGCGGCTTGGGGCCCGTGGCTGAACCCGTTTTCCAAACTGGCCATGGCCGTCGTCGTGGCGATCAACGGCGCGGTCGTCGCTCCTTATTTAACAAATTTCAACCCGCGGCTGTTGGGTCTTGGGGCCATTATCGTCTTGCTTGCTACGATCGGCTACCTTCTGGGCTTCGGCTTTTCCAGGCTGATGCGATTGAACGAGGCCGACAAGGTTGCGCTCGTCTTCAATGGCGGCATGCGCAACATCAGCGCCGGCGCGGTGCTGGCCGTTACGTACTTCCCCGCCCCGGTGGCCGTTCCGGTCGTGCTCGGCATGGTGTTTCAGCAGATGATGGCCTCACTGGTCGGCTATGTGATCGGCCGCCAATCCCGCGCGCAGGAGCGGACCGACACGGCTTCCGCCGTCTGACGCTGCGCCTCACCGCCGCCAGACGTTGTGCCTCACCGCCGCCTGAAACTGCACCTCTCGCAAATGGTGCAACGGCGGAATCTGCCTAAAAAGTCCGCGCCGGCCCTGTCGTTTTTTCGTTTATCTAGTAGACGATTCTGGAAATAACGTTAGCATGATGGCAAGTGAAGACTTGAGAAAACGGAAAAATTAGTCTATTGTAGATTCGGGTGACAGCATAGAGGAAAAAAAGGGCGCTATTTCAGCGATATCCCCCATGTTGCGTGAAATAGAGGAATTTTATGGCGCTATTTTCACGATTTAGTGGCGAAAGGCCGCCTTTCGACCTGTTCATCGAAAAATAAGACCCTAAAGTTCCCCTATGGTGATGAATAGGCCCAAATTTGGAAAATAAGACCCTAAAGTTCCTCTATTTTATGGGGATGGTACTGAGCACAAGACTAATATAGAACAAAGCGATCCATAGCTCCTGTCCGCAGTTAAGCCATATTATTTCCGGATCATTTTACTAGTTTTCGCCCCACAGTTTTCCACTCCCCCTGTTTATCGGCCCTCCGGTTCTTCTGCCCTGCCGGTTTCCCGGCCCTCATTCCGTCTCTTTCCGCTCTCTTCCTGTCTCTTTCCTCTCTCTTCCTGTCTCTTCCTGTCTCTTCCCGCTCTCATTCCGTCCCTTTCCGCTCTCTTCCGAACCTTGCCATTCCTTTCACCTGCTTTGCCGCTGTTCTTCATCAGCGCTTTTCCGTATAATAGAGTATAAACTAGAATATTGCCCCCGGCCTCCAGGCTGAAAGGCAGCAAATATCTAAGGCAAAGGATGGGAGTACTTTGAATCAATCCGCAGCAAAATCTCTACAACGCAGCATTCCCCCGTTTCGGGCCGATCAGGTCGGCAGCCTGCTTCGGACCGCAGCGATCAAAACAGCCCGCGAGCAGCGCGCAGCCGGCAGTCTATCGGCCGAGCAGCTGCGGGAAATCGAAAACGAAGAGATCCGCCGCATCGTGGACAAGCAGAAGGAGGTTGGCCTTCAGGCCGTAACCGACGGCGAATTCCGCCGGGCGTGGTGGCATTTTGATTTTCTTGAAAATCTTGACGGCGTGGAAGGATATGAAGCCGAAAGCGGCATCCAGTTCCACGGTGTTCAATCGAAAGCGCACAGCATCAAAGTCACGGGAAAAGTCGATTTCGGCAATCACCCGATGTTGGAAGACTATAAATTCCTGCACGGACTGGCCGGTTCGCATATGGCAAAAATGACCATCCCCAGCCCCAACATGCTCTATTACCGGGGCAAAATCGATACGCCGCTGTATGAGGATAAAGAAGCATTTTTCGAGGATCTAACCCAGGCTTATAAAAAAGCGATTCGTGCTTTCTACGACGCAGGCTGCCGCTATTTGCAGCTGGACGACACCTCCTGGGCCGCCTTCTTCTCCGAAGAATCCAGGGACAAGCTGCGCGCGCAGGGCAAAGATCCGCAACAGGTACTTGAACTGTCGGCCAAAATGATCAACGAAGCGATCGCCGACCGCCCGGCGGACCTGGCGATCACCATGCACATCTGCCGCGGCAACTTCCGCTCCACCTGGACCGGCTCCGGCGGTTACGACGCTGCGGCGGAAACGATTTTCGGCGGCCTGAACCTGGACGGATTGTTCCTGGAGTTCGACGATGAACGCTCCGGCGGCTTTGAACCGCTGCGTTATGTCAATCGACCTGATTTACAGGTCGTGCTGGGCCTGATCACCTCCAAGTTCGGCGAGCTCGAAAACCCGGACGCGATCAAGCGCCGCATCGACGAAGCCTCCCGCTACGTAAGCCTTGATCAGCTATGTCTGAGCCCGCAGTGCGGCTTCGCTTCTACCGAAGAAGGCAACCTGGTAGCCGAGGAACAACAGTGGGCCAAGCTCCGCCACGTCGTGGAAATCGCCGCCGACGTGTGGAAGTAACGCCCGCTAACCGGGTACGCCCATGTTCATAGCTAAAAAAGCCGTCCCCGGTCTTTGGGGACTGCCCCTGTCTTCACAGACAAGGGCCAGTCCTTCCAAGCTAAGACCAGCGGGACGGCTTTCTTTTATAGTGCAGATCAGACCGCGTGCTTACTGCTGCGGAGCTTTGTCGAAGAAATTCTCCTGCACGTATTTGGCCGCGATATCAAGCTGTTGTTTGGAGTCGGTGCCCTTTTTCGAGAACGATTCCTGCACGACATTGGACATGGTTGCATAGTAGTCCTGGGTGCCGAATTGCGCTTCCGGCTTGCCTTCCAGCAGGCTGAACAGCTGCGGATCGTATTTGTACACGTTGTCGTATTTGTCGTAGATGGCTTTGACCTTCGCGGCGTATTCCGAATCATCGCTGAAATATTCGAGCGGCGTCGGAATGTAGTATTTGCCTTCGTCCTTGCGAGCTTTGATCGTATCCTCCACCGATTGCAACGCATCGTCCGTGAAATAATCAAACGTAATATAGCGGAAGGCCATTTCCTGCTCGTCCTTCGTTGCGTTCGGGTTGATGACGAGATAGTTGCCGCCCAAAATTCCGTAATGCTTGCCGCCCTTCTCCGCCGCAGGCATCGGATAAGCGATTACGTCCTCCGGCTTCATGCCGCCTTCGTTCAGCGCCGCCTGGATCACGTCAAACGCCCCGGCGATCACCATCCCCGTCCGGCCTTGCTTAAACGAGCTGATCGCATCGCCCCAGCCGAGCGCCCAGTCCTGCGGAATCGCGTTCGCTTCCCAGCGCAGTTTTTTGTAGAAGTCCAGCGCTTTGACTCCGGCTTCGGAGTTGAACACCGCCGTCAGCTTCCCGTCTTCGGTCGTCTGGATGTCGCCGCCGGCTTCAAACAGGAAATTCGTCCAGTTCCAACCCGCTTCGTTGCCTTTCCCCATCGGCGCGATCCCGGAGATGCCTTTTTTCGGATCGGCCACGCCTTTGGCCGTGTTGTACATGTCGTCCCACGTCCAGTCGAGCGCCGGAATCGCCACGCCTTTTTCATCAAGCAGCTTTTTGTTGATGACTGTCGAGGTCACGTAACCGTTTTGCGTGATGCCGTACACTTTGCCGTCGACGATAAACTGGTCCTGCAGCACGGGATTGATCTCGTCTTTGTACTCCCAGTTGTTCCAAAGCTCCGTGATATCAGCCACCCACCCGCGTTCCACAAGCAGCTGCGCTTCGGTCGCCCAGGTATTGTAGAACGTCGGTGCTTCGTTGGAGGCCATTTTCGCGCCGATTTCGTTTACATTATACGCCCAATCGTCTTTGATGATCGTCACGTTCGGATATTTCGCCTGGAAGCGGGCGATTTTATCGTCCTCCTGCTTGCGCAGCGTCGTTTCGTCCGGCAGCGGATAGTGGATTTTCAGCGTGACCTTGCGCTGCGTAATATCGCCCGCTTCCCCCGCGGTCCCGGCATCGCTGCCGCCATTGCCGCTTGTGCCGGCGGCTTCGCCATTTCCGGTGCCCGCCGCATTTTTATTGCCTCCGCCTCCGCCGCAGGCCGCCAGCAACGAGCCAAACAGCACGAGACACATCAAAACTGCTGAAAACTTACGCATTGAAACTCCCCTTTTCGCAAAATTGTTTGTAGATGTTGTTCAAAAAGTCATCTTTCGATCACGAAGTAAGTCAAGGAGAGGAGTCGACGTCGAATCTTGAATTCAGCCGGGCCAAGCGGATGCTTCCGAAGCATGTTTCCTACGGAAACATTTCAGTTGCTCACGTACCCAAAACGTACGCTCCGCTACTCAGTCCCTGGCTTCATCCAACCTTCTCGGTGCTCAAAACCTGACTTTTTGAACTCACTTGAATGACATCTTCATCTTAAAAGAGAACTCTTGAGCAATCGATGTGCAATCGTATTCCTTTCGTGTGCAGGCCTACGATATTGAAAACGCTATCCTTTCACCGCGGACAAGCTGACGCTGCGCATGATGAATTTCTGGAAGAACAGGAAGATGAAGATCGGCGGAATCATCGCCATGAACAGGATCGTAAATTTCACGTTGGTGTCCAGGCTGCGCGCGTTGACTACGTATTTGTAAATGGCTGTCGCCAGCGTGTATTTATCTTCGGTCTGCATCACGAGCGACGGCCAGAACCAGTCGTTCCAGGCGGTGGAGAAAATAAAGATCGCCAGCGTGGCGAAAATCGGCACCGACAGCGGCACGGCGATCCGGATGAAGCCGGTCCATTCCGAAGCCCCGTCAATGCGGGCCGCCTCAAAAATTTCCGGGTGGATGCCGTCGAAGAAGTTTTTGATCAGCAGAAAATAGTAGGCGCTCGCTCCCGCCGGAAGCCAGAAAGCCCAGTAAGAGTTCAGCAATCCGAGCTCCTTCAGGTTGACGAAGTTCGGAATCATGTAGCTCGAAGCCGGGATGAACAGCGTCATCAGAATGAAAAAATAAATCCCCCGGCCAAAAGGCACGCCGATCCGCGAAATGCTGAACGCGGCAAGCCCCAGCACCAAAACGGTCATGAGCAGATTCCCGGCGAAAATCAGCAGCGTATTTTTTAAGTAAGTCGGCAAATCAATAAACGTCCAGCCTCTGGCGTAATTTTCCCAATGCCACTCCTGCGGGAAAAACCGCGGCGGAAACGAATTGACCTCCGGGTTGCTTTTGAGCCCGTTAAACAGCGTCATGGCGATCGGATACAGCATCGTAACGACCATAACGGCGATGCATAACACCATTAATCCGTAGACGGCTTTGTTCAACGGCTTCCGCAGATCGGACGGCGACAAAATCCCTCTTTCTTTCATGCTAGTACTCCTCCCTGTTCAGCTTGAATTGTGCAATTCCCAGCACGGCCAACACCAGGAACATCAATACGCCGAGCGCCGTACCCGCCCCGTAATCCAATTGGGTGAACGCGTATTTCACCGTAAGGAGAGCATAAGTGAGCGTCGCTTTGTTGGGCCCGCCGTCCAGCATAGCCAGTTGAGACTGGTAAGCCTGGGAAGTTCCGATCAACTGCAGGATCAGCATCAACACGATCAAATTCCGCAGCGAAGGCAGCGTAATGTATCTAATCCGGTTCCAGACGCCGGCGCCGTCGATTTCCGCCGCTTCGTACCAGTCCCGCGGAATGCTCAGCACCCCGGCCAAATAGATCAGCAAAGCCGAGCCGAACTGCTGCCACGTTTCCATGAACACCAGCGAAACCATCGACCACTTCGGGTCGGAGACGAACGCAATCGGATCTGCGCCGAAAACACCAAGCAGCCCATTGATCGGACCCACTGGGTCGTACATCCAGCGCCACAGCCCGTACAAAACGACGCCGGGAACGACATAGGGCAGATAAGCCGCAATCCGCGCGAAGCCCTGAAAAAATTTCAGCTCCGAAATGGCGATGGAAGCCGCGATCGGCACCCAGAACCCGATCACCAAACAGAGCAGCATGTAGTAGAGCGTATTTCTGACCGAAAGAAGCACGTCGGGATTGTTCAGCACCTTAACATAGTTTTCCAATCCTACGAACGTATTCCCGTTGACAAAATCGATATGGTAAAAGCTGTACACCATTCCTTTGATGATCGGAACCCACAAAAACACGATAAAAATAGCGATCGCCGGCACGAGGAACAAATACCCCATCATGTACTTTTTCCAATTCGAACCCCGCCGCGGAGCGGTTTGCGTCCCCGGCGCCGGCGCACGCTTCGTGTTCCGACGCTCTCCGCTTTCCGGCGAATAAGCCGTTTCCCCCATCGGTCTCCCTCTTTCCTTCGTAATGTCTAATCCTAATTGTAGAAAAAGGGGGTAGCCGCGAACATGTCTAAAACTATGTGAACTATAACCGATCTTACTTCTTCAGCTCGCTGGGGCTGACGCCGAAATATTTTTTGAAAATTTTGCTAAAATGCTCGGGGGACTCGTATCCGACCCGCTCGGCGATCTCATACCGGCGCAAATCAGTGTTCAGAATCAGGGCTTTGCTTTCTTCCATCCGCAGCTTAATGACATACTCCCACAGGTTGTACCCAGTGTTTTTCTTGAACAGGTAGCTTAAATAGTTGGGACTGACGTGGTTTTTCTTGGCCACCTCGTGAATCGTCAGCCCTTTTTGGCTGTAGTTTTGCTCAATATATTCCTTGGCGCTTTCGACGATCCGGTTGTTTTGCGTGTTGAGCTCCTCCCGGGAAGGGTCCAGGGCATAATTGTGCCAGTTGAAATCGCCATAATAAAACACATGGTAATCGCCGTGCTCTCCGCTCCACAGCATCGCCTTATCCGCCTGGCGGCTTAACAAGCCAAGAAAACCGGCGCCTTGCATAATTTGGCTGATTCCGATGGTGCACAAAACGCCGAGATATTTATGGACGTGATGATGCAGGCTGCGGCCGATCATTTCGAGCTGGTTGATTTTGTTGACGCTGGGCTCGGCATATTCCGCTTCACTCCACTGTGCGATGATGGCAATCTCCAGATCCCGCGTGTAAAAAGACAGGGCATTCCACTCCCCGTGCAGCAGCTCTTTGACGATGTTCAGCGCGGCATATTGAAACAGCCGGACATCCCGCTCATTCCGATTCTTTTCTCCGGGAAGCGCCAGCTTCATTTTGATCACGGAAAAATAAGGCCCGCTAAGCCCCAGCTTCCGCAGCTCTTCCGTTTCCTCGTCCGGTTTGGCCGCGGCAAATTCGTTTGCTTCCGTCAGCAAGCGGTTCAGCTTTTCGGTTTTCCCGGGTCCCAGCTCCTCCATCCGGAAATGCTCCCGCTCCCGGGACAGCCAATCCTCCATCTGCGGCGCCGGTTTATCCATTTTCAGCAGCGCATTGCGCACGGAATCGAGAAACTGCTCGCTGTTCAGCGGCTTGACCAGATAATCCTTGGCCCCGAGCCGGATGGCCATCTGGGCGTACTGAAACGTCTCGTGGGCCGAAATGATGATCGTCTGCACCCACGGCTTGAGAATTTTCGCCTGATGCATCAGCTCGATCCCGTCCATCTCGCCCATCCGGATGTCCGTCACGATCAGGTCGATATCCTCCATCCTGACATAATCTAACGCCTCATGGCCGCCCTGGGCGGTGATAATTTGGCCGATCGCCAGACCCGAGGACGTCAAAAGCCCGGCCAATCCTTTGCAAATGAGCGGCTCATCGTCTACGACCAAGATGTTGTACATACCTAAATTCCCCCTTTTCGTCATTCCCCGGAAATTTCCGTGATGGGCAGCGTGATCGTCACAACGGTGCCCCCCTCCGGACGGGCCGCATAGCTAAGGCCGTAATCGGCCCCGAAATGCAGCCGGATCCGCTGATGGATGTTGCGGATGCCATAGCCGACGGACGGGCTGGGATTCTCGCCGTTCAGCAGCCTGTCGATGGCCGCGAAATCCACCGCTTTGTAGCCATTGTCCGCGATGGTGATGAACACCCGGTTACCGTTTTGGAGCGCACGGATGACGATCTCGCCGTCTTCCCCCATATTTTTTACGCCATGAATGATAGCGTTCTCAATCAGCGGCTGAAGCGTGATTTTTGGAATTACACACAGATGCAGTGCGGTGGGAACGTCCCAGGTCACCCGAAAGCCGTACTCGTACCGGTGCTCCTGCAGCTTGATGTAGGCGGAAGCGTGCTGCAGTTCTTCCTCCAGCGTAATCAGCTCCCGGCCGCGGCTTAAGCTGATTTTCATCAGCTTGGACAACTCCTTGATCATTTCCGCGGACGACGTGCCTCCCTCCATCGTGCTTTTCCAATAAATGCTTTCCAGCGTGTTGTACAGCAAATGCGGGTTGATCTGCTGGTACAAAATTTGCAGCTGCGCCTCTTTTTGCTTGATATCCATCTGATATTTGTAATGCACCAGCCCGTTCAAACGGCGCGCCATCCCGTAGATGCTGGAGACGAGCACGCTGATTTCGTCGTTCCTCCGCCATTTTGGCGTTTCCGGCACGGATTTGCCCGGTTCATATCGGCGCACAAAATAAACGAGCTTTTGCAGCGGGGTCATCAGCCCTCGCCAAAAGTACAGAATCATGATCAGCCCCACCGCAAAATAAGCCACAGAGATCAGCAGAATGATCCGCTTGATTTCGTTTTGCTGCTGAAGCAGGGCTTTCAGCGGAACTTTGTAGACCAGCTTCTGCTGGAGCACGCCATTATAATGGATGACGTAAATAAAATCATGGGTGATGACATCCTTGGCCCCGATCATCGCGTTCTCCACCGCCGCTTCCGGCGGCAAATCAAGCAACCGGCCCGCCTCGGGCGGCAAGGTGAGTCCCCCGGCTACCCCCGGCATCGCCGCCGTCAAAATCCGGTCAGTCCAATCCGTGTAATAAAGCTCGCCCTCGGGAATCGATACGGTTTGCAGCGATTCTCCGATCCGCGCCTCCACGTTGGAGACAACCAGCACGCCGATCGTCCCACCCTTGTCGATGTTGTTGATCGCCCGGACATAGGCAAGAGTCCGCTGATTTTTTTGCCCCTGGGCCGGGGGCGACAAATGCTCGATTAAGCGCAAATAGCCGTTCCCTTTCTTGGCGACGGCTTCCTCAAACCATTCCGGCTTCTCCCGTTCAAGAAAAAAATAAACCCCGGCTTTCTTGGACTCCGGATAATACGGCGCAAAAGAATACGAGTTCAACGGGTCGTACACGAACAGCGAATAATAAAGCGGCTCATGCTGGCCGGTCTCATCGGAATAACTGTTCAGCAGATTTTCCAGCTTCTCGTAATTTTTCACCCGCTCTGGCACCGTGTTATTCTCGGCCGGGTTTAACTGCTGGACCAGCGGATGCTGAAACACCGTCGACGCCACCTTGTTGATCGATTCGATATCCCGGCTGATCAGCCGGAAATTTTGATTGTTCAGCTCGATGTAGGCATTGGTGACATTCCGTTTCAAAATTTGATCCGCCCGATAATTTCCGTACAAATTCAAAATAAACAGAGGGACGACCAGCACCAGAAAAACCAGGATCAACTGCTGCTTCAAACCGATCTGCGTCAACGGATTCTTGAATCCCGATTTCACCTGTCATGCACCTCCGGCCACTTTAAGTACGAGTTCAAAAAGCCGGCTTTTCAGCACCGAGAAGGTTGGATGAAGCTAGGGACTGAGTAGCGGAGCGTAGGCAAACCTACGTGAGCAACGGAAGGCCCGGCTGAATTCAAGATTCGACGTCGAGACACTTCCTGGTCTGCTTCGTGATCAAAAGACGGCTTTTTGAACAACCTATAACAACTTATTTAACTATAGCAAGCTTGAAAACCCGCAAGGTATGCGTATTACTACGGATATCGTGGCGTTTCTTAAGATTTGCGGGTGCGCGCGGGGTCAAATGCGTTCATTCTCTCCCGATCATGGGCAGGTCCAAACGGGCTGTTTCTCAAAGAGTTACACGGAGCCAATGTCAACCATTTTTCCAGAGCTCGCGCTGATTCAATGCAACTATGGCTTGTCCGCTGCCGCTGTTCATAAGTTTAGAGCATTTTCCGCGTTTTGCCAGCTACAAATTTGAGCTCTCGTTGAAATTATCCAATAGAATCGGAAAGTCTCTTCCAATATCGCCGGATTGATTGGATTTTCCCAACGGCTTCAATGTTATATAATGTAACACTAAAGACTGTATAAATTTCTTTTTTTCAGAAAAATACAGTGAATTCAGATTCTAATGAAATAATATGTGACATAGATATTGCTCTATTTTATTTCATGTTGTACTATTGTGTTACTTTATATGACATATTGATAGGAGGCAGCTATGAAGATTAAAAGGTGGTTTACGTTGTGTTTGCTTGTCGGGGTGTTGTTCTTTACGAGCGTTCCAAGCACATTTTCAGAGTCGGCATCCGGCTCCGCCGAGAGTTCCGTGCCGAACGTAACGATTGTCGCTATGGGAGGCACGATTACCAGCACGGCGGTCGGGCGGGAGATGTTTCAATCTTACGGCTCCGAAAAAGTTTCAATTCAAAATATTCTCGACCGTCTTGAGCCCGAAATTTCCAAGGTTGCGAACGTCAGCATCAAGGAGCTTGAAAACATCGGGTCTGCCCAAACGACAACGGAACACCTTTACAATCTAAGCTTGGCTATTGACGAAGTACTGGCCGACCATAAGACCGATGCGGTTGTCGTGACCGCGGGCACCAACATTATGGAGGAGTTGGCTTACTTCGCGGATCTGACCGTACGCAGTCCCAAGCCCGTTGTGTTTACCGGCTCCATGAGGCAATCCAATACCTTCTCTTTTGACGGGGAGGCGAACCTGTTCAACGCGATCCGTTTGGCGGCCAGCCAAGAGACGACTTGTTACGGTACGGTTCTAATGATGAACGATGAGTTTTTCGCCGCCCGTGAAGTCACGAAAACGGACGCCGTCCGTATGGATACATTCGATGGAGGACGTTACGGAGCACTGGGTACCGTTGATGAGGGCCGCATTCGCTCCGTCAGAGCACCTGCAAGAGTGATGGAATGCGGACAGAGCGGCTGGAAAACACCGTTTGATCTATCCACCATCAAGCCAGAGGATTTAGCCAAGGTAGAAATCGTATACAGCTATACCGAAGCCAGCGGTTTACCGATAAAAGCATTGGTAGACGCAGGAGTGGACGGAATCGTCACCGCCGGGCACGGGGCAGGGGGAATTTCGACGGAGCAGCAGGCGGCTCGTGCGGAAGGCGTTAAGAAAGGCGTTGTTTTTGTTACCACTACCCGGACCGGCTCGGGAGCCGTCTATGACGCGAAAACGCCCGGAATTATCGGCGGAGCCGACCTCTTGCCGCAAAAAGCGCGTATTCTGCTGCAGCTCGGACTCACTTTCTCCGACGATCCCGAGCAGGTTCGCCAATGGTTTACCTCCATTGGATTACCCGAGTTCAACATGTCCCACTAGCATAATTAATTGCCGGGGCGTCTCCTATTTAGTTTTCGGACTAAATAGGAGACGCCTTGCTTGGCCATAAGGCGATGTACCTGGGCGGTTGTCTGTTAAACCATCAGTTCATGCAATCCGCTGACGACCCGATCGGCGGCGGCGAGGATCGCCGGGCTGCCGATGCCGACAACGCCGCAGCCGGCGGCTTTGCCCGCCTGCACGCCTGCCGCTGCGTCCTCAAACACAACGCATTCGGACGGTTGGAGCCCCAGGGCTGCGCTCGCGGCCAGGAACACTTCGGGGTCCGGCTTCGCCTTGGACACTTTGGTGCCGTCGATCATCGCGTCGAACAAATCCGCGATACCCAGCCGGGACAAAATAAGCCCGGCGTTTTTGCTGGCCGAACCCAAAGCGATTTTCACGCCTTGGCCGCGCAGCTGCCGCAGATATGCTTCCGCTCCCGGCAATATTTCTGACGGCTCCAGCCGGGAAATGTAGTCGACATACTCCCGGTTTTTGCTCGCCGCCATTTCCTCGCGTTCTTCCTCCGTGGCCTCTACGCCGCCAATCTCAAGCAGAATGCGCAGCGACTCCATCCGGCTGACGCCTTTTAGCCGCTCATTATCCGCTCCGGTAAACTCGAAACCAAGCCGGCGTGCCAGCGACCGCCAGGCCAGATAATGGTATTTGGCCGTATCGACAATCACGCCGTCGAGGTCGAAAATCGCGCCTTTCATCGTTTCCAGCATGCTGTGTACTCTCCTTTGGTCAATGGTGTGTTCTAGTTCAACTTTGCTCAGAACCGCCCGGGGTTTCCGGCGGTCGCGTACGGGACGCGAATCTCCTGTCCCGGAGCGACGGCAAACTCCTGCCCGCCAATTGCAAACGGCAGCGGCTGCGGGTTTCCCGCTTCCGCCGAAATCACGATCGCTTCCCGCTCGACACGGATCCGATACGATCCTTGGCGGAGGCGGATCGGGAACTCCACGGCCTGCCAGGAGGAGGGCAAAGCCGGCTCCAGCGTCACCTTGCCGTCATCGTACCGCAGCCCCGCAAAGCCCAGCACCGCGGCCATCCAGGCTCCGCCGTTGGCCGCCGGATGCGTGCCGCCGATGTAAAGGTCGCCGACGTATTGTTTAGAATCCCCAGTCAAGTCGATCGTTGCCGTCCGCATAAAGTATGGGTACGCCCAGTCCGGCGAGCCGATATCCGCCGCCACCAGCGCATAGATGCAGGAGCTTAAGCTTGAACCGTGCTCGGTCCGCGGCTCGTAGAACGCCCAGTTGGCTTTTTTGACGGCCTGACTAAAGCGGTCCCTGAACAGATGCAGCATCAGCACGACGTCGGCCTGCTTCAAAATTTGCGTCATCGTCGCCAGGCCGTTCCCCCCGCCCAGGTACTCATGCGGATTCAGCATCCTCGCCTTCAGCTCCGCCAGCGTAACCTCCTCCAGCGTGTAATACCGGTCAAACTGCTCGATCAGCCCGCTCGCCGCATCCGGCTGCGGCACGTACAGGCGATCGTACATGTCGCGAATCTGCTCCGGACGGATGGAGCCGCCCGCAAGCAGTTCCTCGTACCGCCGAGGGTCACGGCTCCGCAATATCTCCAACGCTTCCAGCGCGGTGCCAAGGCACTCTTTTACCATTATATTGGTAAAGGCATTATTGTTCACCCGCTCATGGTATTCGTCGGGTCCGGTGACATCGAGAATCTCATACCGCTGCTTGTGCGGGTTGAAGTAACCGTATGAGTAAAAAAACCGCGCACACTCCCAGATGACTTCGGCCCCGCCATCCAACAGGATGCTTTCATCGCCGGTAAACATGTAGTACTGCCAGATGCCGTACGCTACGTCCGCGCTGATATGCACCTGCTTGTCGCGGAAATAGGTGCGCATCGGGCGGCCGGTAAACACGTCGTTCACGTTGAACAGCGTACAAGCGTCATCCCCCGTCTCCTGGCTTTCCCAAGCGTAAAACGCGCCTTCGTAGCCGTATTCCGCCGCTTTGCGCCGCGCCCCATCCAGCGTATGCACGCGGTACATCATCAGATTCCGGGCCACCTCCGGCTGCGTGTACAGGAAAAACGGCAGCATAAACATTTCCGTGTCCCAGAACACAGCTCCTTTATAGACCTGGCCGGATAATCCGCGAGCCGGGATCGATACTTTCTCCGAACGGTCCGGCGCGATGATATGCAGTTGATACATGCTGTACCGCAGCGCAAGCTGGGCTTCGTCATCGCCTTCGATAACGATGTCCGTTTCGTCCCATTTGCGCTCCCACTGCTTGGCATGTTCGCCTAGCAGCCGCTCGTACCCTACCCCGCAAGCATCCCTACTCGACCGGGCCGCCGCCAAATCGATGTCTAAGGCCTCATCCAACCCAGTAAATACGGAGACGTATTTTGTCAGGGTATAGGCCGCTCCGGCCTTGCAGTTCAACCGGATTCTCCGGCGAACCGAGTTTCCCCCGCGCAGAAGCTCCTGCTCCCCGAACTCGCATTCCACCGCCTCCGCGACGGATACCGGCACGTTCAATTCATGCGTCCAGCCAGTAAGCGTCAGCACCCCACCGGCTTCATCCGCTCCGCTGGCCAACCGCTCCAAATGCGGGCCGTTGATGTCCCAGACATCGCCGTCGATGCCCGTCACGATCTCCAGTTCGCCGTCCCGGCTGCTCTCCAGCGAAATCCGGGCTACGATCAGATGCGGCCGCTCCGCACTGCAAAACCGTTCGGACGTAACCGTCACTTCCGCGCCGCCCGCCGTGCGAAACACCGAACGGCGGCGATGGATCGCATGGCGGAGATCCAGCGACTGCTCGTGCTCGAGCAGATCGGGCCCGGTGGCCGCACTGGGGCTTGCCGAAAGCGAATGCTCGCGGAACTCCCCGTCGCCAGCCCGTCCGCCGCCAGCCTGCGGCGCTTTTTGCTCCCCGCTCCCGCCGTGTCCGCCGCCCGTTAGGTGCGCCTGCCCCTCGCCGCGCCCAGCGACTGTCCCGGGCACGGCTTCCAGCACGCTGAGCGGCGCCCCGTCAAAATATACCGCCGCCGCCAACCCGTTTGGCGCATTCACCGGCTCGCGCCACTTGTCCCCGACCTTGTCGTACAGTCCGGCGACGATCGTGGCTGTCAGTTCCCTTTTGCCAAACTCCTCCAACGTTCCCCGGTACCCCAAAACTCCGTTGCCGATCATAAACTTATTGCCGTTCGTCGTGATCCGGCTCGGGTCAAACCCGCTTTCCCGCACGATCCAGCTCATTGAGCTACCGCCTTTCGCAGCGGCACCCGGACGCCCTCTTCGCCCACGCGACAGCTTTCCCCGTACACTGTAATTTCCACTTCCCCGCCTGATACCGCCCGGATCGACACCTGCTCCCGGTCAACCTCCACGAGCAGCTTCGTGCCGCGATAAGAGACCGGGAAACGGTAGCTGTCCCAGCGCTGCGGCAAGCTGGGCTGAAACACAAGCGTGTCCCCGTCCGAGCGCATCCCGCCGAACCCGTACACGATGTTCATCCAAGCTGCGGCGATCGACGTCGTATGCAGTCCTTCCCGCGTATTGCGGTTGTAGTTGTCCAAATCGAGCCGGGTGGCAAATTCGAAAAACTTGTACGCCTCCGCTTCCCGCCCGATTTCCGCGGCCAAAATCGAATGGATCGACGGCGAAAGCGACGACTCGTGGATGCAGCGCGGCTCGTAGTAATCGTAGTTCGCCCGCTTCTCCTCCGGCGTAAACTCGCCGCTATGCAAAAACATAAACATCAGCACGTCCGGCTGCTTGATCATGTCGTAACGGTACAGGCGGTCGTACGACCAATGCGAATACAGCGGAAATTCGCTGACCGGAATCGCATGGATATCGAGATGCGGCAGGTCAAAAAAGCCGTCATGCTCCTCGTACACACCCGTCTGCGCATCCCGTGGAATTTTCATATGCTCCGCTTTGTTCCGCCAGTCGGCCTGCTCCGCCTCCGTCAAGCCAAGCCGCCCCTTCAGATCGCCATAAGCCGCAGGGACTTCGCTTTGCATATCGGCGAGCACCTCCAGCGTGTATTCGAACAGCTTTTTGGCCATGTAATTGATGTAGCAGTTATTATTGACCATCAATTGGAACTCGTCAGGACCCATCACGCCGAAATATCCGTATAACCCCGACCGCTGTCCCCACTGCCCCCGGGTTGCGTAGAAACGGCTAATCTGAACCAGCATTTCCGCCCCTTTTTCAAACAAAAACGCCTTATCCCCGGTGATGCTCACATAATGACGCAGCCCGTACGCCACCGCCGTGCCGACATGCAGCTGCAGGTTGGAATGCTGCCACAGGTCGCAGCTTTCCGTGCCGTCGATCGTGGCAATCGGATAAAACGCCCCTTCACAATCCAGCTTCTGCGCCCGCTTCAGCGCCTCGGGGAGCGATTTGTAGCGGAATTCGAGCAAGCTTTTGGCCGCCTTTGGGTTGTTGAAAATGTAGAACGGCAGACAATACGATTCCGTATCCCAAAAAGCCAACCCCCGGTACGCCTCGCCGGTTAGCCCCTTCGCGCCGATGTTGAAGCCGGGATTATCCCCGTGGTAGGTCTGATACAGCTGAAAAATACAAAAGCGGATGCCTTGCTGGTTCTCCGGGTCTCCTTCGATGGCAATGTCCGAGTCCGCCCAAACCTGGGACCAGTAGGCCTGCTGCTCCGCTGCCGCCTCGTCGTAGCCCGCCTGCGTGTGCCGCGCCATGAGCTCCATTCCCCGCCGCCAAACTGCTTCGTCTTCCAGGGAGCGGTCTTTTTCCGCATAATTGACGGCCTGTTTGTCCAGCACCGTCCGCCCCCCTTGCTCCAGCTTCAGCACCAGGTCCCGGCCGATAAACCGTTCACCCTCCACAAGCTTGTTCTCCAGAGCGTCCCGCGCCTCGATACGGAAAGCGGAAAACAACCGGTTGCCCGTGTTCTCCGTTTGCCCGAGGATACCCGCGATCCCGCCGCTCTCTTCCCTTTGCTTGAGCGCCTGCCAATAGCGGCGTTGCTGATCCTCGTGAATGACGGAAAAATCCAGCCCCGTCCGCACGTGCACCGTACCCGAAAAATTAAGCGGCTCAAACGTAATCCGCTGGCAGCCGAGATTAGGCACCTTCATGCTGACCAGGCGCTCGAAGGTGAGTTTCACGTCTTTTCCGCCGGATAGATGCCACACCAGCTCCCGAGTATAGATGCCAGTCTTAAAATCCAGCTCCCTGCGGAAACCGCTAAACCGGCTGACCGCCAAATCCAGCGTCTCCCCGTCCAGCTTAATCCGCGTATACAGCCAATCCACCGCATTCACCATAAAGCGCAGCGATTTGATGATGCCTTTGTAATGGGCCGTCACCGGGCTTTCCTCGAACAGTCCGTTGAAATAGCTGCCCAGCAGCGAGTCCCCGCCGTAGCCTTCCTCCGGATAACCCCTCACCCCCATATATTCATTGCCCAACGAAAAAATAGACTCGGACACCCGGTTTCGCCCCGGGTCAAATCCCTCCTCCACAACTTTCCAAGGATCGACCTGCAAATATCTGTCCGCGATTTTCGGCATGCTCCGCCCTCTCCTTTTGCATATTTCGCTTGTCTTCAGCCGCTTTGCCGCCGGCAACCCGTGCCGCATGGCTGCGCGGCCGTTCTCCTCCAGCTTAGCGAAACAGCCGCCGCGGCCAAATGCCCATGTCTAATGAGCTTATGTGCGATTATACGGAGTTGGGCCGGGATTTTAAGGCCGGATTGCTGAAATGAGGTGATGGGGCTTGCTGTGGCGTGGCATGAGGTATTGTGACTGTGATGGTGTGATTTACTTTGGTGTGACTGGGGGGCGACTGACGGTTGGTACGACTGGTGGTACGACCTGCGGTGGTGCGACTTGCAGTAGTGTGACTTACGGTGGTGCGACCTGCGGTGGTGCGAAATTCCACCAAATGCAAAAGTGCATGCGATATTCGTCGAATTTCCTCGAAATGGGTGGTTCAACTGCAAATGTGCAGTTCATTTCCAGTCATAAGCTACTTTTTTATCCAATAGCCCCAAATGAGAGGTACTTTTGCATTTCAATCGCTCTAAAACAAAATTTTACGGAAAATCAAATGCACTTTTGCAGTTCATTTTAATCCGAAAAACGCCGGAGCTCCTTTGCCCCGGCGTTCAGTCTTACCATCCGCTATCACCCGCTATTTATTCGTTCACAAACACCGTTTTCATTTTGGCGCTATACTGTACGTCCAGCCCCAAACCTTGCGCCAGTACGGTGAGTGGCACATAGGTTTTGCGGTCCCCGCCGATGGTTTGCAAGAAGGCCGGCTCCGCTGTCAGCGCCGGGGCCCCGTTTACCGTAATTTGTCCGGAACCGGTCGGGATGACAGCCCTCTGGCTTCCGTAAACGACGCTGGCGGTTTGCGTCCGGGAATCCCATTGGCTTTGGGCCCCGATCGCCTCGGTAATGTCCTTGATCGCCACAAACGTTTGGCCGCTTTTTAGCACAGGCGGATACGGCGTTTTCAGCTCCTGCCCTTTGACGACGACGGAAATTGGCGCGGTGCCGGTTTTCGCCGCCGTTTCCCGGTAGTTTCCCCACACGGCCTTAGCGAACACCTTGGCGATTTCCTCGTATCCCGCCTGATTCGGATGGATGTCGGATTCCGTAAAAATATGCGTCAAAGACAACTCGCGGCCCTCGAACGCCGCAGCCACATGCGCGGCTTGAACCGGCTTTGCCTCGGCCGCAAACTCGGCGGCGATCCCGTCTACGATCGCGCTAAACTTCCCCGCCATAGCCGTGAGCTCGGCGTGGACGGCAGCGCCGGCCAAGGATGGAATCGGCTGGTACTGATCGGCGAGCACGATTTGCGCCGACGGATTAAGCTCCGTTAGGATGCCAAGCACCTCGCGGACATTTTCCCCATAGGCGTTCAGCACCCCGTCCGCCCCGGCGCGAAGCTCGTCCAACGTGAGGTGCTGAACGTCCGGCAGCAGCTTCAGCAAGTCGTTCCCGCCGATCGTAATCGTGATCAGATCCGCCTGCTCCAGTTGGCGTTTGGCCTCAGCCGTCCCTGCTGCCAACGCCGCCATTCGCTGGTCCGCCAGCTTGGGCTGGATCACGTCAGCCGTAACTGGCACTCCTGCTTGGATCGCCGCCACATAGTTTTTGAGGCCTTCGCTGGTCAAACCGAGAATGCCGTAATTGACCGCCCGGGTTCGGCCATGGAACAGGCCCTGCTCCTTGAGCCGTTCAACGAAACCGTACGGGACACCGCTTGTGTCCATCCCCGGCTCGTACCCGGCGGTAATGGAATCGCCAAGCGCGACGATCAAGTAATCATCGGCCTGAACCTGTGACTGCTTTGCAACTGTACTTGTGAATGCATCGGGTCCTGTACTTGGATATGCATCTGCTCTTGCACTTGTGAATGCATCTGCTCCTGTACTTGGGTATGCTTCTGCACCTGCACTTGTGAATACATCGGCTCCTGTGCTTGGATACGCGTCTGCTCTTGCACCTGCGCCATTCTCCCCTCTAACGGCCGAGCCTGCATGCGCCCTGCTTCCGCCTCGGCCATCACGGCACCGCCGCTGGTCAACAATAAAATAAGCGCCATAGCTCCCGTCGGCAAAAATCGTTTCCAAAGGACTCCCCTAAGTCCATTCCCAATTCGAAATTGCACCAATCCCACTCCACCCCTTGTCCCGGCGATTTTGAAAAAACTAGTCCCGCCCGAAAATGTAACGGACCGTAATGACGTTATTCGCTCATTTCCCGGATATTTCCCAATGTAACGGACAGAGCAGACGCTATCGGGCTACAAATGTAGTGGATTGGGCTGATTTGAGCGAAATAAGGTCTGCTCGGTCCGTTACAATGTTTACTCCTCTGTTTTTGGACAAATAACGCTCCTCAGGTCCCTTAGAATCTCCGATCCTCCAACTTGTGTAATCCTTCTTGCGCAACTTGAACTTACTTTATCCGGGGTTGATCATTACAAAAAAGCCCGGGGCATTTGCCGCCCCAGGCTAAAGTTGCCTCTTGTGCCGACAGCTTCCCGCTTGTCGATCGTTTACCGCTTTCCGGCAGTTTGGAGAGCCTGACCGTCGCTCGCATTTTTGCTCTCGCGCAATCTTCTTCTCCCTGACGCTTTGCACGACGACTAATACAATGCCTTGCACGACGCATAGCACAGCCGGCCCTTAACGCATGCAGCCACCCTTCAATCAGCCGGGCAGAGCCGGCCGGGTTATCCCTTCTTTTCGTCGGCACGCTTGGCTTTTTTCAAATATTCGTCGTACCGTCCATCGAGCTCCTTGCCCATTTTCCGGTAGGCCAGCGTTTCTTCCACGATCGGATCCAACGTCGTCTGGACCCGGATCTCGTATTTCGGAGACAACCGTCTTCGTTCTTCCTTCCGGCGCTCCTCTTCACTGCCGTATTCCCCTTCGGTCAGCATCTCGCTGAGCTCACGTTCCAACTCTTTATGATCGCTCATCCCTGGACACCCCTTCCGGTTAAATTGGCTTTATCGGTTGCCGCCACGGCCATGGATCACCAGTGCTATTGTTCACTAGTGGTGTTGTTCACTAGTGCTATTGTTCACCAGTGCCACTGCTCCCAGCGCTACTGCTTTCAGCACTAGTGCCACTACCCCAGCGCTACTGCTCTCAGCACTACTGCTCACCAGTGCCACTGCTCCCAGCGCTACTGCTCCCAGTACCTCTCAGCACTACTGCTCACTGTCCGCTACCCCCTAGCAAATCGGCCGAATGAGCGGTGAGACTCTACATTCCTGTGGCGTCCGCGCTCTTCAAAATCCCCAGCAGTTCGTTGTGGATTTTGCCGTTGCTGGCCGCCAGATGACGTACGCCGATGTCATAAGGGTTGCCTACGGTATCGGTGACTATTCCTCCCGATTCCGCAACGATCAGCGCCCCAGCGGCCACATCCCAGGCATTCAGTCCTACTTCATAATATCCGCTCAGCCGTCCGGCCGCGACGTAGGCCAGATGCAGGGCGGCCGAGCCGGCGGCGCGCAGGCTGCGAACCTCGCCGGACAAGGCGTTCAGGCCGCGCATATTCGTCGGCAGTGCGAACTCCCGGTCAGGGTTGAAGCCAACCGCCACCACGCTGTCCGAAAGCGCCGACTCCGCCGAGACCTTGCATCTTTGACCGTGCATATAAGCACCTTTTCCTTTTTCCGCTAAAAACAATTCATCGCGCATCGGGTCGTAAATGACCCCGACGGTAATTTCCCCGCGGTAAGCGAGCGCGATTGATACGCAAAAAAACGGAAATCCGTGCACAAAATTGGTCGTGCCGTCGATCGGATCAACAATCCACAAATATTCCGCTTCGCTGGCCGCGGCGAGCGCGGCCGCAGAAGCCGCCGCTCCGGGAGCGACTCCTTCTTCGCCGAGAATGCTGTGATCCGGGAAGTGCGTCAAAATAAGCTTGCGGATCATCGCTTCGGCGCCCTTGTCCACATCCGTCACCAAATCGCGCGAAGAAAGCTTCGTGCCGAGCTCGCCGTAGCCGCCGAGCTTGCTCTTGATCCATTCCCCCGCCTTGGATGCGCAGTTGATCGCCACGGCTGTCGGGCTTTTACTGCCCACCACATATGGTACTTTCGGATTTGATTCCAATGATTTCACTCTACCTTCATCGTAAACTTGTAATACTTTACCAGTAAATCTATACGTCCCACAAAGAGCAAAGTTGCGTCCTTTATCCCCTTCTCATACCTTTTCGCATCAGATACGCGGGGCACACCTGGATCGCCGATATGCAAAAAGTTCGCATCCGGAGCGGGCCTCCCTGGCCCCGCCGGAAACGAACTTCTTCTTCATGAAATGCGGCGGTTTAAGCGCCGACGATATTGTAGCCGCCATCCACGAAAATAACTTCCCCGGTAATTCCCCGGGAGAGGTGGCTGAGCAGGAACATCGCCGTATCGCCCACCTCCGCGGTTTCGGTCGTTTTGCGCAGCGGAGCTTTTTCCTCCACCTGCTTCAGGATGGAGTTAAAGTCGCTGATGCCCTTCGCCGCCAAAGTGCGGATCGGACCAGCGGAAATCGCATTGACGCGGATGTTTTTCGGGCCGAGATCATTCGCCAGATAACGCACCGAAGCCTCCAGCCCGGCTTTGGCCACGCCCATCACGTTGTAATTGCGCATCACGCGCTCCGAGCCCATGTACGTCATCGTCATGATGCTGCCGCCTTCGGTCATGAGCTTGGACAACCGCTGCGACACCGCTACCAGCGAATACACGCTGATGTCATTCGCCAAGGCAAAGCCTTCGCGGGAGGTGTCCATAAATTCGCCGGCCAAATCTTCGGCTTTGGCAAACGCGATGCTGTGCACGAGGCCGTGCAGCACGCCGAATTCGCTGCGCAGCGTTTCCGCCAGCGTGTCGATCTCCGCGTCCACCGTCACGTTGCACGGCAAAACCAGCGAATTCGGAAGCGTTTCGGCCAGCTTGCGCACACGGCCTTCCACGCGTTCGCTCTCGTATGTAAACGCCAGGCGCGCGCCCTGCTCTGCAAGGCTTTGGGCAATCGCCCAAGCGATGCTCCGCTCGTTGGCAACCCCCATCACGATAATATTTTTACCTGCCATTAAATCACCCATCATGATCCTCCTCAATAAAGACACTTCATTTTGTACAACTTACCTTATTTGACGGCTTTTTTCAAGGGATGCGCCGGAGCTTGTCCATCGACATGGCCGCTGCCGAAACGAACGATCATGAAGCGGACGTTTCTCCAAAAAACATCTCGTAAGCCAGTGCCGTCTGTACCTTGGACTCCTCTTCCGTCAGCTGGCGCACCAACTCCAGCTCCACCGATGTAACTTCCTCACCATTGAAGTTGATTTCGGCGACACAGGCGGTGATTTTGACGATGGCCACCGCCTTGTTGTCGGGCGTATAGGCGATCACCTTTTGCCCGGTAGGAAACACCCGCAGCCCCTGCTTCAGCATTTTGCCGCGGCCGTATTCCAACAGCTCATACAGTTCCTGTTCCTTTTTGAATTTGCAGACGGAGTTGAATTCCGTTTGAAAACCCATTGGCCCACTTCCTTTCCCTAATTAAAGTTAAAGCACGCCGCTCTCGAACTCCAGCTTCTGCCGGGCTTCATAGCGCTCAAGCGCCAACCCGATCAGACGGTCAAGCAGCCCCTCGTAGGACAGCCCCGTCTCCCGCCAAAGCAGCGGATACATGCTGAACGGAGTAAAGCCCGGCATCGTGTTGACTTCGTTGATCCATACCGCCTGATCCGCTTTCCGCACAAAAAAATCGGCCCGGCAAAGCCCGCTCCCCGAAATCGCTTTGAAGGCCTTGACGGCGAGGTCCCGAATCCGATCGGCCAGATCGGGATCCAGTGGCGCCGGAATAAGCATCTGTGATTTGCCGTCCAAATATTTGGCCTGGTAATCGTAATATTCTCCGGAAGAGACGATTTCTCCCGGCACGGACGGCAAAGGCTCGTCATTGCCGAGCACCCCGACCTCCACCTCGCGGGCGTCGACGAACTCCTCGACGATCACCTTCACGTCATAACGAAGCGCAAGCGCGATCGAATTCAGCAACTCGTCCCGCGTTCTCGCTTTGGAAATACCCACGCTGGAGCCCAGATTGGCGGGCTTTACGAAGCAAGGATAACCGAGCTTATCTTCGATCCCCTGAACCAGCGTATGACCGGCGCGCTCCCACTCCGTGGCGGTGAAGAAGCAATACTTGCATTGCTCAAGGCCCGCTTCGGCGAACAGCTTCTTCATGATCACCTTATCCATCCCTGCGGCCGAAGCAAGCACACCGGCCCCCACATAAGGCAGGTCGGCCATTTCAAACAATCCCTGAATCGTCCCGTCCTCGCCGTTCGTCCCATGCAGCAGCGGAAACGCCACGTCGATGGCCGACTCGCCGGTCGAGAGCTTGCTGAACAGCAGGCTCATCGCCGCCGGCGTATCGCCTGCGCCATTTTCCAGCTTCAGCTCCTCCAGCGCGGAAAACGGGGCCGACAGCTTGCTCCCGACGCTCCATTTTCCCTGCTTGTTGATATAAAAAGGAAGCAACTCGTATTTATCATAATTAAACGCCTGCGAAACGGCGAAGGCCGTCTGCAGCGAAACTTCATGCTCTCCCGATTTGCCCCCGTAGATAAGCCCTACGGTCAATTTGTCCTGTCCCATGGGTAACCTCTTTTCTTTAGTTATACACAGCTGCCAAAGTCATCTTTTGAAGATATAAGAAAGAGTTAACTACTAAGCATTGGCTTCCTTATATCGCAAGAAAAACTACCGCTAATCGCGGTCTGTCTTCCTTGAATTTACGTCGATAAACGTTTTTCTTATCACGAAGCAGGTCAAGAAGCTTAATCGACATCGAATCTTGAATTCAGCCGGGTCTTCCGTTGCTCACGTAGGCTCACCTACGCTCCGCTACTCAGTCCCTAGGTTCATCCAACCTTCTCGGTGCTCAAAACCTGACTCCGCCATTTCAAAACCGGTCCGCGATATGAAAAAAACGATACACCGTATTTTCGGTCCAGGCGTAGGAATCCCTGTAGTCCCAATAACGGTGTTTGCTTGGCGTCGTATGGGCGTTGACCAGCGGCATCCCGCCGGCGTCGAAGGCGGTGACGATCGTGCTGTGCTGGAACCTGCCGTTGGCGTCCCAGTCGTAGATGATCACATCCCCCAGCTCCAGCTGCTCCGGCCGTTCGCGGATTTCCGCGCGCAGCCCGGCGTCGCTGCGGACGAGATGGCCGTGCAGCGCATGCGCCACGGACCAGCTGTAACTCCAGCCTTCCCGTCCGCCGACGTAGCCTTTGTACCACCAGCCCGATTCTCTTTTTCCAGTATAGTTTATTGGGGCTCCGCCTGCAAAGAGGCATTGCGAGATATAGTTGGTGCAGTCGACTTCAAAAGCGGCGAATTCCGGGTTGAACCCGTCCCACCAGCGGTCGGCGTACAACGCCGCCTCTTCGCGCCGGTAAGCAATGCCTCTTGGCGGGGTCCCCCCAAGCAGCTCGCGGTTTAAAAACGGCCGCGGCGCCGCCGGCCTGCGGCCGTCCCCAGCTTCGTCCGGCTCCGGCAAAGGCATCGACGGATGGCGCTCCGGCACGGGCAGCTCCACGCGCGAGACGATCCAGCCGGCCCCGTCGCGCTGCAGCGTCAGCCGCTGCTTCTCGATCCGCTCCTCCAGATGACGGGCACCGCCTTTTTCGTAATATATTTTTTTCAACAGCTGCAGGTCAACTTCGATCTCGCCTTCCCGTTTTTCGATTTCCCGCACCAGCTTGGCCCGCGTTTCACAGCGCAGCGGCGCCGCTCTCCGGCTGCGATACCACATGTCCAGCTGCCGTTTGCGCTCCCCGCGCCGCAGCAGGTAATCCAGGTCGGTGACAACCGTTCCTGTGCTTGGCGTCCGGTAATCCACTTCATCCTGGTTTTGTTCGTTCACATAAATGGACAACGTCTTTCTCCATTCTTCCGCCACTGTTCACGCCTCCTTTTCCATTAGTTCCAAGTATATGAACGCCCGTACGGGAGTATGTTCCCTCAAGGCAGCCGTGAAAGCCCATTCAACCGCGTTATCTCGGCAAAATCAGGCGGGTCTGGCCGCAAAAAGTTCTTTACTCTCCGGGTCAGGGACGGTATACTTAATGAAGTGGTTGTTTTTGAAATTACGTTTCACCTAATGAAACAAGGAGGTACATTCATGTCAGCTAACGATTTTAACTCCGCAGCCCGTTCGCTTGAAGTCGGCGGCAAAAGCTACCGTTACTTCAACCTGCAGTCCTTGGAAGAACAGGGACTCGGCAAAATCTCCAAACTGCCGTTTTCCATTAAAGTGTTGCTTGAAGCGGCTGTCCGCCAATTCGACGGAAGAGCCATTACCCAGGAGCATGTGAAGCAAATCGCCGGCTGGAGCGAGGGCCGCGATGAGACCAAAGAGATTCCTTTTATCCCCGCTCGCATCGTTTTGCAGGACTTTACCGGCGTGCCGGTCGTCGTCGATCTGGCCGCCATGCGCGACACCGTGAAGAAAGCCGGCGGCGATCCGAAACGGATCAACCCGCTCGTGCCGGTCGACCTCGTCATCGACCACTCCGTCATGGTCGACGCCTTCGGTTCGCCGGAAGCGCTCGAATATAACATGAAGGTTGAATTCGAACGCAACGAGGAACGCTACCGCTTCCTGCGCTGGGCGCAAACGGCGTTCGACAACTTCCGCGCCGTGCCGCCAGCCACGGGGATCGTGCACCAGGTCAACTTGGAGTACCTGGCATCCGTTGCGGCGACCAAAACGGTGAACGGTGAAACGTTCGTTTTCCCGGATTCTCTCGTCGGCACGGACTCCCATACAACGATGATCAACGGCCTTGGCGTTGTCGGCTGGGGCGTCGGAGGCATCGAAGCGGAAGCCGGCATGCTCGGCCAACCGCTGTATTTTGTGGCGCCGGAAGTCATCGGCTTTAAACTGACCGGCAGCCTGGCCGAAGGCGCCACGGCGACCGACCTTGCGCTGACCGTCACGCAAATGCTGCGCAAAAAAGGCGTCGTCGGCAAATTCGTCGAGTTCTACGGCCCGGGCCTGTCGAACATCAGCCTGGCCGACCGCGCTACCGTGGCGAACATGGCTCCGGAATACGGCGCGACGATCGGCTACTTCCCGGTCGACCAGGAGACGCTCGCTTACATGCGCAGCACCGGGCGCTCCGAGGAGCAAATCGCGCTCGTGGAAGCTTATTACAAAGCGCAAGGCATGTTCCGTACGGACAATACGGAAGATCCGGTGTTCACCGATCTGATCGAGCTCGACCTCGGCACCGTTGTTCCGAGCTTGGCCGGACCGAAACGTCCGCAGGACCGTATCGAATTGACGGCGATGAAAGAAAGCTTCAACAGCATCATCCGCACGCCGATCGATAAAGGCGGATACGGCCTTAGCGATGAGAAAATCACGCAATCGGTGGCGGTGAAGCATCCGGACGGCTCGAACAGCGAGCTGAAAACCGGCGCGGTTGTGATCGCGGCAATTACGAGCTGCACGAACACGTCCAACCCAAGCGTCATGGTCGGCGCCGGCCTGCTGGCGAAAAAAGCGGTCGAACGCGGCCTGAAAAAGCCGGGCTACGTGAAGAGCAGCTTAACGCCGGGCTCCCTCGTCGTGACCGAATACCTGCAAAAAGCCGGCCTGATCGAACCGCTTGAGGCGCTGGGCTTCCACGTCGCCGGTTACGGCTGTGCGACCTGCATCGGGAACTCCGGTCCGCTGCCGGAGGAAGTCGGCGCGGCGATCGCCGACAATGACATGACCGTGGCCGCGGTGCTGTCCGGCAACCGGAACTTCGAAGGCCGCGTGCACGCGCAGGTTAAAGCCAACTACCTGGCTTCCCCGCCGCTCGTCGTCGCATACGCTTTGGCCGGCACGGTTAATATCGATCTGCAAAACGATCCGATCGGCTACGACGGAAACAACCAGCCGGTATATCTGAAGGATATCTGGCCGTCTTCGGCGGAAATCAAGGAAGCGATCGCCGCGTCCCTGAGCCCCGATATGTTCCGCAGCAAATACGAGCATGTATTTACGCAAAACGAGCGCTGGAACGCGATCCCGGTGCCGCAAGGCGAACTGTACGAGTGGGATGAACAATCGACGTACATCCAGAACCCGCCGTTCTTCGAGAAGATCGGCGACGGCCTGTCCGATATCGCCGACATCCGCAGCGCGCGCGTGCTTGCCCTGCTCGGCGACTCCGTAACGACCGACCATATTTCTCCGGCCGGCAACATTTCGCCAAGCAGCCCGGCGGGCAGCTATTTGAGCGAGCGCGGCGTCGAGCGCAAGGACTTCAACTCCTACGGCTCCCGCCGCGGTAACCACGAAGTGATGATGCGCGGCACCTTCGCCAACATCCGCATCCGCAATCAGGTGGCGCCGGGTACGGAAGGCGGCGTCACGAAATATTTGCTGTCCGATGAAGTGATGTCGATCTACGACGCCTCGATGAAATACCAGGCGAACGGCCAGAACCTCGTCGTCATCGCCGGCAAAGAGTACGGCACCGGCAGCTCCCGTGACTGGGCGGCCAAAGGCACGTACCTGCTGGGCGTCAAAGCCGTCATCGCCGAAAGCTTCGAGCGGATTCACCGCAGCAACCTGGTTGGCATGGGGGTTCTGCCGCTGCAGTTCCAGGAAGGCACCAGTTGGAAGACGCTGGGCATCGACGGCACAGAAACGTTCGACATCGCCGGCCTCAGCAATGACGTGAAGCCAGGCCAAGAGTTGACCGTAACGGCGACCCGCCAGGACGGCAGCACGTTCCAGTTCCCGGCGATCGCCCGCCTCGACAGCACGGTCGACGTCGATTACTATCACAACGGCGGTATTCTGCAAACCGTGCTGCGGCAGATGATTGCGGCAGGCGTGTAATTTTGCGGAAGTCTCCGAGATAAAAGTTTAAATGCAAAAAGCGCGAGTGCGAAGGGGTGAACGCCCCTTGCAACTCGCGCTTTTTTTAACTTATATATCGTTTAATGATCATCATACCTTTTACCGGCCATAATGGGAAAAGAATAACTGGATCTTTCAATTTTAAGTTCCATGTGTTATATTATAACTATAACAGTTGTAACAAAGGAGATGCTCTACCCTTGATCATAAAGCTGGATTTGCAGTCGGAGGTTCCCATTTACACGCAGCTGGTGAACCAGATTATCGAAGGGATCGCCAGCGGTAAGCTGCAATTGGGTGAGCCTCTCCCCTCGGTGCGCAGTCTGGCCTCCGATATCGGCGTTAACCTGCATACGGTCAACAAGGCCTATACCCTGCTGAAGCAGGAAGGTTATATTCAAGTCCACCGCCAAAAAGGCGTCGTCGTTGATCCGGTCGGCATGCCGCCGGTTACCGCAGAGTTCCTGGAGAAGCAGGAGCGGGAACTGCGGCCGATTGTGGCGGAAGCCATTTGCCGGGGCATGAGCAAGGAAGAGCTTCTGAAGATGGTGGAACGCCTTCACCACGAAATTACCCAGTCCGAAAGGAGCGAATAAAGATGCAATGGATGTCCGCTTTGGTGCTGATCTTGATGTTTGTGCCTCTTTTGGCTTCGCTCGCGTTTATGCCGTATTTGACGAGGGAAACGGTCAGCTTCGGGGTGTCCGTCAGCGAGGAGCAATATCGCAGCGAACCGCTCCGCCGGATGCGCAAGCAGTATACCGTTCTCAGCAGCATGATCTATACCGCCCTGCTGCTGCTGTGCACCGCCGGAATGCGGAGCGTGGAGGGGAATGAGCAAGGCCGGGTGTTCGGCACGTTTGTCGCGGTCATGGTCGCCGTTTCGATCCTGCTGAACATAAGCTTTTATTTCCGGATGAAAAAAATCCGCCCTACGCTTCCATCCCCCCAGCCGCAAAAAGTTTTATTGGCGGTGGATACCGGCTTTCACCGGCAGAAGCTGACTTTTTCCGGCAGATGGTTTCTGATTCATGTCCTGATCATCGCCGTAAGCGCCTCGATCATGTTCATGAACTACGAGGCCATTCCCGATCCGGTCGCTACGAAATTCGATTTCGCGGGCAATGTCGTAAGCAGTGCGGCCAAATCGTACCGCATCATCCTGTTTCCAAGCGCCATGCAGGCGATCATGACCCTGCTGTTCTGGTCCGTCAATTGGAGTATTCAAAAAAGCAAGCAGCAAATCCACGCCGGCCACCCCGAACAATCGATCCGGCAAAATGCGGCCTTCCGGCGCAGATGGTCGCTGTTTACGATTTTGTCGTCGCTTGCGCTGGTGTTCATGTTTACACTGGTGCAGCTCAGCATGATCCGTCCGCTGGAAGCGAGGATTGTACCATTCGTCAGCCTGGTCGTTCCGGCGTTTATCATCTTGTTTGCGATGGTGTTGTCCTTCATGACGGGCCAAGGCGGGAGCCGGCTGGGAAGATCGGCCGAAGCTTCGGCGGCCGCGCCGCCGAACGATGACCGCTATTGGAAGCTCGGAGCGATTTATTTCAATCCGCAGGACCCTTCCGTTTTTGTGGAAAAACGATCCGGCATCGGCTGGACGCTTAACTTCGCGAACCCGGTGGGCTGGTTTGTGCTTGCCGGCATCGCCGCCCTGATCATCGGTTCCAGCCTGTTTTTCAGGGGCTGAGGCTGCTGCAATAATTTCATGGATACCATAAGGAGGAAAAAGATTATGAACAATCATCCCAAAAAGGTAAAACGTGCCATTGCTGTTACTATGGCCTTAGGCCTTGCTATGCCCACAGCGTCCGTGCTTGCCGCCCAGGAGAGCAGCGCGGCCTTTGAGCCGGTAAGAGAAGCCGCTGCAAAGCTTGGCGCCGAGGTATCATGGGAGCAAAGCACCCGCACGATTACCGTGACAAAAGGCGGTCATATCCTAAAGCTTGCGGCTGGATCGGACCGAGCGGTTCTGGACGGCGAAACCGTCGCCTTAAACCAGCCGGTCCGCCTCTCGGACGGCCAGGCGCTGGCCGACGCCGGTTTGATCGCCAAGGCGTTCGCCGGTGATAACGGGCAAACGGAGGATACGGCAGACTTGTTCCTCGAGGCTTTGCAGGCCGGAAACGGAGCCAAAGCCGCCGAATACGTAAGCGAAGCATCCGCCTATGCGCTGCCGGAAACCATGCTGAACCGGCTGTGGAGCAGCTATGGGAGCATGTTCGGCAAAACAGTGGGCGAGCCTGCCAAAAGCGAAAGCTTGAATACGGTACACCGGAATGTGACTTACTCCTTCCAAAGCACCATCGTTCCGTTTCAAGTTACGCTGCGGCTGGATCGGGGCGGGAAGGTCGATGATTTATACTTTGCCGCGGCCTCCGCTTCCGCTTACCAAAAGCCGGCATACGACAATCCTGCAGCTTATAGCGAACGGGAGGTTACCATCGGAAGCGGCGCGATGGCGCTCCCCGGCACTTTATCCGTACCTGCGGGAGACGGTCCCTTCCCGGCCGTCGTACTCGTCCACGGCTCCGGTCCGAACGACCGGGACGCTTCAATTCTTGGAGCCAAACCGTTCCGCGATTTGGCCGCCGGTCTCGCCGCACAAGGCATCGCCGTACTGCGGTACGACAAGGTGACCTACGAGCATTCCTTCAAGGTGGCGGCCGATCCGAAATTTACGCTGAAGCAGGAAAGCGTTGACGATGCTTTGGAAGCGGTGAAACTGCTGCAAAGCACGCCCGGCATCGATGACTCCCGCATTTTCGTCGCCGGCCACAGCCAGGGCGGCTTTGCCATGCCGCTGATTAGCGCCGGCGCCCCGGACGGGGCCATCGCCGGAACGATTCTCTTGTCCGCCCCAAGCAGCAAATTCGCCGACGTACTGTCCGAGCAACAGACCGAGCTGGTCCGCCGCGTCAAGGAGCTAGGGCTTGATTCGACGCTGTACGAGCAGCAAGCCGCGATGTATACGTCAATCGCCGATATGGTCAACGATCCGGAAAACACGGTCAATCATATGCCGGCGGAATTTCCGCTGCAGCCCGCTTACTGGTGGTTTGAGCAGAAAAATTACGTGCCGGCTGAACTCGCCAAAACGCAAACCGGGCCGATGCTCGTCCTGCAGGGTGAAAACGACTGGCAGGTGACCATGAAGCAATTCGAGGGCTGGAAAACGGCGCTGAAAGACCGTGGGAATATCGAGTTCAAGTCTTACCCGAAGGTGAACCACCTGCTCGCCGAATATGACGGCCTTTCTACCGGGACCGAATACGGCAAGCCTTCCAATGTGTCCAAGGCCATCATTGACGATATTGCAAATTGGATTCATAGCGCGAAATAATACCAATAGAAGAGGCCGTCCCAAACAGTTAAACTTACTGTCGGGCCGGCCTCTTTTAGGCTACATCCGCTTCCTAATCTGTGGACACTGCTCTAACGGACTCCAGCGACCTTATCCGCCCATTTCCCGGGTATTTCCCAGCCTAACGGACCCACGTGACGTTATTTGGCTCAAAACGAGTTCAACCTGGCTGGTTCGAGGTAAATAGAGTCATCTGTGACCGTTACGTTCTGCAAACCTCCGTTTTTCCGCAGATAACGGCTCTGGTGTCCTTTAGCCTCCGGAACTCTCTTCTCCCCCCCCTTTTTATCTGAGCCTTTGAGCTCTACCCGGGCGGAAATTTTATAGATAATCTAAAAGACCGTCCGGCCAGATCAGTGGATCCAGGCGACGGTCTGCTCATGTTTTTGTAAATGTACTTTTTGTACTTACTACTCCCATCACGAAATGGACACTTTAAACGGGTTTAACCCTGCATCATCATCCCCATCTCCCGGGCCGCTTCGATCAGCACCGGCCCGTATTCCTCCAGCCGCTCCGGCGTCATACGGCTGACCGGCCCGGATACGGACAAGGCGGCGGCAATTTTGCCGGACCGGTCAAAGATCGGCGCGGCGACGGCGGAAACCCCCGGCTCCCGCTCCTCGTAGCTGGTGGCGTAACCGCGCTCGCGGACCAGCTGCAATTGGGACACATAAGCCGCCGTGTCCAACCCCGCCGGCCAGTCGGGGCTGTCCAGCACCGCCCGCATCACCGGCTCGTCCGAATAGGCGACAAGCACCTTGCTGGACGCTCCGACGTACAGCGGCAGCCGCGCCCCAACCTGGGCCACCCGCCGGATCGCCTGATTGCTCTGCACCGCCTGGATGCGCAGCCGGTCGTTGCCGTCGCGCAAATAAAGGCTGACCGTTTCCCCCAACCGGTCGCGCAGCCGCTCCATCAGCGGCAGCAGCAGAACGGCCGGATCGTCGTTATGGGACAAATGCGCCGACAGCTCCCATATTTTCAGGCCCAAGCGGTATTTCTCCGTCGCCGGATCACGCACGACAAATCCACGCTCTTCAAGCGTGGTCATCAAACGGTGCACCGTGCTTTTATGTAAACCGATCTCGCCGGCAATCTCCGTTAGCCCCAAATCGCTTCCTTTCGTAAAACACATCAATATATCCAGCGCCCTTTCGACGGCGCGAACCGTTAGCTTCCGGTCTTCCATCCGGCATCCACTCTCCTCAGGATGTTTCACTATATGAAACTCGGTTACATAAATTATATGAAAGACCGCGGCTTCCGTCAATGAACGATTCCGTCAATTCTCCGGTTTTCCATTGACTTTACGGCACCCCCGGCTTACGATAAATTTAAGAGTGTCGCCTTATTTCGACAATATCTTCGGGATTTCTTCGTATCGGCAATATATCTTGGACTTAGCCGTAAACTGCTGCTTTTTTCGTCATATACTCTAATAGAGGTTGTTTAAAATATTTTAAAGACACAGGAGGGAAGCCTATGAGCCATAGCGGCCGCAAGGACCTTCCCTTGCCTTCGGCGTTCTCTAAGAACAACTCTCCCGCAAGCGTAAGCCGGCGTATCAGCATTAAGCATATCGCTGTGGCTTTGCTGTTGTCCATTTTGTTTTTCCTGATTTTCTGCTTCGTTTCTCTGCACGGCTATATCGCCTGGGTGCTGTCCAATCCGACGGTAGCGCCGCTTTATTCCAATCCGAAGCTGTCCAAAAATCTGGATTACGAGAACATCGTGTTTCCCGCGGCAGACGGGAGCCGAATGATGCAAGGGTGGTATATACCCGCGGAAGATTCTGTCAAAACGATTGTATTTAGCCACGGTTACGGGGCCAATCGCGAGGAATCTTGGATTCCGATGTACGATCTGGCCAGTTTTGCCCACCGGCTGAATTTTAACGTCTTGATGTTTGACTACGGCTTCGCCGCCCAGAACAGCAAAGAGGTGGCTACCGGCGGCAAAAAAGAAGCCAAACAATTGCTGGGCGCCATCGATTACGTTAAACAGCGCGGGGCGCAGGAAATCGTCGTCTGGGGTTTCTCGATGGGCGCCGGCACAGCGCTTCAGGCCGGATTGACGAGCGGCGATATCGACGGCATGATCCTCGACAGCACGTTTTTGCTTGAGCCGGACACGATGTACCATAACATCCGGCAGCAAATCGATCTGCCGCGGCATCCGTCGCTGGAGATCATCGGCATGCTGCTTCCGGTGCTGAACGGCACGAGCCTGCGGCAAATTCCATACATGCAGGTCAAGTCGGAGGACTACCCGTTCCCGACCTTGTTCATTCATGGGACGGAGGATGAGAAAGCGCCTTATCCGATCGCCGAGAAGCTGGCCGCCAATCAGACGAACCCCAATTCGGGCGTGTGGATTGTGGAAGGGGCGCATCATGAACTGATTTTTCGCGAGCACCCTAAGGAATATTTGCGAAAAGTATCGCTTTTCCTCAGCCGGATCAAAACCGCCGCTTCCGGCAGCGGCAACAATAGCGCCCTTACCGGGCCCGTATCCGAATAGCATAGGCCAAACCTCCCCGCGAATAAGCTGGTAGTAATGACTTTAAGCAAGGGGAGGTTAACCGGATGCTGTTCGTTTACGGGCCTTATTTGCCTGTACGCATTTTGGAAGAGATCCGTTTCTGGAAGCAGCAGGAAGCGGAGCATACGGAAGTGATCAAAGCGATCATACCCAATTTGGAGCACCACTACGTCAGGATACTGGACGAGTGGAAAAAAGTGTTTACCGCTACGGAGGCAGCGGCCGACCGGCTGCTTCAGCACGGCCTGACGTCCAAGGAAGCAGCCTCAAGCCCTCAGCTGATCAAGCAAACCGAGCGGCTGCTCGGCACCGCCTTTCAGCAGTCGAAGGAATTTGTCCGCCAGCTGTACCATATTCTCGACCGGAGCGAGGCGGTCAAGGCCGTTCCGCTTGCCCCCGTCGTGCTGATGCACATTATCCGCGAATCGGAGTATTTCCTGGCCGTGCTGGAAAGGCTCAACCGCCCTGGGGAAATTGCGGGCTGCGTCGCCGGCGGGCCGGCGGTGTACGACCCGTATCATCAAGCTGGCGGAACCCAGACTTACGCATCTTCCCAGCAGCCTGACGATCCGCCGCCTTTCGGGCCCTATCAGCAGCCTACCGGGCCATCGTCTTTCGGGCCTTATCAACAACCTACCGGGCCATCACCTTTCGGGCCTTACCAACAACCTACCGGGCCATCGCCTTTTGGGCCTTATCAGCAGCCTACCGGGCCATCACCTTTTGGGCCTTATCAGCAGCCTACCGGGCCGGCGCCTTTTGGGCCTTATCAGCAGCCTACCGGGCCATCGCCTTTTGGGCCTTATCAGCAACCTACCGGGCCGGCGCCTTTCGGACCCTATCAGCAGCCTACCGGGCCGACGCCTTTCGGGCCAACTGGCTCGAGAGAGGAAGCGCCTGAAGTGTCCTGGCCGCAGCATTCGCCGCATCAGCAGTCGATTTCCCCGGAGGAGGCGGATTCCGATTTTGAAACACTAAACGTATCGAATGTGGGGCTTGAAGCGGAAGCACCTGCGCCAGCCGAGAATCTGGCGAATGACCATGCAGTGGGAAATTCGGCAAAAAAAGCTGACGAGGAAATGGCCGGCCGAGAAAACCTGCGCCAAGAAAACAACGCGCCCTCAAGCGGCCCCCGCATTCATGAACGACCTGTCCCGATCGGCGGGCACACGCTTCCGCCCCTGCCCTACCCTTACAATGCCCTCGAGCCTTACATCGATGAGGCTACCATGCGCATCCATCACGACAAGCACCATAAAACCTACGTTGATGACTTGAACAAGGCGGAAAAAAAGCTCCAGGAGGCTCGCAAAAACGGAAACTTCGAGCTGGTCAAGCATTGGGAACGGGAACTCGCCTTTAACGGCGCCGGCCATTATCTTCACACCATCTTTTGGGAGATCATGAACCCGAAGGGCGGCGGAAGACCGGAGGGCGAGCTGCTCCAGCAAATCACTCGTGATTTCGGCAGCTACGACGCCTTCCATCGGCAATTTTCCGAAGCGGCCGCCAAAGTGGAAGGCGGCGGCTGGGCGATCCTCGTCTGGAGCCCGCGCAGCCACCGGCTGGAAATTTTGACAGCGGAGAAGCATCAAAATCTGTCGCAATGGGACATCGTGCCTCTGCTTCCGCTCGACGTTTGGGAGCACGCTTACTATTTGAAGCATCAAAACGTGCGTGCCGACTATATCAAGGACTGGTGGAACGTCGTGTACTGGCCGGCCGTGGCGGAACGTTACGAAGCCGCCAAAAAACTAAAATGGCAGCCGTATTAAACGGCTGCCATAATGCAGTTGGTTGCCCGTAACGACGCTCTCCCCTCATTTCCCGGCTATTTCCCATTTTACGGCTCCTGTTTTGGGGAGTTTAGCGTCACTCAAGTCCGTTAAGATATGCTCATCGTCAAGCATCGCCAACCTTACGGCTGCGGTCACCGCCTGTTCTGGCCGTAGACCGCAGCTTTCCGTTATTGCTTGATCAAGGACAAAAACTCCGCTCTCGAAGCCGCGTCCTTGCGGAAGCTGCCGCGCACCGCAGACGTTACCGTTTTGCTGCCCGGCTTCTTGACGCCGCGCGCGCACATGCAGAGATGCTCGCCTTCCACGACGACCATCACGCCTTGCGGGTTCAGCACTTCTTCCATAATGTCGGCGATCTGCGAGGTGATGCGCTCCTGCACCTGCAGGCGGCGGGTCACCGCCTCCACCAGCCTTGCCAGCTTGCTGAGCCCGGCGATTCTGCCGCTCGGAATGTAGCCGATATGCACTTTGCCGAAGAAAGGCGCCATATGATGCTCGCATTGACTGTAATAGACGATATCTTTGACAATGACAAGCTCCTCATGGTTTTCTTCGAACGTTACCCCAAGCACGTCGCGGGGATCCACTTCATAACCGGCAAAAATCTCCTCGTACATCCGGGCAACCCGGGCGGGCGTATCGAGCAGTCCTTCCCGTTCGACGTCTTCCCCGATCAGTTTTAGGATTTCACGAACATGATGTTCGATTTTCTCGTGATTTTCTCCAACCTGCTTGTTTACGTAATCTTTAAGTCCAGCCATTTAAGCGCCTCCTCCTTTCAAAAAAAAGTATGGCAATGCGCAGCTGACGCCGGTTTCATGACGCCATAATTGCGCACAGGCCACACTTTTTAAGACTCTTCATTTGAGCCGATGATTATCTTTTCTTCCGCGGCCGTGCCGCTCCGGGAACCTGTCCCTGGTTTTTCATCATTTGCTGTGCGCGTTGCATCTGCTTGTTGTTCAAATTATAGCCCATCTGTTTCGCCACTTTTTGCAGCATTTCCGGATCGTTTTGCATTTTTGTCATCTGCCGCCGCAAATAAAAGACGCCGATCAGAAAACCGCCGACCAATCCGACGACGAGCGTAATAATTGGAATTACGATATCCATCATTCAGCCACCCCTGCATTAATATCCGTGCAGCCCCCTCGTTTGGCTAACGCACTCCACATATAATAGCATTCACCCTGCCGCGATTCAAGCCAGAACCGTTTCGATAAACAGCGTTGTTTCCGTGGCCAAATCTACTTCCTTCACGTCCAGTTCATCCCCGGCGCCACGCACGATGCGGATAACCGGCCGGCCCGGCAGCCCCCGGTGCTGGCTTACGACCACGCCGGTTTCCTTGGTCGACAGCCTTACCGCCGTACCGTTCGGGTAGACGGATACGATGCGGGTAAACTCCACCAGCACGTCGTGATCCAGTTCGTGCTCCGAATAAGCCAGCAGTTGTTCGCAGGCCTCGTGAGGCAGCAGAGTGCGCTGCGAGCCGCCTGCACCTCCGCCGCTGATCAGATTGTCATACATATTCGCAACGGCGACGATGCGGGGGAACAGGTGAATTTCGTCCCCTGCCAGGCCGCGGGGTATCCCCGTCCCGTTAAGCCGCTCATGATGCTGAAGCGCCGTATGGGCGATGAGCAGATTAAACTCGCGTTTATGCTTCAACATTTCGTATCCCCGCCATGTATGATGCTGCTTTGGATCGTCCTCCGCCGCGCCTTCCGGCAACGGAACGGACTTGCCGATATCGTGCAGCAGCGCCCCGATCGCCAGATCCTTCAACTGGGAATAACCCAGCCCCATGTTCAGGCCGATCATCGACGAGATCAGGCAGACGTTAACCGCATGCAGGTAAGCCGCATTGTCCGCCGTGCGAATGTCGGTCAGCTGCAAAAGCACTTCCTTGCTGTTCAGCACGTCCGTCAGTAAAGTATCCACGCTGGCGCCGACTTTTTTCGTGCTCCATTCCTTTCCCGACCGGATCGCTTCCTGGGTCTCCACCATTTCGTGAAATACCGCCTGTTTGGTCGATTCGCTGATCACATCTTCGATTTCGACATCGTCGTAATCGGGATCTTTGATGTACAGCATCGTGACGCCGATCCGTTTGAGCGTGCTGATCATAAATACGGTCAGTTGAATCCCCGCCGACAAAAGCACGGTGCCGTTCGCGGAATAAACCGTTTTTCCCAAGTATTGCCCTGGCTCGATATCTTCAATACCGATGAAACGCATCCCTTCATCCCCCTTGACGGCTGGCTACCGCTTCCGTCATCGTTGTCAATCTGGCTTTCCTTAATCGTCGCGGCTTTCTTCGGGTGACGCTGCCCCTCGCAGCTTCCGGTCCGCGACCTGGAGGCGCTCCAGCACTTCCTTGTCCTGTTCGCTCTTCAGCGCCTGGCTCACCGCCTCCGCTGCCGCTTCTCCTCCGATCCGGCTTAGTGCCCAAGCGGCCGTGCCGCGAAGCACCGGACGGGGGTCGTGAAACAGTATATCTATTAATTTCGGCACGGAAGCCGCGTCTTTGAAGTTTCCGAGCGCAATGACCGCATTTCGCTGGATCGGTTTTTTCCCCCTCCAGGCCGCCGCGCTGTCGCCGAAGCGCTCCTTGAATTCCCGGTTGCTTATATCAAGAAGCGGCAGGAGCAGCGGCTTAACCGTCTCCGGATCGGGCTGAAGCTCAGGCCGGTGGTTCCAGGACTTGCCTCTGTTTTTCGGGCAAACGATCTGGCAGGTGTCGCACCCGTAAAGCCGGTTGCCGATTTTGAGCATAAACTCCTCTTCCACAAACCCCTTCGTTTGCGTCAAAAAAGAAATGCATCGCTGCGCGTTCAGCACGCCGGGGCCGACCAGCGCCCCGGTCGGACAGGCGTCGATGCATTTCGTGCATTCGCCGCAATCCTCCGTGACCGGGGAATCCGGCGGAAAAGGAATATTGGTGATCATCTCGCCAAGATAGATCCATGAACCCCATTTGGGTGAAATGATCGCGCAATTTTTTCCTTTAAAGCCGATTCCCGCCCGCTCAGCAACCGCACGGTCGACTAAAGCTCCGGTATCCACCATGCTCTCGATCCGCGCTTCCGGAACCCGCTGCCGGATGAAATCCTCCAGCTTGGCCATCGCCTCGCGAAGCACCAGGTGGTAATCCCGTCCCCAGGCCGATCTGGCCAGTATCCCGCGCCGCAGCCCCGGCTCGGACTTGGGCGGGCTGTCCATCTTGGAAGGATACGCCACGGCGATCGAAATCAGGGAAGCCGGCTGCTCAAGGGACAGCTCGGGGTAAACGCGCTTATCGATATCCGGTTCCTCGAACCCGGATTCGTATCCTTTTTCACGCCGGTCCAGCAAAATCGCCTTCAGCGAAATAAAAGGGTCCGCGGAGGCAAAGCCGATATCGTCGATGCCAAGCGATGCCGCGTTTTCCTTGATTTCGCGCTTCAAATCCGCCCATCCGCTGGTGCTTGCAGGAACGACGCTGCCGTCGTGTATGGTCTTTGCCACTCCCTTCCCCTCCTTGATGTAAATTTTACGGGGCGGCAAACGGCCCCCAAAGTTGTTGTTTTCCGAATGATGTTAGTCTCAGGAAAACAGCCGCTTAATCGCTTCCCGGGCCAGCAGATCGCAATGATTGTTGAGCTCATTGTCGCTATGCCCTTTGACCTTGACGTATTCGACCTGATGGATGCCCATCAGCCGCCACAGTTCCTCCCACAGGTCCTTGTTTTCCACCGGCTGGTTTTTGCTGTTTTTCCAACCGTTTTTGAGCCAGCCGCGAATCCAGCCCTGCTGAAAGCAGTTCACCACGTAGGCGGAATCGCTGTAAACTTTGGCCCGGCACGGCTCCTTGAGTTGACTGAGCGCGGAAATGACCGCCTGAATTTCCATCCGATTGTTCGTAGTCATTTTCTCGCCGCCGGACAGTTCCTTGCGATGTCCGTTAAACATTAAAACAGCGCCCCATCCCCCCGGGCCCGGGTTTCCGGAACAAGCGCCGTCGGTATATATCGTTATCTCTTTCATCGTTTATCCTCCAGATTCGCAGGCTCTATAAATAGAAAAGCATATCCCGCACCCATTTGCAACGGATGGAAGATATGCTTCAATCATTCCTCTTCTTACCTATCTAGAATTAAAAAAATCAATTAGACCCCGATAAAGAACGCGCAGCAGCGATGCTAAGCTTCTGGAACGCTTCTAAAAACTTGCTTGCGCCGTAGCCCATCGCTTCGTACAGCGGCATAATCGCTTTGTTATGCTCGTCACCGGCTACCATGATCCGGCGGACATTACGCTGCTGAAAACGTTGTTCCATCGCGGAGACGAGGCTTCTGCCTACACCGCGCCGGCGGTAATCCGGGTGAACGGCCATCCGGTAAATACACCCGGTATTCTGATCGATCGTTCCGATCAAGACCCCCTGAATTTCTTCCTCCGCTTCCGCAACTAGAATCAGTTCGGAATCCCAGGCCAATTGTCTGGCAAAAGCTTTTTTGGTGTCCTCGTAGCAAGCCTCGGACAAGGATACCTGCAAAAGATCCATCACTTGATTCACATCACTCAACTGAAAGGAACGAATAAGCATGCTATGATCTCCTTTTTCCTTAACACTAGATAGATTCATGTTAAAGGCGCGGCCTTTATTTTTACATCAAGCAAATAATTAAAACCAGACAAAAATCGAGAAAAAACTGCTTCCTTGTCCATTAAACCATATAAATCAGCGAAATACACCAATTTTCTTCTGAAAGCGCTTAATGTTAAGCGTTTACATTTAATTTTTGTGAATTTCCCTTCACAAAACAGGTTTTCATACATATATTTTGATCATCTGCCAATAATAGGTTTTGTTTGGAGCATGTAAAACAGGTCGAGACCACTTCCTGATCTGCTTCGTGATAAGAAAAACTTCTATCGAAGTATCTTCTAGGAAGCCAGACCGCGATTAGCGGTAGTTTTTCTTGCGATATAAGGAAGCTGATACTTGGATGCCCATTCTTTCTTATATCTTCAAAAGACGACTTTTTGAACAACCTTTTTAACAAAAAAATCGGGAGGTTTTTCCGTTATGGCCCATGAATTGCCTGCGTTGCCCTATCCGGCAAACGCGCTTGAACCCTACATCGACGAGCAGACGATGAACATTCACCATGATCGTCACCACAATACGTACGTGACCAACCTGAACGCCGCGCTGGAAAGCGCCCCGGAACTGCAAAGCAAGAGCGTGGAAGAGCTCATTTCCAGCCTCGACAGCGTTCCCGAAAATATCCGCACCGCCGTACGCAACAACGGCGGCGGCCACGCCAACCACAGTCTGTTCTGGACCGTGATCGGGCCCGGCGGCGGCGGAGCTCCAAGCGGAGCGGTCGCTTCCGCTATCGACAGCGAGCTTGGAGGGTTCGACAAATTCAAAGAGGATTTTACAAAAGCGGCGACGACCCGTTTCGGCAGCGGCTGGGCCTGGCTGGTCGTCGGCAAGGACGGCAAGCTGGCCGTAACGAGCACGCCAAACCAGGACAACCCGCTCTCCGAGGGGCAAACGCCCATTCTTGGCCTGGACGTTTGGGAGCACGCCTACTATTTGAAATATCAAAACAAACGCCCGGATTATATCGCGGCATTTTGGAACGTGATCAATTGGGACGAAGTGAACCGGCGTTACGAGGCCGCCAAGAAATGAAGGCTATTGCCAGGAGAAGGAGGTTGCGATATGGCCGAGCAAAAGCGTAAGCTGACCAACGATCCGGAGGAGCTGCTGCAAGCCAAACACGCGGAAGATCAGCATAAGCAACAGTTTACGAATTTCGCGCACAGCGTTACCGGCGGAAGCAAGGCGGCGGATCCGGGCAAGGTGGTGGGTGAAGAACACCGCGAACCGGATACGCAAAACTATATGAAAACGGTAGAAAACCGCACGCTGGAATAAAGAAATTAAAAAAGAGGCCTTCCATGAAGGAAGGCCTCTTGATATTATTTTGCCGGGGTATACTTGATCCAGTCATAGTACGCCCGAACCGGGGACCCGGGATAAACAAAATCCCCTGTCCAATATTTGGCGGCGTCGCCCGCCCCCGCCCAGAAGTTGACCATAATGCTGCCCGGATGGCTCGGCAGCGGTCCGCGGGAGCCGTCCTCGGTATGCACCAGCTTGCCGTCGACATACCATTTGATCGAGGCCGGCGACCATTCAAAAGCATAGTCATGGAAGTCCAGCGATGCATCGAAGCCAAGATCAATGACCGTGCTATGATCTCCGTCTCCGGCCGTATAATAGTTAGTCTCCAGTTTCGTCGGGTCTTTTCCGAGAATCTCAATATCAATTTCGTCATTCTCTTCAATGTCCGGATCCGGATTAAGGTCATAATAGGTGAACAGTGAAGTTACCAGCCCCACGCCTTTCGCCACTTTCATCCGCGCTTCTACGCGCCCGTACCCGTAGTCTTCCCCGATGGTCGCATATTCGCCGGAGGCGTACTGCTCGCCGGAGCATCGGCTTGGGCATCCCGACTTGTCCAATCGAAGGGCCATGATTCCGCTGTTGAATTCGATGTTGTTCGCCCGCCAGCCTACGCCGAAGTCATCGCCGTTCTCCCAGCCGTCCGAGGCATAAAACAGCTTCCCGTTAAAAGCGTTCAGCGGCTCCTCAAACCCGCCCGCCGCCGACGCCGGAACCGCCAGCAAGAGGCTGCATCCTATCAAACAAACTCCCAAACCTCCGCGAACCTTTTGTAAAAACGTTAACTTTTTCATCATATCCCTCCTAATGAATTGCCGCGAAAAATCGCGGGAGATAACGCCGGTTTTGTTCCAGCATTTCCGCTGGAAAGTTCTGCTCCCTCCTTTGCGCGTTTTACCGCGATGCCGATCCAAGTTGTTTATTATATGTATAAATGTACTATGAAAGTGATTTGTTGGATATAAGTAGGAAGTAGCAGCAGCCAGTTGAGCAGCATGATATAGCGGAGCTATATAAGTTGAACTAAAAAAATGCGGAAGTTAGGCAAGAGTGTTCAATATTCTAAAAGAGTGCACATTTTAGACTATTGAACCTAGGTGAAATGATTCTGAAGAAACTAAAAGATTTCTGGAAGAAAGCTACATCGGAAGCATATGCTTGGTCGCCTTTGTCAGCGGATTTCTTCCTTGTTGGAATCTATAAAATCAAGAAATCCGCGAACAACAGCGATCGTAAGAACATTTCACACGGCTGCCCTGATCCGTACAATTAATAGTTCAACATATATAGAATTCCAGTGGCACGAAATTCCTGCCGTGCGGGATCCCAGCAATGCGGGATTACTCGGTATGAGTTTCCGCAGTGCTGGATTCTGCAGTACGAGATTACACGGTACCAGTTTCCGTAGTACTGGATTCTACAGTGCGAGATTACATGGTACCAGTTTCCGTAGTACTGGATTCTACAGTGCGAGATTTCTGCGGCATGGGATTCCGTGAGATGAGATTCCTCGCCATGGGATTCCGCGAGATGCAAAAGTGCATGCGATCTTTGTCGAACTTCCTCGAAAGAGGCTCGCCAAATGCAAAAGTGCAGTTCATATCCGGTCAAAATACTCTTTTTTATCGAATAGTCCCAAAACAGATGTATTTTTGCATTTCACACGCTCAAATAGGCTGATTACGGGAAAATGAGATGCACTTTTGCAGTTGAGTTAATTCGCCAAGCCGTGGGTTCCTTCCAAAAGGAACATGTATGGTTTTTAAGCATTTAGCGTCTCTCGAGTCCGTTAGCCTCGTTACGATGTAAAAAGAAAACCGCACCCAGGTACAATACCCAGGTACGGTTTTGGCTTATGCTTGTTTAAAATACTGGTTCAATATCCGCAAAAAGACGTTCGGAAACGCAAGGCTCCCCATATCTTCCCGGGTGATCCAGCGGTATTCCGCGGAGTCCGCGTCCAGATCGAAGCCCTCCTGCTTGATCCCGACTCCGGACGGTGATGCCGCTCCCGAAGACGTGTTCGCTGCGCTGGCCAAAGCCAAAGGAGCTCCGGCTTCATAAGCCGCGGCGGTTTCGGCGGCGAATAAGGCGGCCGAACCGGCTTCCGCTGGATGCTGCCCTGGCGGATGGGTGCCGGCAGTCCCGGCACTAGAGGCCACGGCGTAGGGAGTTCGGCCGTTCGCGGCCGCGGCGTTGCCACCTACACTGTTTTCGGCCCCGCCCTTCACGACCTCACCGTTCACAGCCCCACCATTCACGGCCTCACTGCTCACAGCCCCACCGTTCACGCCACCATCGTTCACATACTCGCCGTTCACGGCCCCGCCGCTGGCGGCCTGGCCAGCGGCATCCTCCGCGGCGAACCGGAACACGCGGAGGTTCCAGTGAATGTGGCTGAACGTATGCTCCGCGTTCATCCACGCTTCCCCGGGCCGCGCCGGCACGCCCGCACCGGCCAGCGCCGCCGCCAGCCGGTCCATCGCCGGGCCGTCCGGCAGCCCGGCGCCTTCGCCCGGCACGGTGTCGGCCGGGATATGGGGCAGCTCCCACATCCGTGCGAGCAGCCCCGTGTCCGGCCGCCGGCGCACGAGCACGCGGCCCGCCAGCGCCCCGCCGCCCTCCACGAGGGCGACGAGCCGGTATTCCGGCCGCGGCGGCTTCGCCTTGCTCTTCACCGGCAGGCGCTCCTCAGCGCCCGCAAGCCGCCCGGCGCAGCGGGCCATGACCGGGCAAATCAGGCATTGCGGCGACTTGGGCGTACAGACTAACGCCCCCAGCTCCATCAGCGCCTGATTAAAATCCGCGGCCCGGCCCTCGGGGATCAGCTCCGCCGCCAGCTCCTCCATCAGCGTGCGCGTCCCGGTTTTCATGATATCCTCTTCGATCAGGAAATACCGCGACAGCACCCGCATGACGTTTCCGTCGACGGCCGGCTCGGGCCGGTTAAAGGCAATGCTCATAATCGCCCCTGCCGTATACGGGCCGACGCCTTTCAATGCCGACACGTCGGCCTTGTTGTCCGGCACAACCCCGCCGTGCCGCTCGACCACTTGGCGCGCGGCCGCCTGCAGATTGCGGGCCCGCGAATAATACCCGAGCCCCTCCCAGCATTTCAGCACGTCTTCCTCCGGGGCTTCCGCCAAATCCCGAATCGTCGGAAACCGCTCGATAAACCGGTGAAAATAGGGGATCACCGTATCCACGCGCGTCTGCTGCAGCATGATTTCCGAAACCCAAATATAATACGGATCGCGATGCCGGCGCCAAGGCAAATCGCGCTTGGAGCGTTCATACCATTCCAATAGCTCCGTACTAAAGAAAGTTTTGTTTTCACTGCTCTCCTGCATCTGCTACTCCTTCTATTCCACGCGTTCCACCACGGCAAAGGCGGATGCCAACTGCCGTTCATGCGTGATGCTCAAATGAATGACATACCGGTTCGGCTCGGGTACGGCGAGCCGCTCCCAAGCTTCCGGGGAAAGGGATACGGTCGGCTTACCGCTCGCATCCGGCAAAATATCCATATCCGCAAACCCAAGCGCCTTCCCGATACCACAGCCAAACGCCTTGCTGACCGCTTCCTTGGCGGCGAACCGCCCGGCCAAAAATTCCGCCGGACGCGCGGCTTGTCCCGGCAGGCGCCGCTCGGCCACAGTCAGGATGCGCCGCGACAGCCGCTCGCCGACCGGACCGCTTAACATCCGCCGGACGCGTTCGATTTCGACAACATCATGTCCGATTCCGTATATCAAAGCGATTCCCTTCTTCCCTATGCATCACGGCAAATGCAGGGCTTATCCCTGCACAGCCGCCACTCACATTGTAACAGGGAAGCCGCTCCGGCGCGAGTTCGGCAGGGACAAAAAAACGCCCGCTGTTTTCCAAAACGAGTAGCGAACCGACACAGGCGTTGCCCACATACACAAACACAAGCACATGAGCACGAGCATGAGCATGAGCATGAGCACGAGCACGAGCATGAGCACGAGCATGAGCACGAGCATGAGCATGAGCACAAGCACGAGCAGAGTGCGTACGATTCCGAAAACTCCCCACTTCGCCTCACTTGGACTAGCTCCGGCCATTTCACTCTTGATATACTAGTAGACAATAGGAAAAACTGCAAAAGTTAGCTTGTATAAAAATTCTGGCGAAAGCATAAAGGAAAAAAATACCGTTATTTTATCGATAGTATCTACTTCGAGAGAAATAGGGGAAATTTATACCGTTATTTTCCCGAATCATAAAGAAATAGCCGCCTTTCGCACCGTTCATAGGAAAATAAGGACAAAAAATTCCGCTAATGGGATTGATCATGTTCCAAACAGAAAATAAGACCATAAAGTTCCGCTATCGCAGATGCGCCACGTTATTCCCGGGTCGTTTTACTAGATTAAAATCGCTGTGACCATGGTTCTGTCCCCCTGTTTTGCGGAAAGCAAGAATGATCAAGAAGAAGCGGCGCCCCCCGTTTATACTAACCACATAGACCGGTCTGGAGGATGTTCATGAACGCAGTCAGCACTATTCAACAAAGCATCGATTACATTGAAGAGCGGCTTGGCGAAGAGTTAACGTTAAGCAGGATCGCTAGCGCGATGTTTTACTCCGAATATCATTTTCACCGCACTTTCTTGTACTTTGTCGGCGACACGGTTACATCCTATGTGCGGAAACGGAGACTGTCGACGGCGGCGGAACTGCTGACCGAAACCAACTTGAAGGTGCTGGATATCGCGCTGCGGTGCGGCTTCGGCTCCCATGAGGTATTTACCCGGGCATTCCGGAAAATGTACGGCATCCTGCCAACGGAATGCCGTAAGCTAGGCCGTCCGCCGTTTCTCGTGCCACGCGCCGCGCCTCTTCTGACCATCGATGCGCAAATAACCAGTGATTGGGGAGATCAAATCATGCAATACCGTATCGAACAACTGCCCGCCATGCGGATTCTGGGCTTCTCGCTTCAAACCGCCATCGTAGAAGGCAAAAATCATGACGACATTCCTGCGTTCTGGCAGACGTACATGCAGGAGCGGCTTGGCGAGCGGATCCCCGGCAAAAAAAATCCCAACGTCGAGCTTGGCGTTTGCTCCCCCACCGACGAAGACGGCACCTTCCAATATATCATCGGCTTTGAAGCGGACGAAGCGGCCGAGGTTCCGGAGGGCATAACGGAATATCTCATTCCGGCGGCTACCTATGCCATCTTTACAACGCCTCCAGCCGGCGAGGAAGATTTCAGCACGTCCATCCAAACGACCTGGGACGAGATTTTTGCGAACTGGTTCCCCGCATCCGGTTACGAGCAGATAAACGCCCCCGATTTCGAATGGTACGATGAACGCTGCTGGCCAAAAGAAGGCAAGCAGATCGACATCTACATTCCCGTTCAGCCGGCGAAATCCAAGTCGGAAGCTTAAGTAGCCAACAACGCAAGCAAAACAACAAAGAGGCTGTCTCGTAAGCCGCTGCGGCTAACGGGACAGCCTCATTATTTTCAACAACTTATTCCGGCAAAAAGACAAACTGCGCTTCGCCGATTTCCAGCGTCTTGTTCTGCAAATCCGGGGCATTGGTCTTAAAAACAAGCTGCGTTAACCGTTCCGCTCCCCCCTGCTTGAACAGAAACGATTTGTCTCCGATGCCAAGCTCGGCCGTTTCGCCGCCGGGCGCCGCTTCCAGCAGCGGCAAACCGAATAACTCCCGCCAATGAGCGGCTGCCGCTGCCGGATCGGAAACCGTGAACACAGCGCTTTGAATGTTCACTTCTCCCGCGGGGTGATCTTTGATGACCCCTGTTGCTATCAGCCCCGACAAACGCTCCTCATCCGCACCGCTCCATTGCAGGATAAACGGATAGGACAGGCCCCGATAATGTCCGTCGATCGTAAACATCCGCCACTCGATCCAGTTCCCCTGCGCATCGAGCCTCCGGCCGTCCAAAATCGGCGAAAGTTCAAGGCCTTGGCCCTGTAAACGGGACGCCAGCCCGTCGATATCGTCCGTACGCAGCGCGACCCGGCTGAACGCTTGGCGGGCGGGCAGCTCGGATAAAGCGTCGCGCACGACCGCGTTAGGTGAGTCGATTTTTTCCGCAAGCTCCCGGTCCTCGATCCCGAGAAATTCAATATACGTTAATCCAAAATAACTTAGCGCGTTATACGTTCCCCAGAACTTGTGGGAGCCGCCTTTAAAAGCGGCCAGCCCCCATTTCGCAAACGCCGCAACCGGCGTATCCAAATCGTTGACGTATTGCACGGTGTGATCCCATTTCAGCATCATTGGGACACTTCCTTTCCGAGTTCCGTTGTCCGTTTGACCGCCGTCAGCACACTTCGCTGCAAACCGGCGGCAAAATCGCTGCGGTTCAGTTCGTACAAGGCGTTAATGCCCACGCCGCCCGGGGAGTTGTTGATATCGAGAAGCTGCCGCGGATGCAGCCCGGTATGCCGCAGCATCGCCACCGCGCCTTCAACGTTTTCCAACGCGATCCGCCAGGCCTGTTCTCTCGGCAATCCGGCCAGCACACCCGCATCGGCAAGGGATTCAATGAAATAATAGACATAATTCGGCCCGGCCACACCATAACCGGTAAAAACATCAAGCAGCGATTCATCCACAACCTGCACTTTGCCAAACCCGCCCAGGAATGCTTCCACCTGGGCGAGTTCAGCATGTTCATTAAACGCCACCCCGCTGTAACCTAACCCGGTATCCGTGAGCGTGTTGGGAATAACCCGGACAACGGGGCGCTCGGCGCCGACATAACTTTCCAGTTTGGCTATGGTCACGCCCGCTACGATCGATACGATAACGCTGTTCCCGCCGGCAAATTCGCGAATCGTCTTGCCTACACCGGCCAAATCGTCCTGCGGCCGCACGCCAATCACAATAAGCCCGGCATCCTTCAGCGCTTGGCCCGGTTCATCCGGCCCCTGTATACGGTAGGTTTCACTTAAATAACGCACGCGCTCCTCCCGAATGTCCGCCACGCTGATCAGGTGAGCCGGCACCGTCTCACTGCTGACAAGCGCCCGGATGATCGCTTCGGCCATCTGCCCTCCGCCGATGAAATGAATGCGTTGCTGCGCCATTTTACATTACCTCCTCTTTTAATTGTTCTCCCATGCCGCCGGCAAAATAAATCCGTCATACTTGTCCTGAGACTTGATGAACTCCTCGAACTCCGTGGATTCATAAGCGGCTTTAAGGTCTTTCGCCCATTGCGTATTTTCGTCGGCCTTGTTTATAGATACGATAATCCGGTGCTGCTCAGGCGTATTTTCGATTTTTAAAGCCTCGGTAATTTTCCGTTTCGCATTGGCAATGTAGTTGCCGTTCACTACCCCGAAATCAACGTCCTTCAGCGACACCAAAATTTGTGCCGGATCCAGCACCTGAATGTCGATCGCGTATTGACCCGGCGACACGCTGTTCAAGTTGAAGTCGGTCGTGCCGGCATCTTCGGCCACCTTCACCCAGCCAAGCTCCTCCAAAATCCGGACGGCGCGCTCCTGATTCACCGGATCGTTGGGGACAGCGACCGTGCTGCCGTCCTTCACTTCATCCAAAGACTGGTGCCTTTCGGAAAACAAGCCTTGCGGCGCGCTGGGAGCAAATGTGATGCCGATCATATCCATGTGCAGCTCATCATTGATCCCTTCCATGTAAGCAGTGCTCTGGAACACGCTGGCATCGATAGAACCTTCCTGCATTGCCGGATTCACCTGCATATTCTGGGAAAAAGTCTTGATGTTCACCTTATAGCCTTTTTTCTCAAGGATAGGCAAGATACCCGCCCGGAATTGTTCCTCATAGGTTCCGACACCGAAACCGACCGTAATCACCTTTTTGTCTTGACCGGCGGTGCTTTGTTTGCCGCAGGCGGATAACACCAACAACAGTCCGATCAATACAACAGCCGCAAATTTCTTCATGATTACAACCCCTCTTCCAGTGAATTGCGCAATTGGTGTAAAGCATCATCCGTTGCACTCACCGGCACCGCGCAGTTTGGCGCCAGCAGGAACGGTTGGCCCCGCATCAGCGAAAGCGCTTCGCGAGCCTGCTCGCGAATGCGTTCAAGATCGCCGCCGGCGAACAGGGCATGGTCGACCCCTCCCACCTTGGTTGCATGGAGCGGAGCGTCCAAACCGGCGTTGCCGGCAGCGTATGTATCCCAACTGATCCCCTCGATCGGATAATCGTTAAACCGTTCAGGCTGGGAAAAAGCTCCGCAAGTATGCAGGATCCGTTTGCCGAAACCTGCCGCTTCGAGCACGATGTGATCATAAGGCCTCGAGAACTCGTTAAAAGCGGATTCATCGAATAATCCCGGATGGGCGGTTCCCGTAACCGCGTAAAAAATCCCGTCAATCCCGATCCGGCCAAGCTCCTCCACATAATCCGCCAAAGTTACGGCAATGGCGTGCAGAGCGCGGTGCACTCCGTCCCGCTGCCCGCCAAATAAAGTTTCCAGCGGGACGGGATGTTCGCTGCCGTAAACCGTATCGCTCACGTAAGCCGACTGCCCCGCCAGAAACAACAATACCGTTAGCGGCGAGAAAACGGTTTGCGTCAGCGGCGTACCCGTTAGTCCGGCCCGGATCAGCCGGGCCGCCTGAAGCTGCTCCGCCAGCGGGGCCGCTTCCGCCGCGCGCCGCGGTTCAACCCGCCAGACATCGGCCGCCTCCCGAAGGGCCACCGCGGTCTGTTTGGGAAATACCGTGCGGTAATCGCGGAAATCGTAGCTGTTTCCCCAAGTTTCCGCGTAATAGGTTGCGCGCGGATTGATCTTAACCCAATCCCAAGCGAATTTCCGCGTAAAAGCGATCGTGGCTTCCGCCAAGTCTTCGGCATTTTGTTCTTTATCCAAGAAATGATGCCAGCCGCTGACAATGGGGCGATCCGCCGTTTCGCCGGACAACAGGGCCTGAAATCGGGCCGTTTTGTTCCAATCTGCCATGTCATTATTCTCCCTTTTATCAATTCCGAGTTTGCGGGTTGGAAAAGTTTTAATCATACTAGCACACCGAAAAGTTTGACGTCAATGTGATTTTTAATTGACTTCGCTTAATTCATAGAGTTATATTTTTGGAAATACTATAAAGTTCATCGGAAAAGTATATATATTAAACATCAATGAATCAGGAGGACGCCAAATGACTTCAGACTATCGGCCATCGGCAGGACTGCAAACGATTGAGATCAGGGATGTTTCCAAAGTTTTCGAGCGCAAAGGAATTTCCAGCACCGCGCTGCAAGGAGTGAGCTTAACCGTTGAAAAAGGGGACATTTTCGGGGTAATCGGTTACAGCGGAGCGGGCAAAAGCACCTTGATCCGCCTGGTCAACTGCCTGGAAAAGCCCAGCGGCGGACAAGTATTTGTCGAGGGGCAGCCGCTTGCTTCCTTAAACGCCGAGCAGCTGCGGGCTTTGAAGAAACGGATCGGCATGATCTTTCAGCATTTTAACTTGCTGGAGTCGGGGACGGTTTATCATAATGTGGCGATCCCGCTCATCCTGCAAAAAAAGCCGCAGCAGGAGATCCGGGAACGGGTAACCGAACTGCTGGAATTCGTCGGCCTTGGCGACAAAGCCGCAAGTTACCCGGACGAGCTGTCGGGCGGTCAAAAACAACGGGTTGGCATCGCCCGGGCGCTGGCCTCCAATCCGTCCATTTTGCTGTGCGACGAACCGACCTCGGCGCTGGACCCGCAAACAACACAAGCGATTTTGCAATTGCTCAAACGAATCAATGCCGAATACCGGATTACGATCATGATTATTACGCATGAAATGGCCGTCATTCAGGAAATTTGCAACCGCGTTGCCGTTATGGAAGCCGGTCGGATCGTCGAACAGGGCACCGTGCTTGACGTGTTTGGCAGCCCGCAGCATCCAACGACCCGCAGCTTTGTGCAAACGGTCATTCATGACCGCCTGCCGCAAAGCTTAAAAATAAACCTTGGCCAAGAAGCGAAGAAATCCCGCTTATTTAAGCTGGGATTTGTCGGAGCCGCCGCTTCCGCTCCAATTGTCAGCAGGTTGATTCGCCAGTTTGCCGAAGTGGAAGTAAATATATTGTTTGCCTCGACCTCCGAAATTCAGGACACGGCGTTGGGAAGCATGATCCTGCAGTTCCAGGGACCTTCCCGCACCATTGATGAAGCGGCCTGTTTCCTGCATGCCCAAGGCGTGCAAATCCAGGAGGTGACCGATTCCGTATGTTAAGTACAACCATTACCCTCGGCCAATTTATGCAAGCCATTTATGAAACGATCTACATGGTCAGCGTCTCCCTGCTGCTGGGGGCATTGCTGGGCATCCCGCTGGGCATTTTTCTGGTGGTAACACGCCCCGGAGGTTTGCTGGAAAATAGAGCCGTATATTCGCTGCTTAATCCGATCATTAATATTGTCCGTTCGCTGCCGTTCATCATTTTGCTAGTGGCGATCATTCCGTTGACCCGGGCAATCGTCCAGACCTCCATCGGTACGAATGCCGCCATCGTTCCGCTGATCATTTATATTGCCCCGTATATTGCCCGGCTGGTCGAAAACTCGCTGCTGGAAGTAAATCCGGGGATTTTGGAAGCGGCGGAAGCCATGGGCGCGACGCCTGCGCAGGTCATCCGGCATTTTCTGCTGCCCGAAGCGTTTGGTTCACTTATTTTAAGCTTGACCACCGCCACGGTCGGACTGATTGGCGCGACCGCGATGGCCGGAACGGTTGGCGGAGGCGGTGTCGGGGATTTGGCCATTTCATACGGATACCAACGTTTCGACGATGTGGTGATGGCGGCTACGGTCATCGTGCTTGTTCTGTTCGTTCAGGGGCTGCAATCGCTCGGCAACTGGCTGGCGCGAAAAATAAGGCGGCATTAACGAAATCCTTCATGGCATGCATTGTAATTGCCCCCTATACTAGTAGAATGGAGAATGATAGACCGGATTAATAGGGGGATGTACCAGTGAATTTTACAGCGATTGATTTTGAGACCGCCAATACAAGCCGTGCCAGCGCCTGTTCCCTTGGGTTGGTTCAAGTTAGAAATGGAGTGGTAACGAGAGAACATACCTGGTTGATTGATCCGCTCCAGCCGTTTGACAGGATGAATATCGCGATTCATGGGATTACTCCTTCCATGGTGGAGGGACAGCCGACATTTGCGGAGCTTTGGCCGACTGTGGAGCCGCTGCTGCAAGGAGAAATCGTCGTGGCCCATAATGCCGTTTTTGATATAAGCGTGCTGCGCCATTGTCTGGATGCCGGGGAATTGCCTTATCCTGATTTCCAGTACTTATGTACATACCGCATTGGAAAGACGATGCTTCGGGAGTTGCCTTCCCATAAACTAAATGTCATCTCCGAGCATTTCGGCATTAGCTTCAATCATCATGATGCCCTTGATGACGCCAGAGCAGCCGCTTATGTTTTATTAAAATTAATGGAGCAACAACAGCAGGCTGACCCGCTCCTGCTTGCCGCCAGCCAAGGTTACAATCCTGGAACGATGTTTGCGGACGGTTATACTCCTTTTAAAGCTTTGCCAAAAAAACAGCAAAAAGTCGGACAATGAAATGAAGCCCTTTTGCCCCCCGTTATCCGGAAGGCAAAAGGGCCTCATTACTGGTAAAACGTTAAATCCCCGGAATCGGACTGCGCTTATGCTCCGTTTTCAAATAAAACGATTCCAGCCGTTCCCGAATGGCCGGATCAACCTCTTTGCCTTCCAGATAATCGCTGTTGTCTTCGTAGCTGATTCCAAGCTCCTTCTCGTCCGTCTGGCCTTCCCACAGCCCGGCGGTCGGCGCTTTGTCGAGTATGCTCTGCGGCACGCCCAGGCGGGCGGCGAGCTGGCGAACCTGCCGCTTGTTCAGGGAACTTAGCGGCGTAATGTCCACCGCGCCATCCCCCCATTTAGTATAGAAGCCGGTGATCGCTTCGGATGCGTGATCGGTGCCGACCACCAACAAACTTAATTCAAAGGCGAGCGCGTATTGCATCACCATTCTCGTCCGCGCTTTGACGTTGCCTTTGCCCTGTGGGCTGAGATGACGCGGTTTGCCGATATTTTTGAGGCCGTGCTCCACCTCCAGCGCAATTTCGTCCACGGCTTCCGCGATGTTCGTCTCCGCGGTATGATCAAGCCCAAACGCCTTGGCCACCTCGTAGCTGTGCTCGATGTCTTCCTGCTGCCCGTAAGGCTGGAACACGCCAAGGGTCATGTAAGGCTGGCCGGTTTCCCGGGTCAGCTCATCCGTGGCTCGTTTACACAGGCCGGCCGCCACGGCGCTGTCGATGCCGCCGCTGATGGCGATCAGCAGACCGGTCGTCCGTGAACTTTTTACATGCTCCTTCAAAAAATCGACGCGTCTCCGGATTTCCGCATCAACGTCAATGACGGGTTTTACACCCAAACGCTCAATAATTTCCTGCTGTAAACTCATTCCTCATCCCTCCACTCTATATGTAAAACGCCCCTGCGGTAACGGATTTGAGCCGAACCTCGGGGCGTTGCGGCGCTAGGCGGATAGCCTTGCCGCGGATTGCAAACATGTCTGTTACCGGCAGAAGCGGTCGAACGCGCTGGTAAGATCAGCGGCGATTTCCTCGGCCGAGCGGTCTTCGATTTGATGGCGCTCGATAAAATGCACCAATTCCCCATCCTTCATCAGCGCGATGGAAGGCGAGGACGGCGGATACGGCGCGAAATATTCGCGGGCCTTGGCGGTCGCTTCCTTATCCTGCCCGGCAAACACCGTAAACAGATGGTCTGGCGTCATGTCGTGCTGCAGCGCCTTCGCCACGCCCGGACGGCATTGGCCTGCCGCGCAGCCGCAGACGGAGTTTACGACCACCAAAGCGGTCCCTTTCGCGTCAGGCAGCTTCTCCGCAACCTCTTCCGGAGTCCGCAATTCCTGAACCCCCAGTACGGTCAATTCGTCTCTCATCGGTTGAACCATGTCTCTCATATATTGGTCAAATGACATAGACATTCAAATCACTCCTTGTGCATACGAAATAAGTGGTACCCGCAGCCTGCAGTACCTGTAGCCCCCGGCTGCCGGATTATATCTATTATACATTCATCAAGTTGGAAAGCAAAGCAAACTGCGCAAGATTAACCCCCGCGTTTGGTGGCCCGTTCCTGACGGAGGCCGCCCTAACGGGGCGATTCTTTTCGCTGTACACATTACGCCTCGGCGAACGGAAAAAAGACCGTAAACACCGTTCCTTCCCCCTCCTCGGAGCGGACGCTGATCTTCCCCCGGTGGCGCTCGACGATGCTGAGGCATAAAGCCAGTCCAAGCCCCGTCCCCTTCTCTTTTGTCGTATAAAAGGGCTCGAATAGCTTCTCCCGCTGGCTGGCCGGTATTCCCGGGCCCGTGTCGGCAACAAGCAGCTCCACACCGGAAACGGCCATCCGCGTTTCCAGCGTCAGCTGCCCTTTTCCGTCCATCGCTTCCATGCCGTTGCGCGCCAAGTTCAAAAGCAGTTGCTTGATCTCCTTCACGTTCAGCAGCAGCGCGGGCACCTGCTCATCCAGCTTAACTTCGATCGTCTGTCCGCGCAAATTGGCGTCCGCCCACAATAAAGGCGTCAGTTCCATGATGATGTCGTGCAGATTGCACTGCTCGTTTTCCACCGGGCGGTTCTGCGCCAGCGAGAGAAAATCGTTGATGATTCCGTTGGCCCGGTCGAGTTCTTCCAACACGATCCGGTAATAATGGTCCAGATTGGACGGGCTCTTCTCCCGCATCAACTGCAAAAAACCGCGAACGACAGCCATCGGGTTGCGGAGCTCATGCGTAATGCCGGCCGCCATTTGTCCGACAAGGCTCATGCGTTCGACGTGTCCCCGCTCCATACGGAGCTTCTCCAGTTCCGTGATGTCCTGGACGATCGCTACAGCGCCGATGACTTCCTGGCTTTTTAGGATCGGCGTAGTGCTGGTAAAATAAATATAGTCATCGCTTTGCAGCAGCTCGGATGTTTTGGTTTTTCCCGCAAGCGTGGTCTCCACCCGGGAAGCGAGCTCGCCGATCGGCAAACCGTGAAGGACGTCTTCCGGCTTGCGGAAGATCAGTTCCTCGCGGGCCGCCGCTACCTCGTCATCGCTGCGGTACATTCTGTATAACTGGAGAAACGTATCGTTTATCGATATAATATAACCTTGCTGATCCAGCAGGACGATACCAAGCGGCGCGGCGTCCATCATCTGCTGCAGCCGTTCGGCCTCGCGGAAATATTCGCGCGAGAGCTCCGTAACCTGCTCGCGGAGTTTTTCTTTTTCCAGCGCATTCTCCACCATATGGACAAATAAACTGCCGACCCCTACGGCAACGCCTGCGTTAACAAGAGTGGAAATTAAAGCGCTTAAATCGGAAAATATCGGGAGGCTCCCCATCAGGAACGGAGATGCTCCGATCATCAGCTCGCCGCCCGTGAAACAAAGCGAAAGGATTGCAACTTTGCCGCGGCGGCTGGTCTTTTTGAAATAACGGGAGGCTAAAAATACAAGCGGATAAAGCGGCAGTCCCGTCTCCAATACGATTCCGGCCAAGGTGTAGTTTATTGTGTACAACGGATAGATTATAATATGAAGCGCCGCAAGGACGGCCCCGCTCCGAAATCTGCCGTAAAGAATGAGCGCAAACAGCGGCAGTATTCCGAAATTAAGAGGAACGATGCCCCACAGGCGACAGGCGAACAAGGCGCAGAGCAGCATGCTGAACATGCACGTGAACGTCAATCCCTGGACGTAGGGCAGACGTTTGACGACAGCACCGTTTTTCAGTAAATGACAATTTCCTTTTTCATACGACAACGGAAACAGAAACGCAGGCAAGCTGGCAATGAGCACCTGCAATACGATTTCTTTTACAGCCTCCACGTTCTCCCTCCTCAGGCGGAAGAATACCATTCTAGTTCGATTAAAACATAGGCGACAAAGTTTTACAATAATGCTTGCTTCAGAAAAATATAAATTATTTTAGGGGACAGGTGGATGCGCCCCGCAGTGTTGCATCATTTCAAGAGTTTTATAAATAAGTAAGAAAGTACAAATGGAAAGGATCGACGGCATGGAAAAGTTTGAAGTTATCGTCATCGGAGGGGGACCTTCCGGGTTAATGGCGGCGATCGCCGCGGCCGAACAAGGCGCGAAGGTGGCCCTGCTCGATAAAGGGGACAAACTCGGACGCAAGCTCGGGATATCGGGAGGCGGCCGCTGCAACGTGACCAACAATAAGGAAATCGACGAGCTGATCACTTACATCCCGGGGGGCGGCCGTTTTCTGTACAGCGCCTTTTCGCTGTTCAGCAACCGGGATATTATCGCCTTTTTTGAAAACTTGGGGATCGCCCTGAAAGAGGAAGACAACGGAAGGATGTTTCCGGTTTCGGACAAAGCGAAGACGGTGGTCGACGCGCTGATCGGCAAAGCCCGCGCGCTCGGGGTGCGGCTGCTCGTTCACCATCCCGTCGGCGCAATCGAATACGGGACGGACCGGGTGCGCGGGGTGAAGCTGGCCTCCGGCGAAACGCTGCTCGCCGCCTCGGTCATCGTGGCGACCGGCGGAAAATCGGTGCCGCATACCGGTTCCACCGGGGACGGATACCCTTGGGCCACCGCCGCCGGCCATACGATTACCGAGCTCTACCCGACCGAGGTGCCGATCGTTTCCCGGGAGCCGTTTATTCAAAGCCGGGAGCTGCAGGGCTTGTCGCTGCGCGACGTGGAGCTGTCCGTGCTGAACGCGAAAGGCAAGCCGGCCGTTTCCCACCGGGGGGACATGCTGTTTACCCATTTCGGGCTGTCCGGCCCGATCGCTTTGCGCTGCAGCGGATTTATCCGGGGCGTCAAGCAGAAAAACGGAGGAGCCGACGTGACGATGGCCATCGACCTGTTTCCGGGCGAAAAAGCCGGCGAATTGGAAATCCGCCTGCGGCAGATGGCTGCGGCGGAGCCGAAAAAAGCGCTGAAAAACGTGTTTAAGGGAACTTTGCCAGAGCGCCTGCTGCCGCTGCTGTTCGAACGCGCCGGCCTGGCCGCCGATACGACCTACGAGCATCTGCCCAAGGAGCCCTGGCAGCAGTTTGTCGCCGTGCTCAAAAACTTTACGCTTAAGGTCACGGGAACCCGCTCCTTCGAGGAAGCGTTCGTCACCGGCGGAGGCGTCAACCTCAAAGAAGTCGATCCGCGGACGATGGGCTCGAAGCTGATGTCAGGGCTGTATTTTTGCGGCGAAATTTTGGACATCCACGGCTATACCGGCGGTTATAACATCACGGCCGCCTTCGCGACCGGTTACACCGCTGGGCATCACGCCGGGCTGGCGGCGCTGGAGAGCGGAAGCTATGCCTAGCAGATCGAACCGGGACAGTAGTGCCAATCCTAACGGACCCTAGTGCCGTTATTTGGGTGAAATCAACAGTTTTCAAAATGTAACGGACACCACAGACCTTATTCGGCATTTTGGAGCACGTATCCGGCCATTTTCAAGCAAATAAGGGCTCCCCTGTCCGTTAGAAATTAAAACGGCGGCTTTTCAGGCCAATAAGGGCTTTCAGGTCCGTTAGCCTGCTTGCGGTCGGATCTGCCGTCACCAACGCTCAAGATTTCAGAAGCAAGTTTTACGATCTGCGCAGAAGCAAGATTCCGATCTTTCCATAAAAGCCGCCCAACACGATCGCCAGCAAAACTCCGCAGGGAATCGCCCCCAGGCCTCCCCAAAGCGGCGGATACAAGGTGACCCCAAGCCCGGCCGTAAAGCAAACCAGTCCGGGAAGCAGCAGCAAGGTCATCGCCGGAACGGCCGTGCGGTACTCCAGCATTTCCCCGGGATTCAGCATCTGCATGCCATCCCTGGCAAAAAAGGCGCGCAGATGTCCGCTTAACCAATACATCAGCACAAAAATCAAAACGATATAAACGATGGCATTCACCGGATAAGGCGGAATAACGAGCGCGGCCAGGCCGGCCAGGATCAATTGCCCGTACAGCTTCAGCTCGCTGCCGCGAAAAAAAGCTTTGACGAGCGCTTCCGCGACCCTCGCCTCCGGACTGCGCGACGGCAGCAGCCGGCGCCAGCGCCGGAACAGCCAGGGCCTCGCTCCCGGCTTCGGCGCTTTCGGCTTGTCGATGGCGGAAGCCAGCAAAAGCGCGATCAGCTTCGTTTTTTGCCGTTCCTCTTCACGAACTTCAGCATCAAACCGCCCTTTAAGCCGGAACCTCCACCTTGCAAGCGCGGCCGCTAACATGGCGGCAGCCAGCACGGCAAGCAGAAAGCTTGCCGCTCCGACTGCCGCCCCTGCGGCGGATGCCCAAACCAAAAAAACGGCGCTAAGCAAGCCATAGGACAACCAGCTGTATATGATGCGCCGCCAGCCTGTGGTCAAGACACCCAGCAAATTGGCCAACAGCATTTGCACGGCCTTGAGGCCGTATGTCACGGCAATCCAGGCGGCGATGGCGGTCCCGCTCATCCCGTACACCCGGACAAGCAGCGGGCTTAACACCGCAAAAACCGCGCACAATACCGCGGCCTGCCTCGCCATGGATAACCTCCATCCACGCAGCATCAGCCCCTTTATCCAGCGGGGGCGCTGCCTGAGAAACAATACATCGGCGGCTTCGATATAAAGCGACAGCCCGCCTAGGGAGTACACCAGGAACAGCAGCAGCGCCGGAACGGCCGCAAACGGCAGCGAAACGAGCCAGGCCGGGAGCTCGTCCCGCCAGAGCCCATAGTAGGCCCGCCCTCCCAGCAGCAGCCCGGGGATGCCGATATACAGCAAGATCGTTAGATCAAAAGTGCTGCGCAGGACGCCGAGCTGCAGCCGCAGACGATCCCTCCACCTTCGGAAGAACAAACGGTTTACGGTTAAGGACGTTATATTTTTCATGCGGCATTGTCTCCTTAGGTCAAAGCGTCGAAGCAGTCGAACAGCGACGCCCCCGGCAGTGAAGCGGCGGCGCGAATATCGTCCAGCGTTCCGCCGGCTTGGGTGCGGCCATCCGACACGAGAATAAAATCGTCGCAAACCCGCTCCGCCGTATCCAGCACGTGCGTGGACATTAGCACGCCGGCCCCGCGCCGCCGCTCTTCCTCAAGCAGGCTGAGAAAATCCTTGGTCGCCCGCGGATCAAGCCCGATAAAAGGCTCGTCGACGATATATATGTCCGGGCGGCCGAGAAATCCAACCATCAGCATCATTTTCTGGCGCATGCCTTTGGAGAATCCGTCCGGAAGATGATCCTTCACCTTCGTCATGCGGAATTTTTCCAGCAACAGCCCCGCCTCCCGTTCGAAGCTTTGTTCCTCCATGCCGTAAACGGCCGCAGCCAGCCCCAGATGCTCCCATAACGTTAACGTGTCAAAATAGACGGGATGCTCCGGAATATAAGCGTAACGCTCGGACCCGCCACGAAACCGCACCTCGGCATCCGCGTAAGGCAGCAGGCCGAGAATGGCCTTTAATGTCGTGCTTTTTCCCGCCCCGTTCGGGCCGATCAGCCCGGTTAGCCGCCCCGGCCTCACCTGGAACGAAACGTTTTCGATCGTGGCCTTTTCGGGTTCGTATCCGGCCTTGCGGATCGCCACGTCCAATAGTACATCTGTCAAAATCTTTCACCTGCCGTAGATTGTAATACTATGATTATACCTTAACCGGGAGGGGGGGACACGAGGGCAGGCTTCAAGCGCCTGGCGCTGCCGCTTCGCATTGGGTATAGTCGCGTTGCAGAATGGCCGGACTGAACAAAAGCAGCAGCAGGCCGATGAGCGCCACCAGTCCCCCCGACAAAATAAACGCCGGCTCCGGACCGAAAGCCGTTACCAGAACCCCGCCGCCAAGCGGTCCCGCAACCGCGGCCGTCGAAGTCAAGCTGTTCACCGTACCGAAGACGCGCCCGGTAAAAGCTTCCGGGGTCCGCTGCTGAAGCGTGACTTGAAACGGGATAAACGTCATGCCCGCGCCTAAGCCGGCCACAAAAAAGAGCGGCATAATCGCGGCGGACAACCATTGGCCGGAAGGGCTGAACAGCACCGCGAAACCGGCGAGGGCAAACACGCATCCCAGCAGCGCAGCTCCGGCGCCCATCCTGATCAGCGGCGACCAGCGCCCGAGCATCCGGTTCATAGCGGCGGCAACCAGTGTACCGCCTCCGCTCAGCGCGATGCACCAGCCCAGCAAATCGTCCGCCACCCCGGGAATTTCCCGGAACAGCACGACGGCTTGAGAATCGGCAATCTGCAGTACAAGCAGCACCATGCACAGCGTCAACGTACCGAAGGCGATCAGCGGGATGCCCGCGATGATCCGCATGCTGGCCGAAGCCTCCCGCCAAAATCCAGCCTTGCCCGCCCCTTTCACGGAAGCCGTCTGCCGCGTAATGTCAGGCGCGCCCACTCTCGCCGGCTTACCCGGAACCGCGCACAAAATAGCGGCGGACACGAGAAAGGTCGCCCCATCGATAACAAAGCAAACCGCCACGCCAAAGACAGCCGTTAGCATCCCGCCCAAGGCAGGGCCGATGATTTTGCTGCCCTGCTCGATGATCGCGCTGTAGGACACCGCCTGCTCCATCTGCTCCGGCGGAACGATCTCTTTGATTTTCCCGTTTTGGGCCGGCGAAAACATAACGTCAAATAGATTTAGTAGAATGATCCGGAAATAATATGGCTTATCTGCGGACGGGGGCTATGGATCGCTTTGTTTCCTATTAGTCTTGTGCTCTTAGTATCATCCCCATGAAATAGAGGAACTTTTGGGCCTTATTTTCCGAATTTGAGCCTATTCATCACCATAGGGGAACTTTGGGGTCTTATTTTTCGATGAACAGGTCGGAAGGTGGTCTTTCGCCACTAAATCGTGAAAATAGCGCCATAAAATTCCTCTATTTTACGCAACATGGGGGATGTCGCTGAAATAGCGCCCTTTTCTTCCTTTATGTTGTACCCGAGATCTTCAATAGACTAATTTTGCCGTTTTCTCAAGTCTTCACTTGCCATCATGCTAACGTTATTTCCAGAATCGTCTACTAGGTGCAAACGGGTTGTAATACTGTAACTTTTTTACATTAAAAAGCCGCAAATTGTGATAAATTATATTTTTTTAAAATTCCGATTGTTTTACGATAGCAATAATTCACCTATGTAAAATTATTCACAAATATAAGATAAGGCGGGATGTATATGTTAAAGACTGAGGAAATCGGCACGGATTTGTCCATGCATTTGTACCGGGTTTTTGCCAAATCCTTCAAAAGCGTTAACGAACACGCCGTGACCGGAAGCAAAATTCAAGGCTTCAACCCGACGGCCTTTGCCGTGCTGGAGGTGTTGTATTACAAGGGCTCGCAGCCGATCCAACAAATCGGCGCCAAGCTGCTGCTGCAGAGCGGCAACGTGACTTACGTGATCGACAAGCTGGAAACGGCGGGTCTGCTGCACCGCACCCCCTGCCCGCGCGACCGGCGCGTTATTTACGCGGAGCTTACCTCCAAAGGGCAAGCGCTGATGGATCAGCTGTATCCCGAATTTGCCAACCGGATCGATTATGCCTTAAGCGGCCTGAACGATGAAGAGAAAAACATCATGATCAATCTGCTGAAAAAGATGGGACGCGAAGCGGAAAAGCTGGCCCCGCTGGCGCGTAAAGGTTAATCTGATGCAAAAAGCCTGCGCTCTTGTGTGTGAACCAAGAGATGCAGGCTTTTTGATTACGGCTAATGTGAAGGGTCCATATCCTTGTTTTTATGGTGGTTCAAGGCGTCCCGGTGTCTTCGATCGTTGACCGCTTGCTGCATTTGCTGGGCCTCATGACTGTTGACCGGATCACGCTCCAAATCGGAAACGACGTTGGTCAGGTTTTTGTCTGCCCCTGCCTTGCCTTTGGCCATTCGCTTATCCTCGCTTTCTCGTCATGGGTTCGTGAGCTGTCCGAGAGCTTGGGCACATTCGTGAATATGACGGACGTAATCCCCCGTCAGCTCCTGGATTTGCGCGGTGTGTTCGGCAACCGTCTGCCCGGCGCGTTCAACATCGACCAGTTCCACACGAACCTCGCGCGGGTCCATGTAGGAGCAGGAAAAATCAAAGGAAAACATTTGATGGCCCGCTGCGTTGATATGAATCCGCAAACCTTGGGGATTCGCCATGTCGGCCTGAACCTTGGCCGAATCTCCGGGGTTCAAGTACTCCGGAAGCTGTTTTTTCCACGCGTCTACGAGCGTGTTCTGATCCACGTTCATTTGTTCCTTACTCATGGTAACACCTCCCCTTTCCCGTTAAGATGCGGAGGGGAGGCTTTTTTTATACCGCACCGGCGGTTAAAACGGCCGCAGGCCGGCCGCCCTTCCCCGGTTAAACTCCGGAAGCGTCCGGCGCCGTGCTTGCTTCATCCTCCTGTTCATCGTCCGGTCCCGGGGCCCGGTTGCGCAGCCCCAATACGAAAAGAACACCGATCACGGCCAACACCGCCATCACCATAAACAACGAGTGCAGGCTGGCTCCAAGCACATGTTTTAACTCGCTCCACAGATCGCGAGGCAGCAGATGCACCTTCTCCGGCGACAGCAGCTGGTCGATGTCGCTTTGGGAAACCTCGATGCCCGAAGCGGCGAGGTCTTTGGTTTTGACGGCGATTTGCAGATTGATCAGCGTGCCGAAAACGGTAACACCGATCGTTTGCCCGATCGATTTGACGAACGAATTCAAAGCGTTGGAAGCGCCCCGCAGGCTGTACCCCACCGACGATTGGGCGATGATCGTAAATACGGCGAACGAAAAGCCGAAGCCGATCCCGTACAAGGCGTTAAACAGCAGCAGCGGGAGCAGCGGCGTTCCCTCCGTCATGAACGCGAGCCCGCCGGCGCCGACGGCAACCACCGTCATCCCGATCAAAGAGGTCAGACGCGAGCCGCGGGTAATGAGCATCCGGCTGCCCAGCACGGAGCCGAGCATCCAGCCGATCGACATCGGCGCCAGGATCAGGCCCGAGGCGGTGGCGCTTTCCCCGCGCACTCCCTGCACCCACAGCGGCAAATAGGAGGTCAGCCCGATCAGCAAGGCGCTGGCCACAAGGCTGGCCAGATTCGAGTAAGCGATGTCCCGCACCCGGAACAGCTTCAGCGGTACAAGCGGTTCGGAGGCTTTTTTCTCAACGATAAAAAAGAGGATCAGCGAACAGACTGCCAGCGCCAGGATCAGGATCATCCACGGCGAACTCCAGGGAAGCTGCTGGCCGCCGGTCGCAAGTCCGATCAATAAAGCGCCGACCCCGAGCGTCAAGGTTAGCGCACCTGCAACATCGATTTTGACTTTTCTTTTCTCCACCCGTTCCCGCAAATATTTAATGATAAAAAATAACGACAGCAATCCGAACGGTATATTGAAATAGAACACCCAGCGCCAGTTGAGCGAATCGACGAAATAACCGCCCAGCAGCGGCCCGACGAGCGAGGAAATCCCCCAGACGGAGCTGATCCAGCCCTGGATTTTGGCGCGTTCTTCTATGGAAAAAATATCGCCGATAATCGTAAACGTCACCGGAAGCAATCCGCCCGCGCCGATCCCCTGCAGCGCCCGAAAGCCGATCAGCTGCTCCATGTTCTGGGCCATCCCGGAAAATATCGAACCAGCCAAAAACAGCAGCGAGCTGATGACGAACACCGGCCGTCTTCCGTAAAGGTCGCTGATCTTCCCAAAAATCGGCGTCGCCACGGTCATCGTCAGCAAATAGGCGGTAAACACCCAGCTCAGCAAATGCGCCCCGCCCAGATCGCCAACGATTCTCGGCCCGGCCGGCCCGATCACCGTCCCTTCGATCGCCGCCAGAAATGTCGAAAGCAGCAGCCCCAGCAAAATATAATTGCGTTGTAACCCGGTTTTCAAAGGTAAAACTTCCTTTCCTCTCACACTACATGTCATTCATCCGTAAACTCAAATTATAATGGAACACGCTGGAAAAGAAAAGGACCGCGGTCCGGAGCGATTTTCTCCGATCCGTTGTCCAGTTTAGTACAGGCAACCGCCCGGCTTCTATTATAGTCCCGCTTGCTTTACAGTCATAGGAAACCCGGACTGCGATCCCGTTGCCGCACGGTTGTTTAGTCCCGGCTTCATTACCCTTATATGTCCCGATGACCATTTTACAACATTCTGGAAATAAGCGTTTAGCGGGATTCCCTGTCCATCCGGCTTCCTTGATAATAAAATGGAGGAATATTCCTTGATAACCATTTTGAGAGGAGAGCGCTGATGTCACTATTTTTGAAAAGACTAATTGCAATATCCTTCAGCTGCCTGCTGGCCTGGACAGGTTGGCCCTGGAACGGTATGGCCGCCGCGTCTGCGGAGCAGCCGGAGCCGGGGACGCCGAAAGTCGAGTGGAGCTCCGATTACGGACAAGCTTTTAGAACGGCGAAAGGAAAAGCGGTTGTCTCCGCTGCGGACGGAGGATACGTTGCCATCGGGGATGTATCCACCATTTCAAATTTTTATGGTTACGTCATAAAAGTGGATGAACATGGCCGCACCCTATGGGAGAAAACCTTGGATGTTGACGGAGAACCCGATATAGAAGACGTTTCGGTCTCTGAGATCATTCCTGTACGCGATGGCGGTTATTTGGTGGGCGGGTCAACGATGGACCGGACGGAAAGACCGGCAACCACCCTTCCCTATTTGGCCAAGCTGGACGAACAGGGAAACGTCGAGTGGTCCCGCTACTACCACCTTTTGGATTACACTCATTTTTATGCTGGATCCGTAAGCGAGACTGCGGATGGCGGGTTCGTTGTTACGGGGTACAGCGCCAATTCCGGGTTTTTGGCTCCGGTTTACCTGCTGAAAGTGGATCGGGAAGGAAATGAGGTGTGGCATAAAACCTGGTGGATTGGTGACAACCAGTCTTTTAGTGAAGTATTGAGCACTTCGGACGGCGGGGTGCTGGCAGTCGGTAGAATCGACAGTACGGCAACTTCGGATTCCGACGCCTCCCTGGTCGTGAAAGTGGACGCGAACGGCGAAGTGGAATGGGAAAAACAGCAAGTGTTTCCCGGCAGCGGCCGCTCCGCTTGGTCCGCACAGATGACTCCGGACGGGAGCTTTATCATTTCCGGGATGATGTATCAAGACGGAATGCGAGTCACGTTCGTATTCAAAATGGACGGTAACGGAGAGATCCTATGGGAGAAAACCTACCCGTTTGCGGAGGGGGAACATTTCTTCCGTCAGCTAGTTTCGACCCCGGATGGCTATGCGTTGCTGGGAAGTTACACCACCGGCGACTATCCGGATCAGCAGACGCAGTATCAAATTTTGCGGATCGACAACGACGGGGAAGTAACCGGACATCTTCAGTTTGCAAGCCCGGGATTGGACTCGGTCGGGAAAGGTACGTACACCGCGGATGGCGGCTTTCTCATGACGGGTGAAATTAGAGAAAAGAACAGCCTTCCCTTGATGCAACTAATCAAGGTGAAGGGCCAAGGCCAGCAGCCCCCGGCGAATTTGCAGGAACTCCGGTTTGATCAACCGGCCCTGGAGCTTGGCGTCGGCGAACGCCGGCCTAGCGTCGTTCAAGCGGTCTATGCGGATGGAACCGCGGCGGTCATTACGAACCAGGCCGTACTCACCTCACTGAATCCGGAGATCGCCGCCGTGGATAGTGACGGATTTATTACCGGACTGTCCCCTGGGACAACGGAAATCGTCGCCGAATATGAAGGCTTCTCCGCAAAGCTGCCGGTGACGGTGGCCGTGACGGATAACCCTTCCGAAACGCCCGGACGGTTTTACCTGGACTCGGAGGATTATTCGCTGATGGCCGGCGGTGAACTGGATACCCTAGCCTTCTTCACCGACGAGTTGGGCCACGCCTCGATCGTGAACGGGGAAACCCAGTTTACGATCGCCGATCCCGAAATCGCTCAAGTGAATGAGCGCGGCTATCTCCTCGGCCTCAAGCCAGGGTTCACTTCCGTGACGGCCGTTTTCCGGGAGCACACCTTTACGGCAAGCGTGCTGGTCGTGAAGCCGTACGTACCGGTGCCGCAGGTGCCTGGTCCGCCCGAACCGGTGGATGAGCAGCCATCGGCCCCGGAAGCGCCGGAAGTGCCGGAAGTGAATGAAGTAAATGAAGTGAATGAAGGGCCTGAGGTGCCGCCGGTGGTGGAATCACCGGTAGACCCGGCCTAACCTGAAGCGGATGCGGGGCTGGTGGGGCAGCCGGTGATCGAAACACCGGCTGGGCCCGTCGAGCCTGAAGCGGACGGGGGACTGGCGGGGCGCCCCGCTGGTGACAGAAACACCGTCATGCCGGTCAAGCCTGAAGCTGGCGCGGGACTGGTGGGGCTGCCAGTTGGCGAGACGCCCGCTAAGACAGACGAGTAGCCTGGAATGCTGGCCGAACCTGCTGTAGATGGGCTCCAGTTGCACCTTCTGCCCCTGAAACGGCGGACGGCTTGAAATAGCCTCACAGCCTGGATAACAAGCCCGAACCTTAACAACAAGCCCGAACTTGGTTCGGGTTTGTTGCTTTTGCCCCAGCCTCGCAAGAGTTGTATTGCGCCGAAAAAACCTACATCACCCAGCTACCTGACCCCGAGAACTCCAGGATAAAAATAAGGACAAAAAATGTCGTTATTCCAGCGGCATCCATCCATTTGCGAGAAATAGCGGAAATTTATGTCGCTATTTTCCCTGGTCGTATGGAAATGCTCGTGTTCTGGACTATCCATAGGAAAATAAGGCCAAAAAATGCCGCTAATGGCGATGAATACGTTAGGCTCCGGATAATAAGTACATAAAGTTCCGCTATTTTGATGGCCGACGGTTGGTCGTTGTTCGGTTGGTCTTTGTTCGGTTGGTCGCTAGGTTGCCAGTTAGATTGGTGGTTAGAATAGCCGGATGTTAAGCGCACTCCCTACACCTACTTCCGATATTTCTAGGTAGAACCAAAAAAGTGGCTCAAAAACAAAAATCGGTGCTTGATTGCGGGATAAGTGGAATAGTGTAAAAAAGTGCGAAAAAAATCTAACGGTTGTGAGCGACGCTAATTGGGTAAAAAAGAGCGGATACGAAATGTAACGGTTGCCATCGAGCTTATTATCCGTTTTATCGGCAGTAGTGGGGTGGTTTCGCCTAAATAAGCGCGAATACAACCGTTAAAAAAGAAATATCTGCCTTTTCGGTCGAATAAGCTCGATGACAACCGTTAGCGTAGAAAATGTTCCGGATAGCTTGATTCTTCGAGATTAACCCGTTAGTCATGCGCCGATTTCCAGGTTAAGTGCAAAAAGTACAGTCTGTCATAAAAAGTACGGTTAAATTCTGGCTCAAGACCAAAATCAGTGCTTGACAAAATAAAAGATGACGGAGATAGGGGGTGTTGTCTCTCCAAATCACTTTGCACGATTATCCCTCTGGTTCAGGCAGCCAAGTCACCCGATCAAACGGGATAATCGTGCAAAGCCCCCGGATCACGAGTCTCGCTTCAGGCCACGGTCTGTTGCCGGCTTGACTGTCAAGCACTGATGATTAGGTTGAACCTAAATTCTTATTATACATTTTCTGCGGTTGGCTCATTCCGTTCCGGATGAACCCGTAGTTACCAACCTGCCTTCGCGCATCGACCACTGCCCAACCGGATTTCCTGCAAAAAGCTCAGGCTCATGGGTGATCACGATCAGCGAAGCGCCGCCGGCCAGAGCCTGGCGGCAAAGGGCGATCAGCATGCGCACGCCGTTATAATCGATGCCGGCCGTCGGCTCGTCGAGGATGTACAGCTTTTTGGGGCTGATCATCGACGCGGCGATGCTGAGCAGGCGCTTTTCTCCTCCGCTCAGCAAATAGGGTGAAACCCCGGGCTTGTTCTGAAGCCCGATCGTTTCGAGCAGCTCGAGCGCCCGCCGGTTAAGCGCCTCCGGCAGTGGATCGCGTTTCTTCAGGCGCAGCTGGCAGCGTGGTCCGTACAGCAGCTCGTCCCACACGGTGGCGGCGACGAACTGCTGCTCCGGCTGCTGGAAGACATAGCCGATGTCCGCCGCCAGCTTGTACAAAGACAGTCGGGCCGCATCCTTGCCCCGCCAAAAGACCGCGCCTTTGGGCGGACGGAGCAGCCCCATGAGCAGCCGGGACAAGGTCGTTTTGCCGGAGCCGTTTTCGCCGCACAGCAGCCGCCATTCGCCAGGGCCCAGCGTTAAGTCGACACCGGAGAGTACCGGCGCACTTTTAGGGGCGTAAGCGAAGGTCAGGCCCCGCACTGCGAGCAGCGGGGCGGCTGCGGGCGCCTGCTCGGCTGGCGGCGCGGCGTTGGCAAGCGGCGGCTGCGGCAGGTGGGCGCCTGCAGTGATGGCGGGCAGCGGCTGCGGCAGGCCAGCCTCTTCAGGAGCCGCCGGCGGAAACCCGGCCTCCGCGGCGGTGATGGCCCCTTTGGCGGCGGTCAATGGAGGCGCTACTGCAACAGCGCTGGGAGCGGCATCCGTGAGCGTTGGTGCGCTTGCCGCCGAAGGGACCGCTGCCGGGAGGGCTGTATGGCTAGCGCCTGCCCCCCCGTTTTGCGGCCCCGCGGCGGCCATAGAGCCGGCCCGGGGCTGCGCCCGGCCCAAGGCCGCCGTCGGCGCAGCCGCTTCGCCTGCGGCGGCGGTGCCGACGGCCCGTGGCGGCGGTACCGCGCCCGCCGCGCCGCCCCGGGCTGCTGCTGCGCCTCGCGGCAGCAGCCCCAGCCCCTCCATCCGCGCGCGTTCGCCGCGGATGAGCTCGTCCGCCGGACCGTCCATAACGACGGTGCCGGCGTCCAACACGACGAGCCGCGGCGCCGCAGCCGCGAGCTCGTCGATCCGGCCGGACAGCGTCACGACGGTCCGGCCTTCGCGGTGCAGGCGGCGCAGCAGCGCCAGCAGCCGCGACCTCGCGGCGGCGTCCAAGCTGGCCGCCGGCTCGTCAAACACGAGCAGCGGCGGCTCCAGCGCCAGCGCCGCAGCGATCGCCGTGCGCTGGCGCTGGCCGCCGGACAGCGCGTGCACGCGCACCATCCGCTGCGGCGTCAGCTGCACCGCCGTCAGCGCATCCGCGACCCGCCGCTCGATGCCGGCGGCGGGCACGCGCAGGTTTTCCGGGCCGAAGGCGACCTCGTCTTCGACCCGGCCCTGCACGAGCTGCGCATCGGGATCCTGAAACACGACCCCGATGCGCTGTGCTACGGCGGCGATTTCCGCCTCCGCGGGGTCCGCGCCGAAGACGAGCAGCCGGCCCGTCCGCACGCCGCCCCCGGAGCGCGGGAGATACCCGCTCAGCAGCTGGGCCAGAACCGATTTGCCGCTGCCGCTTGCTCCGGCTACGGCAATCCACTCCCCGGCGGCCGCGCGGAGCGTTACTTCGCGCAGCACCGGTTCCACCCCCGCCTCAAAACTGTAGCCGACTCGCTCCAAATCAAAGGCCGGAGCCGTCATGTCAGGCTTTTCGCTCCCCGGCTGACCGCAAACCGGCGCAGCAGTCCGCTGCGCGCCAACCCGTCGCCGATCAGTTTCGTCAGCAGCCCGCAGAAAACAACTCCGCTCAAAGTGCGGACCACGAGCGCGGTCAACAGCACCCCGGTTCCCCATTTCGTATAACCGAACATCTGCGCGGCAAAGAAAAACCAAACCGGCACCATCGCGCCACCGGTCGCCAGCACGACCGTCCAGCCCCACTTTTTATAACGCGTCAGCGCAAAAATCCCCTCAGCGATCACAAGATAACAAGCCGCAGCGGCAAAGCAGGAAACGATACCGTAGGCGGAACCCATAAACGACTGCACCACCGCCCCGATTCCGTATGTAATCAGCCCTGTGCCCGGCTTGCGGATAATGTAATAGGCCAGCAATCCGTAAACCATGTACAAACCGGTAATCGTCGAAGTCGCGATAGGCCCCCCTAGTCCGTTCAATGCTTGATTAACCGGCGACAAATATACGGTCATCACCGCGTTGGCCGCCGCCAGCATAGCCATCAGCACGATATCCAGCGTCGTAAATTTGGCAAAAGCGGTTTTTTTCGTCGATTCGTTCATATCTGTTTTGTCATCCTCTCCCAATCAATTGTTAACCACAAATTAAAATTTAGGTTAACAATCACGGCGCGTCAAGTCCTTTTTTTCGGACCTAACCTAAATAAACCATAATCCGGCGCTGAAAATCACACTGAACGCCATCAGCCACACCCCATTCCGGGACAAAGCCGCCTCCCGTAAAAACGTCCGCTCCGGATATGCCCCAAAGCCCTTGGCGTCCATCGCTCCGGCAGTCTGCTCGATCCGGCGGATCGCCCCGGCGAACACCGCCAGCAAACTTCCCCGAACCTGCGTCAAACGTTCCGCCAATCCTCTAGGTCCTCTGGCAGACCGGATTTTACGCGCATCGGCGGCAACCCGCCCCTCCTCGGCCAGCAGCGGCAAAAACGTCAAGGCCATCGACACGCCGAAAACAAAGCGGTAAGGCAGCTTGAGCCGGGTCGTCATCATGACGACGAACTGCTTGGGGTCCGTCGTTTCAATATAGATCAGCGAGGATATAAACAGGCAGAACATCCGCAGGCAGACCGCTGCTCCCGCGGAGAGCGAGTTTACCGGGATTGACAGGAAGCCGGCGGAAATCGCCTCCCCGGAGGGTGGCGCGGCCAAAGCGGTGACGGCAAATAACGGCACGCCGAAACCGGCGATGTACCCCATTCGTCTACCTAGCTTCCCCCAAGCCATTCCGGCCCCGTACCTGGCGGTCCCGACCAAAAAAAGCAACATAGCGCTGAGCGGCACCGCCTTATCCCAATGCATGCTCAAGCCCGCAATGCAGAGCAACGAAACCAGTTTGCTGAGCGGATCCAGCACCTGAAGCGGGACGCGCGCCGTATGCATTTTTTCCATCGTTATCACGTCCCTCGTTGTTAAATGCTTTTTGCATACTCTTTTTTGAGCAATGAGTACATCAGCAGGTCGACAAAGCCCTTTTCCGTCTGCTGGTATTCCCGCAGCAGCCCTTCTTCCTTAAACCCAAAAGCCTGCAACAACTTAAGTGATCCGGCGTTTTCCGGCTCCACCAGCGCTTCGATCCGGTTGAGCCCCATCGTGTCGTAACCATAGGCCAGCAGCATTCTCAGCGCCTCCGACATATATCCGCGCCCCCAGTATTCCCGCCCGAGATCATAACCGATCTCGCCGCGGTAAGCCCCGGACAGTTCCCAAACATTATATCCGCAGCTGCCGATCAGTTTCCCTTCTTCCTTCAATTCGATGCCAAAACGCATCGCATCTTCGCTTTCGGACAAACCGTTCAGCAGATTGATCATGTCCCAGGCTTCTTCCACGGAGGCAAACGGAGGTACGTTCATATACCGGGTAACTTCCGGATCGCTCCAATAACGAAACATCACCTCGGCGTCGCCGCGCTCCATTCTCCTTAACCTCAGCCTTTCGCTTTCCAGGACAGGAATATTCCCGCCGCATTTAAACATGTGCCGTCCTCCTCTCTTTACTTTAGAATACAAAACCGGAGGTTTCGGCAAACGCCGCCCGCTCCCCGGCATAATTATAGCTAATCATATCGAAGAGTCCCCGTCAAAGGTAAGCGGCAATTTTCGCACGCTATGATTTTCTTGCCGTCTTTTCGGTGATACTATGGTCTACAGATAGAGCTTTATGGATAGGTTTCGACTCTAAAAAAAGGAGGGAAAACCCGGATGATCCTCTCTTTCGGCATCACCGTTCTGCTGCTGGCCGCGCTGATCTCCGGCGGTCTGCCGCGTTACGCCCTTCGTCAGATCACGCAAATGCGGTTGCAGACGAAAGAGCGCATTTATGAATATTTGGAGCGTACGGGCGTCTATTCCTTGGACCGGTTTGACCGTCTGGACAAACGCAAGGTGCAGGTCACGTCGCAGGACGGCCTGCAGCTCAGCGGGTACGTGCTGGATTTTTTTCCGAAGAGCCCCCGCTGGATGATCATCGTTCACGGTTATACGGTTTCACTGCACGCCTCGACGCAATACATCGACATGTTTCGCGAGACGGGCTTCAACATTTTGCTGATCGATCAGCGGCGCCACGGCGGCAGTCAAGGCAAATATACGACATATGGATACTATGAAAAATATGACGTGCAAACCTGGGTAAATTGGATTTTGGAACATTACGGGGAACAAACCGAAATCGGTCTGCATGGCCAATCCCTTGGCGGAGGAACGGTATTGGAATATCTAAGCATCGCGCATCCGAACGTAAAGTTCGTTATTGCCGATTGCCCTTACTCCGATTTGACGGAACTGATGCGGCATCAATTCACAAAGCTGAACAAGCTGCCGGCATATCCGCTGCTGCCTTTGGTGAACAGGCTTTTGCAGCGCAAAGCGGGCTTCCGGCTCGACCAGGTCAGTCCGATCAAAGCGGTGGAAAAAAGCCGCCTGCCCGTCTTATTCATCCACGGAACGAAAGACAACTACGTTCCTACCTACATGAGCAAAGAGATGTACCGGAGTAAACCGGAACCAAAAAGATTGCTGCTGATCGAAGGCGCCGTCCATGCCAACGCCTACGGCGTTGATCCGAAACGCTACAAAGCGGAAGTGCATTCCTTCATTCATGAGGTGCTTGGCGCGGAAAAGGTAACGGAAGCAGTGACGGCGGCTTATTTGCCGAGCATCTGATTTTGAGCCATGACGATGTAATGATCCAGACGTTGGCTTAATTCCAATATAGCGCCGCTGCTGAAGTTGTCCTCCACTACGGCGTTCATCAGCTCGGAGCGCAGATGCTCAATCGTCGCTTTAAGCTCGTTGCTTACTTTTTTATGTTTTCGATAGGTTTCACTGTACACTGGTGTCGCCATAAAATCACCTTTTCTACGATCTTTCCCCTATTTTACCTCATGATGCCAAAAAACATATTTTGCAAATTTGATAAAAAATAGCACACCGTGTCGGAGTTTGTAAAATAAACGAACCTACCCTTCGGACGCGAGCTGGCTTATAATAGCTTTATCGCGTAGCGCGGCTTACGGACCTGATCCGGAAGCGAAGTCAAGGAGGGAATACCCTTATGTTTCACGCAAACGAATTCTCAGGCTCCCGGGAAGAGCGGCAAAACGCCGTATTGTCACAGCTTCGGGGCTTGATTTATGAGGAGAGCAGCAACGTGGCGAATTTGGCCAACGCCGCCGCGTTGCTGAATTTTTATTTGGACGATATCAACTGGGTCGGGTTTTATCTTTATGACGGCAAGGAACTGGTGCTCGGCCCGTTCCAAGGGCTGCCGGCCTGCATCCGTATTCCGCTGGGCAAAGGCGTCTGCGGCACCAGCGCCGAGCGCCGGGAAACGCTGCGGATCGGCGACGTGCACGAATTTCCCGGGCATATCGCCTGCGACGCGGCTTCCAACAGCGAAATCGTCGTTCCGATTGTCAAGGACGGGCAACTGTTTGGCGTGCTCGACATCGATAGCCCGAACAAGCGGCGGTTCGACGAGTTTGACCAGGCTTTCCTCGAGCAATTTGTGGCCACGCTGGCTGAGCAGCTTACCGTTGGCTGGGGTTAATTCGGAACCGCGCATCATTGCGCATCATTGTAACTGATTGTACCTGACGCAACGTACTGATTGGATATATCCAATAGAATTGGAAATTCGATGGAAAATACAAACGCCAGATTGGATATTTCCAACAGATTGGGCTTGGCGAGGCGCAAAACGGGTGGTTTGAGCGAATTCTAATGGATTTTTTCCAATATGAGCTTCAGGCCGTAATGGATTTGCCTCAATCTATTGGATTTTTTCCAAGGAACTCCCTGCAAAACGAAAGAAGCATCCTCACCGCTATTCGGCGGATTGGGATGCTTCTTTATTAGTTCAACCTAATTCTCGCCCGGTCTCCGGACGATCTCCAAACCATCCACGTGCCGTTTGCCCATCAGCTTCCGCTTTTTGCGGTTTTCCTTGCTGTCGAACACAATATCGAAATCATAATCGTCGGGATACAGTTCTTCTTTTTTGATGTAGGGCTTGAGCCGTTTATGGTTGACCTTGATCCGCTGCTTCTGCACGAGCACCTCGACGATGCCCCGGTTGTCCTGCGGCGCGCTGACAATGCCGAGCTTCCCGATCGAAGTGACCATCACCGAGTCGCCCACCTCGAAAACAGGCGATTTCTTTGGCGCCGGCTGCTCTGGGGCGGATGAGGCCGCAGCTTGTTGATCCCGCTGCCCGGCCGGGTCCGTCCCCGGTTTGCCCGGGCCGGGCTCGGAGGCGGCATGCCCGGCTAAGGCTTGCCCGGCCGTGACGGGTCCGGGTTCCGCGCCGGCCAAAGCCCCAGGCGCCGCAACCTCCGGCTCCCCAGCCTGCAAAGGCAGCCCCGGTGGCGGCGCAGGCTCCGGCAAAATGTCGTCCCACAACGCCGAGCTTCCGCCACCTTCCGCAGCCTGGCGGCTGACGATATGCTGCGACCGCTCCACGATGCCCGGGGCGATCCCGAGCCGGCTCGCGATCTCGAGCGCGTAGCTGCGGCCGGCCTGGCCGATCGTCAGCCGGTACAGCGGGCGCAGCGTCTCCGCGTCGAATTCCATGCGCGCGTTCTGGAAGCCTTGCGCCCGGGAGGCAAACGTCTTCAGCTCGTTAAAGTGCGTCGTCACCAACACCGTTGCTCCTTTGCGCGCGAACTCCTCCAGGATGGCGATCGACAGGGCGATGCCTTCGCCGGGATCGGTTCCCGCCGCCAGCTCGTCGATCAGCAGCAGCGTGGACGGACCGGCCTCGCGCAGCATCGTAACGAGCGCGCTGATTTGCGCGGAAAACGTGCTGAGCGACTGCTCCAGGTTTTGCCCGTCGCCGATCACGGCCATAATGCCGCGGTACACCGCGAACCGGCTGCCGGGCGCCACCGGTACGAGCAGACCGGACTGAACCATCAGGGCCAGCAGTCCGAACGTCTTGAGCACAACGGTTTTGCCGCCCGTATTCGGGCCGGTGATGATCAGCGTCCGGTACTTCCGGCCGATCTCCATGTCCAGCGGAACCATTGTCTGCAGCAGCTTCGGATGTTTGGCCCCGCGAATGACGGTGTGCCCGTCCTCGCCGATCTCCACCGCTACGCCGCCGATCGCCGCCGCATACTTCGCTTTGGCGAAGATGAAGTCGTACGTCCCCGTAATTTCAATATTCCGGTAAATCGCCTCGGCTTCCCGCTCAACCAGCTCCGCCAGGTAGCCGAGCACCTTGGCTTCCTCCCGCGCCTCTTCTCCCTGCAGCAGCTCCAGCTCGCTTTGCAGCGCCGACACCTCCTGCGGCTCGATAAACACCGTTTGCCCGCTGGTTGACTGATCCAGCATACGGCCGTTCACTTGCTTGTAGTAATCCTTCCTGACGGGGATGACGTACCTGCCGCCGCGCACGCTGACGATGTTTTCCTGCAAAATCGCGGCATGGCGGGCCATCACGGACTGGAGCTTTTTCTGAATCCGCTCTTTTACCACCGCGATCCTTTTACGGACTTTCTCCAGCTCCCGGCTTGCTTCATTCGTAATCACCCCGTGCCGGATGCAACGCAAAATTTCCTGCTGCAATGCTGGTAAATCCCGCAGGTCTTGGGCGTAAACGCCAATTCTCCAGGCCAGTTCGCCTTTGGAGGCCATATACTTCTTCAGTTGGCCGCAGCTGTGGAGAAAGGTTTGCACCGCCGTCAGGTCCTGCTCGGTAAACAGATACCCGGTGCCCAACAGCGAAGCCACCAGCTCGATTCCATCCAGTGAAGGGAGCGGAACGCTGGCCCCTTTTCCATATAGGGCACGCGCCTCCGCCGTTTCCGCGATCGCCCGTTCGATCGGCCGTTTCTCCTCCAGCGGCGCCAGCTCGGCGATCCGGTTTCGCCCTTCATACGATACGGCGTAACTCATCAGCTCCTGTTTGATGCTCTCGTATTCCAGCATGTGAAGCGAAAATTTTTCCATGTCCAAAACCTCCTCATTCTCGGTTCATCCTTCCATCCGGGTGCGCAAAAAAAGGCAAAGGACAGCACGAATGCCATCCTTTGCCTATACCTCTCCCGCTATATGCCTGTTCCCCCGAAAAATGCAAAAAAGCCGCGCTGAATACAGCACGGCTTACATTCCAAAGCAACAGGCAGCGCTAAAGGCACTGCATGATGTTCCGCGTGTGTTCTTAACTAAATTCAACAGACCGAAACAAGAGTACGCTCAAACAGACGTACGCGCCTAGCATCAAACAGCCGCGAGGTCGCCCTGAATGCTTCCCTAAAAACCCGCTATCGGTCCATATGAAATTTGATTAGTTAAGAACATTCACCGACATCAAAATCTCTCCCGTCCAGAAGGATACCTCTAATTTAGCAAAAACCGCCGTAACAAGTCAATAATGAGAACTAACGCAATTTTAACAAAGCCATGTTTGGGATATCTTGTTAAATGAGTGAATTGAATTATTTTATTCTTTCTCCTAATTCATGTATTATATTAGGGGTGTTAAAATGTAAAGCCAGTATTAAACAGCGTAACAAAGCGGAAAGGAAGGAACACGCCGTGTTACAATTCAACCGCATCCGGCTGGCCAACATCAAGCCGTTTGTCTTTTTCTCCGTCATCATGATATTGAAAATTTACATCGTTTGGATCACCATCTTTGACGAAGTTCCCGCCTGGGGGCCTTTGCTGCGGGAAATCCCCTTTATTTGGGCGCTGTTCTGCCTGATCGAATGGTTTTCTTCCAAGCGTAAAATCGGCCTTTATCTGACCGTCAACTTTATCGTCACCGCCATTTTTTTTGCCGCAGTTATGTATCATAAATATTACGGGGTCATCGTTAATTACCATGCCCTGGATCAGGTCAATCAGGTTACCGCGGTCAAACACAGCGTATTTTCCTTGCTGGCGCCGTACTATCTGCTGATTTTTCTCGATATCGTCATCATCGGCTACTGGCTCCTACGCAAAAAAAGAGCCGAGCAGCTCAGAAACTTTTTCAACTTAAAAAAGACCAGCACCGGTGTGATCGCGGGTATTTTTGCGGCTTCGGTGCTCCTGTGCATCTTCAACATATGGCCTAATCGCGCCAGCATGAACGAAATCAAGCAAGCGGAGAAAATGGGTATCCTGAACTACGAAACATATACGATTTTTTCCGGCAAAAAAGAAGATCTCGTCGACAGCAAACAGATTACCCAAGCCAAAATCGACCATCTTAAAGGGATTACGCAGCCGGCCCACCCGAAATATTTCGGCGCGGCCAAAGGCAAAAACCTGATCATCATTCAATTGGAGTCGTTCCAAAATTTCCTGATCAACCTGCAGGTCGACGGCCAGGAAGTCACGCCGGTCATGAACCGGCTCGTGAAGGATAACATTTATTTCAAGCATTTTTATCAAATGGTCGGACAAGGCAACACCTCGGACGCCGAATTCGTCGTGAACACCTCGTTTTACATTCCCTATAATGAGGCGGCCACGCAAAACTATCCGGACAAGGAGCTGCCCAGCCTGCCGAAATTGATGAAGTCGCAGGGCTACGACACCGCTACATTCCACACCAATGCGGTCGATTTCTGGAACCGCGGGGAATTGTACGCCGCTTTGGGTTGGGACCGTTACTATGACCAGAAGTTTTTCGGCACGGACGATATGGTCTTCTTTGGCCCGTCCGACGAGGTGCTGTACAAGAAAACCGCGGAAGAGCTGGACAAAATGCAACAGGGCGGCAAACCGTTTTACGCTCAGGTTATTTCGATGACGGCGCACCATCCGTTTACGACACCGCACGAGAAGGACAAAGTCCAACTGCCGGAACGGTATCAGGACAACATGGTTGGCGACTATTTGCGGGCGCAAAGCTACGCCGATTACGCGCTTGGCCAGTTTATCGACGATCTGAAGCAAAAAGGCATTTGGGATAACAGCGTTGTGGTCATTTACGGCGACCACCTCGGCCTGCCGATGTATTCCCTGGACAAACACGGCCTGGAACTAATGCAGGAAATCTATGGCCGGGAATACAGCTATCGCGACATGGTCAACATCCCGCTGATCATTTCCGTCCCGGGCGAATCCCCGAAGGTGATGGAAAACGTCGGCGGCCAGGTTGATATTTTGCCTACGGTGGCCAACCTGTTGGGAGCGTCTTTGGACGATCACATTCATTTCGGCGAGGACATCCTGAATCAAACGGACTACAATCTGCTGCCGCAGCGTTACTACCTGCCTTCCGGTTCGTTCCTGAACAACAAAGCTTTGTTTATGCCAGGGGTTTGGTACAACGACGGGACCCAATACCCGCTGGCCAAAGACGGCGTAAGCCAGGCTTTGACAACGGAAGACGAATACAACCGGGCGCTCGAGCTGCTCCGTCTCTCCGACAGCTATGTACAGCAGCTTCCGGACCGTGTTAAGAAAGACAAGGAATAACATGTATAAAGATAGCTGCCCCACGGCGCGCGAGCTGCCTCTGTTGTAAAACAGGAAGCAGCCGCCAGCCTGGGACAGCTTTTTTGTGTCGCTCGCGGAGATGCCGATTCTAACGGACACCAGCGCCGCTATTTCGGCGAAATCCAGGGTTTGCGCGATGTAACGGACACAGTAGACCTTATTTGGCGTTCTGGAACGTATTTTCGGCCTTTTTCCAGCAAATAAGCGCATTTCAGTCCGTTAGAAAATAAAGAGCCGTGTTTTCGGGCAAATAAGGTCTCTCACGTCCGTTAGCCATAGGCAGTGTGCGGTCGAGCCGGTAATTAGCCGCATGCAATGTACAGCCTAGTCCGGTAGTTAGCCGCATACAGCGTGCGGTCGAGCCGGTAGCCGGTCACAACACAACACTGCATCACAACGCCGGGCTCGCCACACCGTCCAGCGGGGTGCCCCCCGGCGGTTTCCCTTCCCTGCTCAGGTCGGCTTCTTTCATCCGCAAGTATTTACGGCCCCGCCAGCGAAAGTACGACAGGATGCCGCGCACGTATTCATCGGTGATCATGCTAAGGTAGATCGCGATGATGCCCCAGCCCATGGAAACGCCAAACCAATAGGAGCAGCCCGTGGCGATCAGCCACATGAAGATCAGGGAGATGACCATCGTATATTTTGTGTCCCCAACCGCGTTCAGCGAGTTGCCGATCGCCATGTTGACCATTTTGCCTGGCTGCAGCAACAAATTCAGCCACAGCAGCGTAACGCACAACGTCAAAATCTCCGGATCTTTCGTAAACACGCCCATCAACGCCGGACCAACCAATACGAGAATAAAAGCGTTGACGATCACCAGCGGGAGCCCGAAGGCCAGCACGCGGTATACCGCGCGGTAAGCCTCCTTCGTTTTGCCGGCGCCGTACAGGTGGGCGATCTGGATTTGCGCCGCCATCGCCAAGGAGAAGCCCAGCATGAAGCAAAACGATTCCAGCGTATTCATGTACGTCCTTGCCGCGAGCTCGGTGGAACCGAGGATAGCGAGGAACGAAAAAATCGCAAGCTGCGAAAATACCCAGCTGGCCGAATTGACGCCAAGCGGCCAACCGATGACCAAAATTTCCTTGAACAGTTTGCGGTCGAAGACCGGCAAATCCCTAAATCCGATACGCCGCTGGAAGGTGCCAAGGAAAATCAGCAGCAGGACCACCGTTGCAATCAGCCGGCTGATCACGGTCGAGATAGCCACCCCGGTCAACCCCCACTGCGGAAAACCGAATGCGCCGAAAATAAAGCAATAGTTCATTGCGATATGGATGATGTTCATTCCTACCGCCGTGTACATCGGTCCTTTTGTGTTTCCGGTATTGCGGATCGCCGTTCCAAGCATGGAGATCATGGCTGTCAGGATCATACCTCCGCCCACGATCGAAATGTACACCTCCGCCATCGGCAGTAATTCTTCCGGCAGCTGCAGCGCCCGGGCGATCGGCTTCGGCACGGCGATCAGCAAAATGCTGAGGAAAATGCCAATGTACCCCGTCACTTTAAAGGCGATGATCGCTACGGTCCGGGCGTCTTCTTCCCGGCCGGAGCCTATTTTTTGCGCGATTACGATGCCGGCGCCGCTGGCGATGGTGGCAAACAGCGTCGTAAGCGCGTTAAACAACTGATTGGAGAATCCCACGACCGCGACCGCGTTGTCGGAAATCCGGCTGACCATCAACGTGTCGACGGTGCCGAGCAAAATTTGCAGAAACAGCTCGATAAAAATCGGCCAGGCGAGCAGCCAAAGGGAAAACTTGTCTCTTTCGCCGCCCTTGATTTTCTTCATTATTACAACCTCCTGCAGAATGTGAAACGGCTTTCACGCCCACCTCTATCTTGTTAGCACGAAACACATTATAGATGTTATATTGATATTAATGTATCAATGAATCAACTCAATCTTTTAATATTCCAACCTAAGAGGAGCTGGCGTTTTATGTCTCCGATCATCGAATTTACCGCGCCTCCCCTGCCGCATTATATCGTCAGCGGGGCTACGCCCATGCCAGTCGGCAGCAAACATCCCAGCCGGCAAAATATCGGCGCGTTTGACCTGCTCGTCGTCGTTTCGGGCTGCCTGTATGTTGGTGAAGAAGGCCGGAATTATGAAATCGGCGCGGGCCACGCTTTGATCCTGCGGCCGGATTGCTATCATTACGCCGTAGAAGGCTGCCGGGAAGAAACACTGCATCATTGGCTGCATTTTCAAATTCTCGGCGATTGGCGCGTCGTCGAAGAGGAGGAATACCGGCAACAGCAGGGAAGCTATGGGGACAAGGAAACGCCGGGGCCGCCGGCTTTGCCCCTGTTCTCCGCGACCTCCTATACCGTGCCGCTCCCGCAGTACACGAAACTCGCCCAACCGCAAAAACTGGCCGCCGCGATCAGCGAGCTGACGGAGATGAACCGGAGCATTCACTTAAGCGGCGTCCGGCTCAGGCAGCAGGCCTTGTTTCAGGAGGTCATCGTCCAGCTTTCCGCCTCCGCCGGCGGAGATGCGCCGTCCCCGCAATCGGTTTGCGCGGAAGCGGCCGCCTCCTACCTGCGCGAGCATTACCGCGAGCCCTTTTCCGCCACAAAGCTGGGCGAAAGCATCAACTTCCATCCCGTCTACATCGCCCGCTGCATGCAAAAAGTGTTCGGCTGCCCGCCGGCCGTATATTTGCTGCGCCTGCGCATCCAGCAGTCCAAGCTGCTGCTGCTGCAAACGGACCTGACCGTAGAGCGGATCGCCGAGCAGGTCGGCTTCAACACCGCCTCCTATTTCACCGCCTGCTTCACGAAAATGGAAGGCCTGTCACCGCGGAAATACCGGCAGCGCTTCTTTTGGAGCAAACATTAGCTGCCGGTTTTAAAACTCCAGCGAAAACATAAGGGGAAAAAATGTCGCTATTTCGGCGGTATTGCCCATTTTTAGATAAATAGAGGAGTTTAATGGCGCTATTTTCTCGAGTCGCAGGGAGATGGCTGCTTTTTGCCCTGTTCATTGGAAAATAAGGCCAAAAACTTCCGCTAAGTGTAATGGACACGCTTCATTCCGGAAAATAAGACCATAAAGTTCCGCTATTTTATGTGTGTGTGGCGGCGCTTCTCTCTAAGACAAAAAAAGGCTGTCCAAAAGCAGATTTGTCTGCTTGGACAGCCTGAACGCCGACTTATTTTTTGCCCGGATCGATATCCTGCGGCCGCAGCCCTTCCCAAATATTCGGGATGTTGACCTGTTCCGGATGCTCGAAGACGAGAAAGGCGGTCGGGAGATACCGCTCCCCGTATTCCGAGGACGGCTTGTTGACGATTTCCCCGCCTTGTTTCACCAACACGGTGGACGACCCGCCGTCCAGATTAGCGGCGATCACCGCGCCGTGCTCCAGCATGATCTGCTGCACGTCATACAGGCTCGCGCCGATGCTGTAGCCCGGCTGGCGCCCGTCGATCACGACGAACAGAATCGCGCCGTCTTCCCTTTGCCCCATCGCCGTTCGCGGCGCGATGCCCCAGCCTTCTTTCTGGTTACGGATCTGCCCCTTGCCGTTGACGATGATCCGCGGCTGGAACGTGACGGCTTCCTGAATCCCAAGCTCCTTCAACTCCTCCAGCGTATACTTCCCGGCGACCATCTTCCCCTGCTTGTCCAGTCCGACCACCTGGGTGGACGTTTTGGAGCCGAGGCCGTTGTAATAAACCTTGCCTTGTGAAATCACAAGCCCGATCGGCTTAAAGCCGTTGCCTTTCCAATTCGGGTCGGCGAATCCCCCGCCATTGACGCCGGCGACGGCTCCGGTCCGCTGCACCATGCTGGACACCTTCTCGCCTTTGCCGCGTTTGGCCGGGACGCCAAGCCGGATTTTCGTCGGGTCGTTGACGGTCATGACGTATCCGTGATAACCGCTCCCCGAAACCTCTTCGATTTCGATAAGCGGTTTTTCTTCTTTAGTTTCTTCCTGCTGCGGGACCGCGATCGTATGGGTATCCTTCTCTTCGCCCATCTGCTCGAATTGCGCTTGATAAGCGGCCACCCGCTTGTCCAGCTCCGCCTGCCCGATAATATATTTGGCCCAATGCCGGTGCTGCGTCGTAATCAAGGTATCGGCCATAAGGAATCGGACGTTATTGCCGGAAGGCGTAAAAAACAGCCAAATCGCAGCCGCCATTCCGATCCATAACATCACTAAAAACACTCGTGAGGAAAAATAGATAAAGCCGCGCTTCCGCCGTTTTTGCGTTTTTCTGCGTTTTTGCCCCCGTTTCCCCCGTTTAACCGAGGTCCGGCTGGGTAAAGATGCTGTGGGCATGTCGATTTTCCCCTTACCTTGTCTAAGATCAACTGATGCTTATATAACGAATACTCCGGTACGAAAGTTTCAGTGACCGAATAATTGCCACGTTTTTCTCTCATACTTAGCATGATTCCAACCTATTACAGGAGGCATAAACGCATGTCCGCAATTAAATTTGCAATCGTGTATTACAGCTCCACGGGAACCAACCATAAGCTGGCCAAGATGGCGGAGGAAGCCGCCAAGGGCAACGGGGCTGAAGTAAAGGTGATGAAAGTCCAGGAACTCGCGCCGGAAGCGGCCATCAACGGCAATCCGCAATGGAAAGCCCATGTGGAAAACACCAAAGACGTCCCCGTCGTCACGCTCGACGATCTGCAATGGGCAGATGCCGTGCTGTTCAGCGTGCCTACGCGGTTCGGCAACGTTCCGGCGCAAATGAAGCAGTTTTTGGACACGACCGGCGGACTGTGGTTTCAAGGCAAGCTGATCAATAAAGTCGTCAGCGCGATGACATCAGCCCAAAATGACCACGGCGGTCAGGAAGCGACGATCTTGTCATTGTATACCACGATGTACCATTGGGGAGCCATCATCGCGGCACCGGGCTATACGGATCCCGTTCTGTTCACGACAGGCGGAAATCCTTACGGCACAAGCGTCACCGTCGATCAGGACGGTAACATGACCGAAAACGTTCAACCCGCCGTCGCGCATCAGGTGAAGCGGATGCTGGAGATCGCCGGCAAACTAAAAAGTTGAAGGAAAATGGATAATTTTTCATATGTGGGGTTTCTATCCCGAAAAAAACAAGGCCCCCTACGGTTTGGGCGGCCTTGCCGTACGTTACTCGAACACGGGCAACACTTCTTTTACTTGCGGGCGGCGACTTTATCCCATTCTGTGTCCAACTGATTCAAGTAGGCGCCGGCATCCTTCTTTTGCAGGAATCCCTGGATCAAAGAGTCGAGCTTTATAGCTCCCGGAACATAGTGGTCCGCGAAGTCGGAAATTTGCCCGGCCGTGAACGCTTCTTTGAAGCCGTCCATGATCGGATCGTCCTGCGTAACCCCGGTGATTGCCGGGAACGCCTTCTGTTCGTCGATGTATTGCTTCACATTATCGGGCTGCAGCAAAAATTGAATGAATTTCATCGCTTCTTCCGGATGCTTCGTATTTTTCGAAACCGTCAGCAGCGTGTCCACCCCGGAAATCACTTTGTTTTGCGCCGGATCGTTGGTCGCCGGGAGCGGGAACACGCCGAGTTCAATCGAAGGGTTGGCTTTCTGAATTTCCGGTATTGCCCATACCCCTTGCAGATACATCGCGGATTCACCCTTGGCGAAAGCGGTGTTGCCGTCATTGTAACCTTTGCCGAAAATATCCTTCTGCCCGTAATCAAGCAGCTTCAGCTGCTTCTCGGCCACTTCCTTTAACGTATCCGCAAACTTCACCGTGCCTTCCTGACGCTGCTTGAAAATATCGGTGCCGGCGATGCTCGGCTCAAGGGCGTTGAACGGCACTAGCGTGGTCCAGGAATCTTTATACGTGAGATAAAAGGCGTTTATCCCTTCTGCTTTGAATTTCTCGGCCACGGCGATGAATTCGTCCCAGGTTTTCGGTACTTCGACGCCGGATTCCTTGAAGATTGTCTTATTGTAAATCACGCCGCTGGCGTTGGCGGAGAACGGAATCCCGTTCAGCTCCGCGGAGCCCGTCAGGTCGTTCAGCATTTTGATATAAGCCGGTTGAATCGTCTGGACGAGCGGATCGTCCGTAAAATCCTTAAACATGCCGCCGGCGGCCAGCGTCTTGAACGTGTCGGTGGCCCCGATCCCTACGACGTCCGGGATATCCTTTTTCGCCGCGCGGGTTTTCAGCACGGTTTCAGCGTCAGGCGGATTAACTTGGGTCACCTTGATGTCCGGATTGGCTTCGTTAAACTTGGCGATGAGCTTGTCGAACGTCGCTTTGGCTTCCGTTTTATTTTGGAAAAATTCGATTTCGACCTTCTTGCCGGAGGAACCGCCGGAGGTTTGGCCCGCCGCCGCTCCCGTGTCATTTCCGGAGCCATTGCCGCAGGCGCTGAGCAGGGATACTGCCAGCAGGCCAGTCAATACGGGTGCTATTATTTTCTTCATCGTCTTAAATCCCCCTGATCAAATTGGAGTGGAAAACGTAAACGTTTACGTAAATGGCCCTGCTTTCTGGCGTTGTTTGCCCATTCTAGCCGATTCCTGATGTCCCAAAAAAGCCAAGGTTCAATACGTAAACGCTTACCAAGAATATATAACCGGGATTTTGGTTTGTCAATGCCCTTTGAAAAAGCCCTTCCCTCCATGAAAAAAACGAAGTTGACAAAATAAAAGGCGCGTTCTAAGATTTGAGTAAGCGTTTACGTTGGATGCCGCTCGTTCCTGCGTAAGCAAAATTTATTGCAGACGGGACTGGTAAAGAAAATGAACCCCACCATCAAGGACGTGGCCAACAAAGCCAATGTCTCTATCGCGACTGTGTCGCGGGTGCTCAACAACCTGCCCGGATACTCGGAAAAGACGAAAGATAAGGTGTTTAAAGCCATCGAAGAAATCGGGTATCAGCCCAATGCGATCGCCCGCGGTCTGATCAATAAGCGGACGCATACGATCGGTGTCATGTTTCCCACCGTGTCCAGTCTCTTCTCTTCGGAAATTCTCCGCGGGGTGGAAGACTACGCCCAGGACAACGGCTACAGCGTCGTGGTGTGCAATACCGATTCTGATGGAAAGCGGACGCTCAAATATTTGCAGGTGCTGCGGGAGAAGCAGGTTGACGGCGTGATTTTTTCAAGCGAAGTGTTGAAGAAGGAGTACTATCAAGCATTAAAAAAAATGCAAATTCCGTTCGTGCTGGTCTCGACGGAGTCGAATTACAAGAACGTTCCGTACGTGAAAGTCGATGATTATAAGGCTGCCTTTGACGCGGTTCAGTATCTGATCCGGATCGGCCACCGGAAAATCGCCTTGATCGGCGGGACGAAACATGACAAAATCGCCGGGGTCACAAGAATCGAAGGTTACAAGAAGGCGCTGGAGATGTACGGCCTAACTGTTGACCCCGCTTATATCGCTTACGGGGACTTCTTATTCGAGAGAGGCTGCGAAGCGATGGAAATCCTGTTGCGGAAGGCTCCGGATATGACCGCCGTGTTCGCGGCCAGCGACGAGATGGCCATCGCCGCCCTTTCCGTAGCCGCCAAGCATGGGATCAAGGTTCCGGAGGACCTGTCGATTATAGGGTATGACGATCTCAAGCTGGCCCAAATGGCGGTCCCTCCTTTGACCACCGTCCGCCAGCCGCTGTATGACATGGGGAATCTGGCATCCCAGAAACTGATCCGTATGATCAAAACCGGCGAAACCGAAAGCAGTCGGATTATGGCCCATTCGATCGTGGAAAGACAGACGGTAAAACCCTATGCCTGATGTCTTTTTTTCGCGCAAAACGTAAACGTTTACGTTCATTTTCCATACTTCATTCCGTTTTGAGGAGGACCACCCATGACCAAGCGCCGCACGGCCTTTTATTGGATGACTTTGCCCGCTCTGCTGCTGTTTTTCGCCTTTCACACCTACCCGGCCCTGCAGGGGATATTTTACGCCTTTACGAACTGGGACGGCTTTAGCGACGGTTATGAGTTCGTCGGGCTGAAAAATTTCATCAACGTATTCAAAGACACCAATGTGCTCGAATCGTATATTTTCACATTCAAGTACGCGATCGTTTCAACGATTCTCATCAATGTTATCAGCCTGGTGATCGCGCTTGGGCTGAATGCGAAGATCAAAGCGAAAAACTTCTTCCGCGCCGTTTATTTCCTGCCGAACGTGCTGGGTGTTTTGATTATCGGCTACATTTTCAACTACCTGTTTTCCAACGCTTTTCCCGTTTGGGGCGAGAAGCTGGGCAGCGAGTTTTTCTCGACCAACCTGCTCGGAAACGCCGACTGGGCTTGGGCAGGCATCGTCATCGTCGGTGTCTGGCAGTCCATCGCCTACAATACGATCCTGTACCTGGCCGGGCTTCAGACCATTCCGAACGATCTTTATGAAGCCTCAAGCCTGGACGGCGCATCCAAATGGAAAGAGTTCTGGAAGATCACGTTCCCGATGCTCGCTTCGTTTTTTACCATCAACATGGTTTTGGCCATGAAGGGCGGGCTCATGGTGTTTGACCAGATCATCGCGCTGACCGGAGGCGGCCCGGGTACGGCTACCCGCTCGATCGCGCTGCTGATTTACCAAGGCGGGTTTACCGGCGGCGAATTCGCTTACCAGTCGGCCAACGCGGTCATTTACTTTATCGTCATCGTGGCGATTTCCCTGTTCCAAATCAAAGTTCTGCAAAGACGGGAGTTGGATCAATTATGAGAAAACCTACAAACTGGCTGGCCACGGTTCTCATAGCGCTGGGCTCTCTGTTCATCCTGTTCCCGCTCTATATGACGGTGAGCATCGCGCTCAAAAATCCGGAGGAAATGGCGAAGTCGATCTTCTCGCCGCCCACGGGACTGCACTTCAGCAACTTTGCGCGGGCCATCGAAGCGACCGGTTTTTTTCATGCGTTGGCCAATAGTGCCGTTATCACCGTTGTATCCGTCGTTTGCATCCTGTTGACCAATTCATTGGTTTCTTATGCGATTGCGCGGAATATGAACCGCCGTTTTTTCAAGCTGCTGTATCTCTACTTTGTCAGCGCGATGTTCATCCCGTTTCAGATCATCATGCTGCCCGTCGTCAAAGTGACGACCGATCTGGGCATGAACAACATTCCGGGCCTCATCATGCTGTACATCGTTTACGGCCTGCCGTTTAACGTATTCGTCTACGTCGGATACATCCGCTCCGTACCGATTGAACTGGAGGAAGCGGCCAGAGTTGACGGGACCTCGACGTGGGGAACGTTCTGGCGGATCATCTTCCCGCTGCTCGCGCCGATCAGCGCGACCGTGGTGATTTTGTCCAGCTTGTCGACGTGGAACGACTTCCTGCTGCCGCTGATCCTGCTGGCCGAACCGGCGCAATATACGCTGCCGCTGGTGCAGTACGTCTTCCAGGGGCAATTCAGCACGGACTACAACCTGGCGTTCGCCTCCTATTTGCTGGCCCTGTTGCCGATGGTTATCGTTTACCTGTTTCTGCAAAAATGGATCATCAACGGCATTACGCAAGGCGCGGTCAAAGCATAGGCTGCAGTTCAACCGGTTACGACTCAACTAAATAAAGAGGAGAGCTCATCATGCAAAAAAAATGGTGGAAAGAAAGCGTAGTGTATCAAATTTACCCCCGCAGTTTTATGGACAGCAATGGCGACGGCATCGGGGATCTGCAAGGCATCGTGTCCAAACTCGATTACCTCATGACGCTTGGCGTCGATGTGATCTGGTTATGCCCCGTTTTCCGCTCGCCCAATGACGACAACGGCTACGACATCAGCGATTACCGGGAAATCATGGCCGAATTCGGCACGCTTGCCGATTGGCGGGAGCTGCTGGACGGCCTGCACGCGCGGGGCATGAAACTGATCATGGATTTGGTCGTAAACCATACTTCCGACGAACATGCCTGGTTTGCCGAATCCCGCAAATCGCCGGACAATCCGTACCGGGATTACTACATCTGGCGCCCGGGCAAGGACGGACGGGAACCAAACGACTGGAGTTCTTTTTTCGGCGGGCCGGCATGGGAGTATGACGAGGCGACCGGTGAATATTTCCTGCACCTGTTCTCCCGCAAGCAGCCCGACCTGAACTGGGATAACGAAGAGGTCCGCCGCGAAGTCTACGAGATGATGGCCTGGTGGCTAGATCAGGGGATCGACGGCTTCCGGATGGACGTCATCAACCTGATTTCCAAAGTTCCGGAACTGCCGGATGCGGAGACGGACGTACGGGACGGCAGCTATCATTTTGGCGGAAAATATTTTGTCAACGGCCCGCGGGTCCATGAATACCTGCAGGAAATGAACCGGGAAGTGCTGTCGAAATACGATGTGATGACCGTCGGCGAGGCGATCGGCGCCAGCCCCGAGGATGCGCTGCTTTATGTCGGTGAGGACCGCAGCGAACTCAATATGATTTTCCATTTTGAGCTGATGGATGTCGATTCCGGTCCCGGCGGCAAATGGGACGTCAAACCCTGGAGGCTTGCCGATATCAAAGCGAACATTACCAGATGGCAGACCTCGCTGAACGGAAAAGGCTGGAACAGCCTGTATTTGAACAATCACGATCAGCCGCGTTTGCTCTCCCGGTTTGGCGACGATGTCCGTTATGCGAAAGAATCAGGGAAAATGCTGGCCACGCTCCTTCATACACTGCAGGGCACGCCTTATATTTATCAAGGTGAAGAAATTGGCATGACCAACGTGAAATTCGCTTCAATCGACGAATACAAGGACATCGAGACGATCAACATGTACAGGGAGTATAAGGCCTTGGGGCATCCGGAAGAAAAGATCATGAACTCCATTTACGTTAAAGGACGCGACAATGCGCGCACGCCGATGCAGTGGAACGCGGAAGGGCAGGCCGGTTTTACGACGGGAACGCCCTGGATCGCCGTCAACCCGAATTACAAGGAGATCAACGTGGAGGCAGCCTTGGCGGATCCAGATTCCCTTTTCCACTATTACCGCCGTCTCATCGAATTGCGCAAACAGCACGAAATCATCGTTTACGGGGATTACGCCTTGCTCGCGGAAGACGATGACCGGGTATTCGCCTATTTGCGTTCGCTCGGAAACGAGCGACTGCTCGTCATCCTGAATTTCTTCGGCGAAGAGAGCAGCTTTGCCCTCCCCGCCGAGGTTGCCGGAGCGGACGCGGCGCTGCTCATCGGCAATTATCCGTGCGAGCCGCTGCCGGATCAGGAATTGTTGACGCTGCGGCCTTACGAAGCCCGAGTGTACAAGTATACAGTATCTTAAAGATGCGATCCCCCGCTGGCGTCGATCAGTTGCCCCGTAATCCAACGGCTGTCTTCGGAAGACAGGAATGCGGCGATATCCGCGACATCCTGCGGCTGTCCCCATCTTCCGAAGATGGAATAGTCCGCGCCAAATTGACGCGAGTCCGGATCCTGGAGCATCGGGGCGTTCATCTCCGTCTCCACGAAGCCGGGCTGGATGGCATTGATCGTAATGCGGCGCGGGCCAAGCTGGGCGGACAAGGACAACGTCAGCGCGTTGATCGCCCCTTTTGTCATGCTGTAGGCGGCAACGCCGGGCAAAGAGATCCGCGTCACGGCCGACGATAGGTTAATGATCCGCCCCTCGTCCCGCAGTCTCGGCAAAGCTTGCTTGACCAGGAAAAACGGGACTTTCACGTTGATGTCCATAAGTTCGTTGAAAACCTCTTCCGTAGTATCCTCAATCGGCAGCGTGGAGGCGATCCCCGCATTATTCACCAAAATATCGAACCTGGTGTCGTACGTACGTGTTTTTAGCGCCACGTCCAATGCCTCATAAAACGCCCCCACGCTTTCGGCATCGCCGAATCTTTGACCTATCGCAAATGCGGTTCCCCCGTTTTGCTCGATGGCGCGGACGACCTCTTCGGCCGCTTCCCGGTTTTGCCCGTAATGGACGGCTACCAATGCCCCTTCTTGCGCCAGACGCATCGCGATGGCTCTGCCGATTCCTCTGCTGGCTCCGGTAACCAGCGCGGTTTTTCCTGTTAATTTCCCCATGTTCCATAACCTCCAAAAATTTAATATTAAATTCAAATAGATTATGGCATAGGGAGGATTTTGTTATGTTGCTCTCTCATTCGTGCCTAACGGAATGCGCGTTAATCCAATAAGGACAGTACCACCGATACGGAATTGTCGGCAAATGACCGTTCAGGGCGCGATTTCAGCAGCACAGTAAGACCGATGAGCGATACAACCAAGGTTTGTGCCAGAGCTTGCGCATTTAAATCCGCTTTAAGCTCGCCGGATTGTACGCCTTGTTCAAGCTTCTCTTGAAATATTACGGCAAGATACACCTCATGTTCCCTCGTAAGAACTTCAAATTTCTTGTCATGAGGCGCCAGTTCCACCATCGTATTGATGCAAAAACACCCGCGATTCTCCCCCCCTTGGTATTCCGCCTCCACCAGACTCTCAAAGTAGGAGCGAAACGCTTCTTTGACGGATACGTGTTTCTGAAGTCTGGCGCGGACATAAGAAGCGTGGGATCCCATATATTTGCGCAGCGCAGCTTCGAACAGCTCCGTTTTGTCTCCAAAAGCCGCGTATAGGCTTGGCCGCTGAATCCCCATTCTTGAAGTCAAATCGGTTAAAGAAGTAGCCTCATACCCTTTCTCCCAAAACAATTCCATGGCAGCCTTTAATGCTTTCTCCGTATCAAATTCGCGAAGTCTGGCCATCGTTACCTCCATCATTAAATATCGATCGGTATAAAATATATTCTATTTTTTAAAGTGTTTATTGTCAATCACAGTTAATATCACAAACAAAAAAGTGTTGACAAAAAAAGTTTATAAACGGTATAGTTTACGATAAATTATGTACCGTTCGGTATATATGATTATTTTTGAGCGATGGAGGATACAAGATGGAAAACGGTCAAGAAAAAATAGCCGAACCTGCCGCTTCTTCTTTCATGTCGTACAAGGTGGCTTTGTTGTTTGCCATCGCCTGCGGCCTAGCGGTTTCCAACGTTTACTACGCACAGCCGCTGCTCGACTCGCTGGCGGAACAATTCGATATCACCCGGTCGTCCGTTGGAATCGTCATTACCGTTACGCAAATTTGCTATGCGCTGGGGCTATTCATGCTCGTACCACTCGGCGATCTTCTAAATCAACGCCGGCTTATCATCGTGATGATGCTAATATCCATAGGGGCCCTTACCGTTGTTGGCACCGCCAATACCGTCACCGTGCTGTTTGCCGGCTTAGCGGTTGTAGGGTTGCTTGCGGTCGTAACGCAGGTGTTGGTATCGTACGCCTCTATTTTGGCCGCCCCGGCCGAGCGGGGAAGCATCGTCGGGTTGGTGACCAGCGGAGTGGTAATCGGCATTTTGCTCGCGCGAACATTTGCCGGGATTTTAACGGATATTGCCGGATGGCGCTCGGTTTATCTGGTCTCTGCAGCTTTAATGCTAATCATGTGTGTAACTTTATACCGGGTACTCCCGCAATATCACGGCAAAAAGGACACGTTACCCTATCCGCAATTGCTTCGCTCGGTGGTTCAATTATTTGTACAAGAAAGAGTGCTGCGCATCCGCGCAGGTTTGGCTTTTCTCATATTCACGGCGTTTAGCACATTATGGACATCCCTGGTGCTGCCTTTGAGCTCACCTCCGACATCGCTATCGCATACCGCAATCGGGGCGTTTGGCCTGGCCGGCGTTGCCGGCGCGTTAGCGGCGTCTAAGGCCGGGCAGCTTGCCGATCGTGGCCTGGGGCAGAGAACGACGGGCTTGGCGTTGGTATTGTTGCTGATATCTTGGCTGCCGATCAGTTATACCGAATACTCCTTGCCTGTCCTGGTCATCGGCATCCTCCTCCTTGACGCGGCAGTGCAAGCGGTGCATGTCACGAACCAGAGTTTGATTTTTGCCGTGCGTCCCGAAGCGCGAAGCCGGCTCACTGGGGGATACATGATCTTTTATTCCATCGGCAGCGCAACCGGAGCTATCGCTTCAACGCATATCTACGCTTACTCCGGTTGGGGAGGGGTATGCCTGTTCGGCGCCGCTGTCAGCGCCATCGCCCTCTTGTTTTGGGCTTTGACCCTTCGGGGCAATTCAGGTAGACCGTGAAGGGGCATCAGAATTCAAATGGAACGCAACCGGGAAAATGCGTAAGCCCTAATCCAAGAAATAACTCTTTCGGAAACTTTTCATCCTCCTCTTACGTAAAAGTTGATAGATATTGTCGATACTTTCTGAACTTTGGAGGTGGGGAATTGAACAGAAACCGGAAACGGGGCGTTCCCATGCTTATCCTTGTCCTGCTCGCCGGCGGGCTGCTTTTTGGTGGCGGAAAACCGGCTGAAGCGGGCTATTGGAACGATTTTTGGAGCGGGGTCAATGAACTGTCGCAACTCCCCTCCGAAGTGAGTGAATTAAAGGCGGAATACCAGAACACTTTGGACAAGCTCGATGAGACGCGGGAAACGCTGGAAAGCTTCCGTCTGCAAAACGAGGAGTTAATGGAGCGGAACAGGGAGCTTGCCGCTACCGTATCGTCCTTGACGGAGGCCCAGCAGATCCGTGATGCCAATGCGCGGAAAATCCGGGTGCTGCTGCTCACCGGCCTTGCGCTGTTTGCGGGCTATTTTATCGTGCTGCGGCTCGTCCGGTTAGCGCTCCGCCGCTAACTGCCGCTACCGGATAGGAGGAGTCGAGGATGGATATTCAAGAATATAACGATCAGCCGGGGGCTGGCGGGCACACGATAACTTTCGACTTGCGCGAATCCGACAAGCTGCATTTGCTGCACCCCGGGCAGGTCATTGCTTACCGGGGCCCCGCCCATCACCGCACCGACAGGCTGATGAATATGAAGGGCATTTACCGGAAACGCAAGCTGTTGCAGGCCGACTTCACGGGGTCCTGCCGGGTAACCGCGACTCTTCCTCCCGCCATCGGTTTGAAACGGATCGAGTTTGCCGGAGAGAGCGATTTGCTGTACGATTTCCGGCATCTCTTTTTTTATACCGAAGGCATCCGTATGGAAAATCGCATTCTCAGCATGAAAAACATGGTGATCACCCGTGACGCGGTGAAAGTCAAGTTTTCCGGCCAGGGACAAATCGGGATTCTGACCCAAGGACAGGTGATCGAGCTGCCGCTGCATCCCGAAGAACCGCTTTATGTGGAAGCCGGACGGGTGCTAGCTTATCCCGAGCACGCCAAGTTGGAGCTCTCCGTTTACGGCAATCATCTGGCCAGCCAACATATGCGCTACCAGTGGAAAATGACTGGCCGGGGCTCGGTGCTGGTTCAATCCGGCGGCCCCGGAAGCGGTGAACTGGCGCGGGATCTGCAGGCGGAGGACGGCATCGTCAAACGTTTCCTGCGCGAGGTGATCCCTTTTGGCGGCGTGTTTATTAAGTGAACGGCCTATTTTTTGATATCTACAGATACGGTCTTATTGTAGGTTTTAATATAATCGAATCCGTCCACCAGTAGGAGCTCCGGTTTGTCCGTGGTGTTAAAAGAATACGTATTCTCCCACAGAATGTTGCCATTTTTCAAATCCCAAGGGCGGGATACGGAAATCGATGACACGGGAACTATTTTACCGCCGGCTTGTATGGATAAATGGTCCGTTTCCAAATGTACAAATTGTTTTCTGGCGATCACGATATCATAGCCTGTATCGGTTTTGGTTACGCTGCGAATCCATATCTTTTCATTTCCTATTTTGACGGATCGGTCTGATGGTGCGGCAAGGGAGACGGGTTCTGCTACTTTCTGAAATCCCGGGAAACTTTCCAGTACAAGTTCAATGGTCTTGATCTTGTCTGTTGGAAGCACATCAAATTCAATTTCGAATCCCGAACTAACCGACCCCATTCCCCGAAATTCCACCTCCGCTCCATTAACATAAAGCTTGGTATCGGCTGAATATCTTGGGGGTTCCTTTAATTCATAATGCCCCTTTACGATGGTTGAAGATGGTGAAGCGGTAATGGAGTCATAGTGGACAGCACCCTGATCGACAGGAACGGATTTGGAAATATTCTCTTTAATGATACTCTTCATCGCTTGAGTAGGGTCAAACTTGAAAGAAATAGGATACGATGCCCGTTCCCCATTGTCCAGCCGCTCACTGAATGTGGCAGTTAATGTTCTGGAGAATGGGCTAACCGGCTCGAATTTATACACTCCCTCGTACCTTGTTTCATCTTTGCTGTAATTGCCATTTCCTTGTGTCGGATTGGAATCGGTCAAGAACCCTTGCAATTGGTCTACACCGTAACGAGCGAAACCATCGTCATCCAATACGGAGCCTGCGGGCCGATCAATGGTGTAATACATTAGAAACGCATTATCGTCGGCAATAACACCGTTAATGGTAATGACAGTACCGTCATTAAGCGTTTTGCTTTGGTTTACCTGTTGTCCGTATCCTTGCTCCGCCACTTCGGAAAAACTCAGAGAGGTCAACTCGCTTTGATTAAGCAACTTACCTCCGTAGTAAGCGAAGGCCGGATATTCAAATATTCCAACGATAAGAATAAGCGCCGCGGCGATTGATGCGGTCCATGCCAAAGCCGTGTTCTTCTTTTTCTTTTTAGCGGGGACATTTTGAAGTGCATTGCGAAGTCTGCCCTCAAGTTCCGGTGGGGCCTGCACCCTGTTCAAGATCTGCTTATGCTCCTGAAATTTCTCCTCGATCGTGTTCATAACGATCACCTCCGATCATGACTTTCAGTTTTTGGATGCCTTGTGAGATCCTTGATTTGATGGTTCCAAGCGGCGCACCGGTCATGTCCGCAATCGTCTGATACGGAAGATCATGAACATAACGAAGTTCGATCGCTTCCCGCTGCTGTGCGTTCAAATGAGATAGCAGCACTTGCATGTCCATCTCGGATTCCGTATAGTGATAAGGATTATCGTCAGCCAATGCGGCAAGTGATGGTCCTCGCTCGTCTTCCAGCGGAAGAAACCGCGCCTTTTTGCGGAGTAACGTTTTGCACCGGTTGACGAGAATGGTTTTGCTCCAGCTGTAGAAGGCATCGCCCTTTTGCAATTGACCAATCTTTTCATACAACGTAACAATCATGTCTTCCATCGCATCCATCGCGTCGTGCTCGTTTCCCATGTATGCATAGGCAAGACGATAATAAGCGTCCTGATCGGCTATGACTAGCTGCAGTAAAGCTTCCTTGTTGCCTTTTTGGGCTTGTTTGACCAGATGGCTTACTTTCATGTCCTCCCCCCTTTTCCTTAATAAGAGATCGCAGAGGTTATAAAAGTTCATTTTGTACAAAAAAAACTCCACACCCAGGCCTCAGGGAAGTTACTGCATCCCTAAGAGGTTGTAGAGGGATAAATTCAATTGAAACTATCTACCATTTGGGAATAGGTTTTTAGGTTATGCGGTTATCTTTATTTCAACTTTTCGCGCTAGTTTTAATGCCCCTTGATCGATATATTTCATATAATAATGCGACAAAATAAATAAGGGCACCATGGAAACCATAAATGTAATTGCATAGGCAAGATTATAACTAAAATGATGCATCACTTTACTAAACAGGAACGCGGAGAACGTATTTAGGAAAGTGAAATGAATGAGGTAAAGGGAAAATGAAATCTGTCCTAAATAAGCAAACGGTTTCCATCCAAACACATGCTGCAGCACTTTTAAACGAAGCAGAGCAAACAAAATCATAGCAGAACCTAGGGTTCGGGCAAGAAGTCGCGGATCGATGTTAAATTGAATCCATACATTGATATTTTTTGTCCACACTTCTATGGGTTCGTACATAGTCCCCATTAATGGAGTATAAGGCGCCGAACCTAAGTAAATCCCCATGAAAAGCACAAGTACTGCCGTTATTTTACTTTGGACCCATTTGTGCTTGAGCAAATCGGCCAGCAGCATTCCCCATAAAAAAGCGGCAAAATAGGTCTGTATAAAAGCAATGGATAAGACCACATACACCATCCATCTATTTTTCACTCGGCCAAATAAAGCAAGAAAACCGAAAATTAAAAAAGAACCTAATAGTTCATAGCCCATTGTCCAAAGGACTGGATTGTAATGATGTGCATCAAACCGGAAAAATGGATCAAAAATAGCCGCCTTGATAACGGTATATACATTTGTATCTAAAGCGTAGTAGTCCTTTTTCATATCCGTCCATGTTGTTCCCCATATTTCTTGGAGATAAAAGGCCTTTGTAATAATTGCTAGATACACAAGCAATACGGATACCGCTGCCGGCACGGCAAGCCGAATGTACCTTCGTATAGCGCTGGAATGCAACCATTTTTGAAAGGTCTCACTATCGAGCTCTTTTTCAAACATTTTGACACTGAGCACATAACCGCTTAGCACAAAAAACAAACAAACGGCAAATTGTCCATTATAAAATAAATTAATCGGAGAATGTCCATACCAGATATCCCATTTAAAATGAGCTTGTTGCGGCCTTCCATTTAACGCAGCTGGATAAAATACCTGTACGTAGTGCGAAATAACCACGGCAAATGCCGCGAGTCCCCTGATGCCTTCCAAATAGAATAGCTTCTGCTTTTTCTCGGATGTCTCTTCTTTCATTTTTTATTTTTTCCCCTTCTTTCATGAGTAGAATTACTATAACATATTTTTAGCAACCAGTTTATTTTTCTGAAAACGTGAAATATAGGTGCATCCGCGTCGACTTTGACAAACGAGATGAACGGTAGTGTAAAGTTGGACTTTTGTTACCTGGGGGGTCAAACGCCAAAAAGCCGCCCGGAAAATCACCGGGCGGTCATCCTGCCGGAATAGCGGTCAATTGCGATCTACTTAATTTCTACCGCCGGTAAACAAGCTCTCGCCGTTGCTGGCAATGACCTCTTTATACCAGTCAAAGCTGTCTTTCCTCATCCGCTTCAGTGTACCGTTCCCCTCGTTGTCTTTGTCCACATAGATAAACCCGTAGCGTTTGCGCATTTCGCCGGTACCGGCACTGACGATATCGATCGGCCCCCAGTAAGCGTAGCCCAATACTTCGCAGCCGTCTTTCAGCGCTTCGCTGATTTCAATCAGATGCCGGCGCACATAATCGATCCGGTAGGCATCGTGGATTTTGCCGTCTTCGGCAATGACATCCACATCGCCGAAACCGTTCTCGACGATAAACAGCGGCTTTTCGTAACGGTCATATAGTTCATTGCATACGTAGCGCAACCCCTTAGGGTCGATCGCCCAACCATATGAGGATTTTTCCAGATACGGGTTGTCGATGCCGCGGACTCCGCCGGTCGTTCCTTGAATCGGCATGCCGGCTTTGTGAGTGGAGCTCATATAATAGCTGAATGCCAAGAAGGCGCAGGTATGATCCCGAATCAACTCCTCATCCCCGGGCTCCATGTTCAGATGAACGTCAAATTCCTCGAAAACGCGGTTCATGTAAGCCGGATAGTGGCCCCGCAGCATTACATCGGAATAGAACAGCGACCGTCTGCGGAATTCGTAAGCTTCAAACACATCGTCCGGATGGCATGTATTCGGGTAAAAGGCGCTCAACGACAGCATGCAGCCCACCTGATTGTCCGGCATAATCTCTTTGCCCAGCTTTACCGCCTGCGCGTTAGCCACAATCATATTGTGACTGGCCTGGTAAATACGCCGCACTTTATCCGGCCCTTCATCAATCCGGCATGCCCCAGCGGCAAACGGAATTTTATGCATATTGTTAATTTCGTTGAAGGTCATCCAGTACTTCACTTTATCCTTGTACCGCTTGAATATCGTCTCACAGAAACGGCTAAAGAAGCCGATCAGCTTTCGGTTCTCCCAGCCGCCATATTCGGTTGCCAGATGAAGTGGTGTCTCGTAATGGGAAATGGTCACCATCGGCTGAATACCGTATTTCAGCAATTCATCGAACAGTTTGTCGTAAAAAGCGAGACCGGCCTCGTTAGGCTCCGACTCGTCGCCTTTGGGGAAGATACGCGACCAATTGATCGACGTGCGAAACAGCGTGAAGCCCATTTCCGCAAACATGGCGACATCTTCCTGGTAACGGTGGTAAAAGTCGATCGCCTCATGGCTGGGATAATATTTGCCGGGCTCCACCTTCTCATCCGCCACACCGGATATAATGCCCCCGCGGCAAACATCCGCGATAGACGGACCTTTGCCGTCCGCGTCCCATGCGCCTTCCGCCTGATTGGCAGCAATGGCGCCGCCCCATAGAAAATCTTCCGGAAAAGCCGATCTTGATCTGCTCATTGTATATTCCTCCTGGTTTCATTATTCTTTTTCTAAATTTCCGGTCAGGTTAGCTTCGGCCGACGATAGTGAGCAGTTGCTCTCCCTCAACCACATCTTCTCCTTTCTCCTTCATCACCAGTACGTCCATATATGAAGCCGTATTGGATACAATGATCGGAGTCGTGGTATCATACCCCGCCGCAAGAATAGCTTCCACATCAAATTCCGCCAATAGATCGCCCGCTTTGACCGTATCGCCTTGTTTGACATGCGAGATAAAATACTGCCCTTTCAGCTTTACGGTATTGATCCCGATATGAATCAGTAGCTCAGCTCCATCCTCCGTCACCACGCTGTACGCGTGCCCCGTTCGGAAGACAAGCGCCACGGTGCCATCTGCCGGCGCAAACAGCTTGCCCTCGGAAGGAAGGATAGCCGCCCCTTTCCCCATCGCCAACGAAGCGAAAGCCTCATCCTCCATTTCGGTTAAGGGGATGATCCGCCCTTTTAACGGGCTGAGGATTTCTTGCTTCTCATAGATTTGCAAATCCGATGCTTGTTGCCGTTCAATAGCTGTAGCTCCCCGGGCGGTTGATCCTGCCGGTTCCGCATCCGTATTCTCTTCCACAGGATCGTCGAAGCCAACAAGATACGTCAAAATCACACTGAGGACAAAAGCCACTCCAAATCCGATCGCATAGCCGATAAAACCCGGGCCGACAAAAGCCGGAAAGGTTAAGACGCTTTTGGGGACGAGCGCCACCGCGGACGCGTGATAACCGCCGGCAATCGCGCCGCCGATCCCGCCGCTGATACAGGCCACGATAAACGGCTTCTTCAATTTCAGCGTAACCCCGTAAATCGCCGGCTCAGTTACACCGAATACCCCGGTGATAAATGCGGATAGCGACAGAGACTTCAGCTTTTTATTTTTCGTTTTCAGGAACACGCCGAGGGATGCTCCGGCCTGGGAGATGACCGCAGGCCCGTACAACGGCGACAGAGAGTCCCGGCCGTATTTGGCGATATTGTTGAGCATGACGGGAATAAGACCCCAGTGAACTCCGAAAATGACGAGCACCTGGAAAAGAGCGCCAAGGGCAAACCCTGCGATGATCGGGTTCAAATTATACAGCCATGAAATCGCCGATGCCAGTCCGGTCCCGGCATAGGTGCCGATGGGGCCGATTACCAGATACGTCAACGGTACCATCACGATCAGACAGATGACAGGCACAAACAAAGTTCGTATGCTTTCATGCAGCTTGTTCTTCAGAAATTTCTCCAAGTAAGACAATACCCACACGGATAAAATGATCGGAATGACTGTTGACGAGTATTGCATCAGAATAACGGGAATCCCCAAAAAATCGATGCTCGTGCCAGCCGTTTTCAGGGCCACGATATCCGGATAGATCAGTGCGCCGGCAATCGTTACGGCGATGAATTGATTCGCCTCAAACTTCCGTGCAGCCGTAATGGCCAGAAAAATCGGCAGGAAATAGAAGAAACTGTCCGCCGCCGCATACAACAGCTTGTACGTCCCGCCGGCCGGATCCAGCCAGTGGAAGTTCGTCGCCAGCGTCAGCAGCCCTTTAAGCAGCCCGGCCCCGGCCAAAACGGTCAGGAGCGGACTGAAGATGCTGGAGATCAGGTCGATCGCCCTGCTGAGCGGCGAACCTTCTTTTTTGGAACCTGTGCTCTCTGAAGATTCGCTTTTGCTCTCAAGATGGGCAATGCCAACAATCAGCTTATAGACATCCGCTACCGCATTCCCCACGATAACCTGGAACTGCCCGCCGCTACGAACGACGCTGATGACTCCGTCCAGCTTCTCGATGCTGCTTTTATCCGCTTTACTGTCGTCCTTTAGGGTAAAGCGCAGGCGGGTGGCACAATGGATCAGCGATTGGATATTATCCCGGCCGCCGACGTAATGAACGATACGTTCGGCCAATTGATCATACTTCATGGCGTTATCTCTCCTTGTCAGATGAAAAATGAAAAAACCTGAACCGGCACTGCATCGATTGCGGTGCTGATTCAGGTCAAGCCTGCCCGAAAGCAGTAACTATCCTGATGCGTACATGTAGTTTTCCTCATTCCCGGCTCACAATCCGTTGAATATGAATCGTGAGGTACAGCTTTTCATCCTGCGACATCGTGTGATCATACTTTTTCTCAATAAACGAGCTTATTTTCTCAACGCATTGAAACGCCTGGGGGTAGGAGGACTTTACGACACTATACAATTCTCCGTCCCGATCGCCCATCGTACTGTGGTTGAAAATACGCTGGGCGAAAAATTTCAGATGGGTGACGAAACGGTAATAGTTCAAAGAATTTTCATCCAGCGTGATCGTAAAATGATATTCTACAATCTTGAGAACTTCCTGAAGAAACTTCGTAAGGTTCACCACATTATGCATTTCTTCATTCAATTCGGCGTTGACGAAATGAAAGGCGATAAAACCAGCTTCGTCATCCGGCAAGCGGACGTGCAATCTTTCCTCGATCATGTCCAGCGCCGTTTTGGCTACAGCATATTCGTCCCTATGAATACGCTTGATCTCCCAAAGCAGCGCATTGCTTACCTCGATCCCCTTGCGGACGCGTTCCACAGCTAAACTAATATGATCCGGCAGCGAGATATAGATGCTTTCATTCAAATTTTTCTTGAGCGTTTTTCTGGCATAGCTGATGATATCATGAGCCAGATCCATCTCTTCCGCCGAAACTTCTTCAAGCAGCTTTTTATATTTTTCATATAAACCGGCATCCTCCAGGTAGAACCTTTTCTCGATCCGGCCTTGGTTTACCGCGTCCCCCTCCTTTTTCTGAAACCCGATGCCCTTGCCCATCAAGATCAGTTCATCGCCCCGTTCATTGACCGCGCTTACAATGTTGTTATTAATTACTTTTTTATTTGCATTCCGATCACCCCCCTCGCCCTTCAGATGTCAGCCGCTTGTCCAGGTCCCGCTCCAGAAGAGGCTATATCCCGTTCGCCATTTGAACCGGAAAAAATACCAAAAAAAGACAAGGCCTCAGCACAAATAAAACACAGGTCTGTGCTGAGGTCTTGCCTGCATTAAATCAGTAACAATCCCCAGTATATACATTTAGTTGTAAAAATTATTCAACAAACACTTATATTTATAATTATCTTAGAAAACGCAACCATGGAAGCGATGTAATCATAATAATTGATACTACCAAAGAAATCAACAGGTAATTTCAGTGTGTAGTATCATAATTCTTTAATCTTTCTTGCTCGGTATCCTTATTCGAGTATCAAGTACCCGTTAGCGTAGAATATCCGGCTCTATTAGGATCACGACATTTCCTTTTTTGTGTCCTTTTTCAACATATTCATGAACTTGAGTAATTTGATCGAATTGAACAAATGAATGACAACTCGTTATTTCTCCCAAAGCTCGACCAGTCGGCCTTCAGGATCTTCAATCCAAACAAACTTTCCGAATTCGCTGCTCTCTTTTTCCTTTGCAAGAGGCACGCCAAGCTGTTCAAGATGCTGAATCGTCTCGTCTAGATTATGTACTTGGAAATTTAACATCACTTGTTGTTCGGTCGGAAAATAACCGTCATTTTCGGTAAAGAAAGAGAAGATCGTCTCATTTCCTACTTGGGGTTTTATCACCGTCCCATTCCAATCTCCGATGTCAATCTTCAACACTTTGCTGTACCACTTCTTTACAACTTCAAGATTCTTGGCTCCCCGTACACATCTTTTGCTGTATACCCGTCGACCGGTTGGTTCGCCGGACTTCGTCCGAAAAGCAAACCCGCACAGCCATCGAACCAGCCGGCGTATTTCATGTGTACGAGTGAGCGGCGAAGATCGGCCGTGTTAAGATCGCAATTTTCCAAATACCAGACGATCGATTCGCCCCGAAGGTGCGTTTCCCGAAACCGGGCAATGTCTCCGTAAGGCGTTCCGATTAAATGACGGATGACATCAATGCAGCCGCCAAGAAGTCGACCCTGCATGCTTACAGGCCCATCCCCTACTGTATGCCACCTCGTTGGTTCAGTGAGGTCAAAGACCTCGGACGATTTGGAGCGGTCCGGCCACTGCTTTTGGTATGCTGGCGAGGACCGCTGGAGAATCGATTCGCCCTCCAACGCGGATAGCACTTTTTCCCACATGGCGGTGGTCTTATCCGTCCGTTCGCCGCGCAAATCTGCCAGAGTATAATAAAGTCAGTTAGGTTGTTTGAACGTTTTAGAGATGCAGCTTCTTCCGAAACGAAATCAACCTACAACAGTTGGGTTTCACTTATGGAGGCTGTTTATTGAAGCTAAAGTTTTCTCCATTTATGTAAATACACAGCTGAAATAAGAAAAGAAGTGGGGATACCCACTTCTTTTCTTATTTCATACAAGGGAGTTGGCCCACTACACTCTTTAGGATTTTGAGGATTTTCTAAGCACAGTACATACGCGAATGATTATATAGGTGAAAACAATAATATATTTTAGGTTCAACCTAATCATCAGTGCTTGACAGTCAAGCCGGCAACAGACCGTGGCCTGGAGCGAGACTCGTTATCCAGAGGCTTTGCACGATTATCCCGTTTGATCGGGTGACTTGGATTCCTGAACCAGAGGGATAATCGTGCAAAGCGGTTTGAAGAGACAACACCCCCTATCTCTGTCATCTTTTATTTAGCCAGAAACGTTTATTTTGACCAAATGAATTATATATATCTCAGCAATTTATGAAGCAACTCAATTACTGCCACCTTCCCGCCTATATCCGGTAAGCCTTCATCGCCTTGCGCAGTTCTTTCAACGTCGGGCGTTTGCCGTACAGCAGCACGCCCGTGCGGTAAATTTTTGCCGAGAGCCAGCCGAACAGGAAAATCGCGGCGGCGAGGATGAGCAGCGAAAGCGCGATCTCCCACACCGGCGTTGTTCCGACGCCGACCCGGACGATCATCGATACGGGTGAAACGAACGGGATATAGGAGCTTATCTTAAGCAGCATAGAATCGGGGCTGCTCAAGCTGAAAATCCCGATGTAAAAAGCGACCAACGACAGCATCGTAATCGGCATCACCGCCTGGCCGAGCTCCTCTGTCCGGCTCACCAGCGAACCAATGGCGGCAAACAGCGTCGCGTACAAAAAGTAGCCAAGAATATAAAAGATTAGACCAAGCACCAGCACCTCAACGCGGATTTGCGACAAATCGAGATTGAAATCGGCCAGCACCGGCTTATTGTACGGCAGCGAAACGTTGATCGCAATGACGGCGGCGAACACGAAAATCTGCAGTAAGCCGATAAAAAACATGCCGATGATTTTGCCGAACATCTGCGCCAGCGGCGACACGCTGGTAATGAGAATCTCCATGATGCGCGAGCTTTTTTCCGCCGTCACCTCGGAGGCGATCATATTCCCGGTCATGGTGATCGTCATGAAGAACAGGATGATCAGCGCGTATACGACGACATAGTTGATCGGGCCGGGTTCCCCCACGCCGTTACCGGCCTGGCCCGCTTCCGCGGCGGACTTTACCGCTTCGATCTGAACCGGCGCGTTGAGCGCGGCGATCTGGGCTTCATTCAGCATGCCCTTCGTAATGTATTGCACCTTCACGTGCTGCAGTGCCGCCTGCAGGGCAGCTTGCAATTCCGCTTTCATCTGGCCCGACTCGGACGTATAAGTCACCGCCGGAAAGCCGCTATCCGCCCCGGGGGCAAACTGCAAATAACCGTCGATTTTGCCTGCCTCGAGCTCTTGATTCAGCGCAGTCGTATCCGCATTTTCGTAGGGGACCAGCGTAAAATTAGCTGCCGTCTGCTTTTCCGCATAGGCCGTTAAGGCATCCGCCAGCTCCGGCTGACCGGCATAGACGACGCCGATCTTCGACGGCTGATCGTTGCCTCCGGTAAATTTATCGATAAAATAAGGCACATGCAGGCCGACCGAAACGAGCAAAGCCAACACGACCGTCGTGATGATAAAGGCTTTCGTCCGCACCTTGTTCATAAACGTAAAGCCGATCACCGTGCGCATTTTATTCATTCGACTCACCTACCTCCCGAATAAAAATTTGGTTGAGCGTCGGCTCCTTGATTTCAAAATGCTCCACCTCGGCGGATTCCAGCGCTTTTTTCAGGATGGCCTGCGCGGCGGACGCATCGCTGATCTGAAGCAAATAACCGTTACCAGTCCGCTCCACCGAATTAACGCCGTCTAGAGTTTCCAGGCCGGTCACTTCCCCCGCCGTTTTCAGCAGCACCTCTTCGCGGGGATAACGTTTTTTGATTTCCTGCAAGTTCCCTTGCAGTACCGTATTGGAGCGGTGCAAAATCGTAATGTTGCGGCACAACTCCTCCACATGCTCCATCCGGTGCGTGGAAAATAAAATGCTGGTGCCCTGATCGCGCAACTCCTTCACCGTCGCCTTGAGCAGCTCGACGTTAACCGGATCCAGCCCGCTGAACGCCTCGTCCATGATGACGATTTTCGGCTTGTGGACGACGGCGGCGATGAAGCCCATTTTTTGCTGGTTCCCTTTGGACAACTCCTCGATTTTTTTGTCGTAATATTCCGGCACTTCGAAGCGGTCGAGCCAATATTTCAGGCTTTTGTCGGCCTCCGCCGCCGACACCCCCCTTAGGCGGGCCAAATAAATGATTTGGTCACTGACCTTCACCTTAGGGTACATGCCCCGTTCTTCCGGCAAATACCCCATCTCGTGCTGAAGTTCCCGGCCGTACGGCTTGTCGTGGTACAAAATGCTGCCGCTGTCCGGATATATCAGCCCCAGCACCATTCGCATCGTCGTCGTTTTGCCGGCCCCGTTTGCGCCAAGCAGACCGTAAATTTCCCCTTCCTCCACCCGAAGCGAAATATGATTAACGGCCGTCTTATCACCGAACTGCTTCACTACGTTTTCCAAAACCAACGGATATGCCATCACTTTTCCCCTTCTTTCGTAAAAAAATCACCCGGAGGATAACCCTGCAGCCATAACTTCAAAATTTCCTCCAGTTCCAGACTCCGACTCTGAATCACCTGCAGTCCATGGTCTTTACACCACCACGTAAAATCGCCATGGTTCTGAACAACCAGTTTGCTGATGGCAGGACCATCCTCCCGGGAAACTACGGTGCCAGGGAAATCATCCAGCCTCAAGTTTTCCCCTTTCAGCCAAATTTCTTTCCAGCTTCCAAGCAGCAGGTCTTTTTCGGCCATGCCCAGCACTTGGCCTTCATGAACGAGGGTGATGTAATCGGCCAGCCGCTTCACTTCTTCGACCATATGCGTGCTGAGCACGATCGACACCGCCTCGCCTCCCTCATCCATAAAATCACGCAGTTCCTCGATCATCGCGCCCCAAGCGAACGGGTCAAGCCCTGACGAAGGCTCGTCAAGCAGCAGCAGCTTCGGTTTGGCCGCCAGTGCAGCGGCGATTTCGAATTTACGCCGTTCGCCCTTGGACATCCGGTTTAAACGTTCACGCCGCGGCACATTAAAACGGTCCATTAACCGCTCAAACCGCTTCGCATCCCAATCCGGGTACCAATGGGAACGGAATTTTGCCGCTTCTTCCGGGGTCATAAAATTCTCGTCCACCGCCGGATTTTCCGGAACATACCCAATTTGCCGGCGAATTTCAAGCGGCAGTTCGCCGGCCGGAGCGTGGCCGTACCATTTGATTTCTCCCTCATCCGGTGCGACGATCTGCAGAGTCATCTGCATGATCGTGCTTTTTCCCGCACCATTGGGTCCAACCAAAGCGACGATATAGCCTGCGGGAATTTGCAGATTCAGCGGGCCGATCGTTTTCCTCCGCCCTCTTTTTACGGCCCCGATCAGCTCTACAGCCAGCTCGAATTCCATCAGCTTTCCTCCCCTTTTTTGTCCCTCGGTTCATATTTCATCCGCACTACTTGCAAGAACAGCCGTTTCAGCTCTTCCTCTCCGAAATTCATCGATTTCCCGGTATCTACCGCCGCAGCGATAGCCTGCTGTACGACTGTTTTTCGGTACTCGCCGCGTTCCTGGGCATCCACCTTCGCCACAAAGGTCCCGGTACCTTGCTTCGTCCGCAGCAGCCCCTCGTTCTCCAGATCCTGATAAACGCGGCGAACGGTAATTACACTGCAGTTCAGACTTCCGGCGAATTCCCGGATCGAAGGCAGCAATGTTCCTTCCTCGATTTGCCCGCTGATGATCAGCGATTTGAGTTGTGTTTCGATTTGATGGTACAACGGCGCTCCGCTCTCCTCATTCAGCTGAATGGGAATCCACATCGATCTCGTCACCTCCGCCTTCCAGCGCTTTCCCCAAGGCTCCCATCACGCCAGATCCCGCACGGCCAGCTTGCGCTTCGTGATGGCGGCAAACAGGCTTACTCCCAGTGTTCCGCAGACCAAGGAGCCCCACATCAGCGGGGACAAGAGTGCATACCGTCCGGAAAAGCCCACCGTCAGCTCTATCAGATTCCCCCCGAAGCCGTTGACGACAAAAGCGAGCAAAGCGACCAGCACCATCGCCGCCAGCGACATCCAAAGATAAGTGCTGCCTTTCTTTAAAAATTCAAAGTAAATATACGCGCCATTAAGCAGCAAACCGTAGCCGCACCAAGTTAAGGCAAAAGCAATGTATCCCGCCAGACTCAGCTCGCTTCGCAGGGTTGCCGAAAGCAGATAAAGCGCCGGAAAATAAAGCACGCCATTAAAAAAGATCGCCGTAACCAACTGGATAATCCGGCCGAGCATCACCGCGTCCGCCGGGATGGGGAGCGTGCGGTAAAACCGCAGCATCTGCGTATATGAATCTTCTTTAAGGTAGTTAAAAGAGCGCCGCGAAAAATAAAAACCGGTAAACGGAATCAACAGCAGCAGCATAAAATCCGCCAGCGGCTTAAGCAAAGAAGCCTCCCGTTCGCCGGGTTCAAACATAAAGCTCATCATCAGCGCCATATACAGCATAAATAAGACGTTCATGATCAGATACAACCGGTCCCCGCGCAGATCCCTTTTGAAGATGACCCAAGCGTCTTTCCACCTGTTCAATACACTCAACCTTTCTTTTTCGAGCAGTAAGGTTTGTACACTCCATGATGCGCCAATTGCGGTTCAAATGAAGCTTTAAACTTTACACCTAATGACGCGTCAAACCGAACTGTATCTACTGTGTATATCTTTATATACAGTATAATGACTTGGAACAGTTTCGTCAAACCTTCTGGGCAGTCCCTCCTGCATGCAAAAAAATAAACGCCCCGAGTTTAAAACTCAGGACGTTTCTGTGTGCGGACAAGTGTTTCGGTTGGTGCTTGGTTGGTGCTTGGTTAGTGCTTGGTTAGTGCTTGGTTAGTGCTTGGTTAGTGCCTGGTTAGCTCGTTCCCCGCATCCTCAAATGCCGAGGATCACTTCCCATACCGGCTTGGTATGTCCGCCCGGGTACATTAAGTACAGCAGCACATAGACGGCCACCCCGGTAATCGCCGTAAAAAACCAGATGACCGAAGTCGTTCTGCCCCATTTGCGGTGTTTCGCATACTTTTCCCGAAATCCAAGCACCAGCGTCGTGATGCCGAAAACAGCCGCCACCGTCGCCAAAACGATGTGGAAAATGAGGAAGGTCTGATAATATCCTTTCAGGCTATCCGGACCGCCCCAGGACGTATTCCCGATAAACACCGTACGGGACATATAAATAATAAAAAACAGCAGCGCCGCGATCGCGGCGGCGATCATCGTCTTCTTGTGGGCTTCCCGTTTACCCTTGATGATCAATCGCCACCCGATGGCAACCAGCACCGCACTAATGACGATAAACGACGTGCTGATCGTCGGGAACAACGTGTACAGATCCAATTTCGAACCTCCTAAAAGTTTTGTGAGCGTTACTTCATCGAATTTGCTTCGAACAAAACTTGCTTCGTAAGCATCCGCTTAGTTTTGTGAGCGTTACTTCTTGGAAATTACTTCGAACAAAACTCGCTTCGTAAGCATTGGCGCCGGGCTCTCACTGGAAAAAATCCAATAGATTGACGGAAATCTAATGCAATTTAAGGCTCTTATTGGAATATTTCCAATAGATTTCGCTTAAATCGCCCGTTTAGCACCCTGCCGACCAGATCTATTGGAAATATCCAATCTAGCCGCTGTATTTTCCAGATAATTTCCATTTCTATTGGAAATATCCAATCACCCCGCTTATTTCGGTTCAAAATCGAAATCGGTGCTTGACCGGACGGAAACAGGTACTAGTGCGTAAAAGGGTACATAAAAGTGCACGAAAAATCTAACGGTTGTGAGCGACGCTAATTGGGTAAAAACGAGGGTTTACCAGATGTAACGGTTGCCAGCGAGCTTATTTCCCGTTTTTCTGCAGGAAAAGGGGCTGTTTCGCCCAAATAAGCGCGAATACAACCGTTAGAAATGAAATCTTCGTTTTTTCGGCTGAATAAGCGCTATGACAACCGTTAGCATAAAAATGTGCCGAATAGTTGTGCCTGATAGATGTACCGGATAGATCGATCATTCGCTGCGCCCCCACTGGTCAAGCGCAATTACTGGACAATCTTCAAGCACCGTCGTGCAGCACGGGAACGCGCAGCGAGAGTCAAGCTAGGGCCGTTTTCGCTGTGTCAGAAGCTCCGTACGCCTCAATATCCGAGGGTAACAAACAGCAGCTCGTCGGCTCCGTCATCCAGCATTAACCCACGTAAGGCGTCTATTCCACTACTTTCCCCGGCGGCAGAATCGCTGTATCCGAACGGAGCCCGGAAAGCTCACGCGCCTCAGAGCCCTCACGAGCCTCAGAAGACTTAGGAACTTCAGAGCGCTCACGAACCTTAGAAGGCTCACGAACCTAAGAAGGCTTAGGAACCCCGAAATCGTCGGAAGGCCCAGGAGCCTCAGCAAGTTCACCCACCCCAGAACGCTCAGGAGCCTCAGCAAGCTGGGCCGTCAGCTCCTCGTCGTCGCCTCCGCGATTTTCCTGCTTGTACCACTGGTAAAAGACATACGCCAGCATCGAGGCGAAGATAAACTCCTGGATGAACTTCATCAAAATGCCGCCTACCTGCTGATCGATGCCGGGTTCCAGGAACCCGAAAAATTGCGGGCCGCCAAATTGGCTTAACAGCATATCGGGATTCCCCGAAACGCAATATCCCATCGCTCTCGCCCATACGTTTGGATCGCTGTAGGTCGCGTATAACGGCGCTTTCGCAAAGATGATCAAGCCGCAGGCCGGGGTCAGCAGCACCATGTTCAGAAAAATAAACCCCATTTTCTTCAGCCCCTGCACGCCCGGCCGTTCAGGCAGCGGGTTCACCAGCGTCCACCACATCAGCCCCGAGGCGATAAACAGGACGATATAATAAAGCCGGTGTACGCCGAAATGCAGCATCACGTAATCGTGAACCGCCGGGATATGATAAAACGAAAACAGCCCGTTAAACACCACGGCCGCCACCACCGGCTTCACCCAAAACCGCAGATGGCGCAGCGGGCTGCCGGCAAGAAACGAAACGGCTTTCCGCCAAACCCAGGGCGGGATGCCCAACATCAGCAGCGGCGGAGCAACCAGATAAGACAATGCCATGCTGAGCATATGGAAGCTGAACATCATGTGCCCGAGCAGTTCGATCGGACCTCCTTGAGCCAGGTATAACAACACCATACCAGCCACAAACAGCAGCTTTCTCCACGCCGGAACACGTTCCTCCGCGGCCCATTTCCCGCCGGCCGGACCGATCAGCACGAAGTATCCCGCCGTAACCAGCAGCATAAATGCCAGAAATACCGGACTCCAGACATCCTCAAATTTAAAATATTCTAATCCAAGCACCGTAAAACCTCCCTCCGCCGCCGGATTTTCTGTCTAAATTGTGAAAAAAGAGGAGGGCCATTGATCTCCGGATCAGACCCGCCTCTTTTTTCATCTTACCACCACATCCAGTATAGAGCGGCAATGACCGCGGTAAAAGCGACAAAGAATCCCCCGAACATAAACAGGATCGGAATCATGTGGCCTTTATCTTTCATGTGCATCCAATATCCCAATTGTACAAGCACTTGCAGCACCGCCATTACCAGCAGCAGAATGACGGTAAACGCCGCATTCACTCCGCCGGCAGCGACCGCGGCGAAAGCGATTAAGGTCAAAACGATGGAGAACGCGAAAGCGATGATGTGCTTCTGCGGACCCTCATGGCGCTGATGGCGTTTGACCGCTGGCGTGCCGTTTGTTTCCTGGTTCACCATCTGTTATACCACCTTTCCGAGCAGGTACACGACCGTGAAAATGAACACCCAAACGACGTCGATAAAGTGCCAGTAGATAGCCGATACATACACTTTCGGCGCCGTTACGACGGTGAGGCCTTTATTGAACAGTTGCCCGATCAATAGCGAGATCCAAAGAATTCCAAACAAGACGTGAGCCCCGTGGAACCCGACCAGCGTATAAAAGGCCGAACTGAACGCACTCGTCGTCATGCCGTATTCATCATGATGCACGTATTCGTAAAACTCGTAAATTTCCAGGACGAGGAACGCCAATCCGAGCAAAACCGTGACGGCCAGCCAGGTCGCCAGCTTCTTTTGATCGCCGCGGTGCATCGCCTGGATGGCGAATACGCTCGTCAAGCTGCTCACCAGCAGGATAAACGTCGCAGCCGCCGTCATCGGCAGGCTGAACAGCTCGGCCGCCGACGGACCGTCGGCGACTTGGTTCCGCAAAGTCAGGAAGGTGGCGAACAGCGTACCGAACAGCACGGACTCGCCGCCGAGAAACAACCAGAAGGCCAGGATCTTATTGCGTCCTTCCAGCGTTGCTTTCTCCGGCTCATGAGGCAAAGTGTCCGTAGCCTGATGCGCATGTGGTGTCGTCATGCCGTGACCTCCTTCTCACTCGGTTCTTCCGGTTCGATATGCCAGCCATGGTCGTCATACAGCGAACGAACCAGCATGCACCCAAACGTAATCGCCAAACCGATGATGACTACGATGTACTTATTAAAGAGCAGATTCAGGAAACTGTTGCCGAAATCGTCATTGGTGAACATAAAACCTAAGCCGGCGATAAACAGGCCCACCGACATGACGAACGGAAGGATCGTCGGCGAAGGCATGTGAATCGGCCCTACTGGTTCGGCCGGCGTCATTTCCTTGTTGCCAGCCATCTTCTCTTTCCAGAAAGCGTCAAGCCCGCGCACCAGCGGAATTTGCTTGAAGTTGTATTCCGGCGGCGGTGAAGGAATGGCCCATTCCAGGGTACGGCCGTCTTCCCAAGGATCGTTTGCCGCGCCTTTCGGTTGTTTTGCCGTAATTCCGACATTGACCAGGAACACGATGACGCCCACGCCCATCAAAAATGCGCCGACCGTACTGATCAGGTTCATCAGGTCAAAGCCCTGGTTCGGCAAATACGTAAATACGCGGCGCTGCATGCCCATCAGGCCAAGGAAATGCTGGACAAAGAAGGTCAGATGGAAACCGATAATAAACGTCCAAAACTCGATTTTGCCCAATCTTTCGCTTAACATGCGTCCGAACATCTTCGGCCACCAATAGTGCAAACCGGCAAACAAACCGAGCACCAGGCCGCCGACGATCACGTAGTGGAAATGCGCCACGACGAAATACGTGTCATGGTATTGATAGTCCGCAGGCGCGGAAGCCAGCATCACACCGGTGACCCCGCCCATGACGAACGTCGGGATAAAGCCGGAGGCGAACAGGTTCGCCGTCGTAAAGCGGATTTGCCCGCCCCACATCGTAAACAGCCAGTTGAAGATTTTGATCCCTGTCGGAACGGCAATCAGCATCGTCGAAATGGAGAACAGGGCGTTGGCGACCGGTCCCATCCCCGTCGTGAACATATGGTGAGCCCAGACCATGAAGCCAAGGAAGGCGATCAAAATCGTCGCAAACACCATCGAGCTGTAACCGAACAGCCGCTTGCGCGCGAAAGTCGGAATGACTTCGGAAATCACCCCGAAAGCCGGCAGAATCAAAATGTACACTTCCGGATGACCGAAAATCCAGAAAATATGCTGCCAGAGCACCGGGTTCCCGCCGCTTTCCACATTGAAGAAATTGGCGCTCAAAATCCGGTCAAAGGTCAGCAGCACCAGGCCGACCGTAATCGCCGGGAACGCGAACAAAATGATGGCCGAGGTGATAAACGTCGTCCACGAGAACATCGGCATCCGCATAAAAGACATGCCCGGGGCGCGCATCGTAATGATCGTCGCCAGGAAGTTCAGGCCCCCGATCAATGTCCCCAGACCGGCGATCTGCAGGCCGATCGTGTAGAAGTCCACGCCATGCGTCAGACTGTACGTGTTTGACGACAGCGGCGTATAGGACGTCCAACCGGCATCCGGAGCGCCGCCCATCAGCCAGCTGAGGTTCAACAGCAGGCCGCCGAACAAAAACGTCCAAAATCCGAGCGCGTTCAAAAATGGAAACGCCACGTCGCGAGCCCCGATCTGCAGCGGGATAACCGCGTTCATCAAGGCGAAAATGACCGGCATGACGCCGAGGAAAATCATCGTTGTGCCATGCATCGTAATCAATTCGTTAAACTGCTGGGCCGATACGAAATCGTTCATCGGCTTTGCAAGCTGCACGCGGATCAGCAACGCCTCGATCCCGCCGATCCCGAAGAAAAATCCGCCCGCCACCAAATACAGGATGGCGATTTTTTTGTGATCGACCGTCGTTAACCAGTCCATCAACCCCTTGTGCCGCTTGACACTGTGAGCATGAGCCAAGGTTTGTACCCCCTTTAAATTGCTATCCATCCATCAGTAAGACAATTTGCTGTTTGCCAAGTAATCGGCGATGGCTTCGATTTGGTCATCCGACAGCCCCAGGTCTTCCTTCGGGTTCGGCATTTTATTGCCAGGCTTCACTTTTTGCGGATCCGTCAGCCATTCCACCAAATTATCCTTGATCGGTTTTCCGTCCACTGACTTGCCGGACCCTTCTGCATTATGTAAGATGCTGGCAACGGTTTCCCTGCTTCCGATCCCCGTCAGGTTCGGTCCGACCGGGCCGCCTTGGTCACCGACAGCGTGGCAGCTCAAGCATTGCGTCTTGAACACTTCCGCCAATGCCGGATCGGCGATCGTCTGAACCGGGGCTTTCATGGAGTCCGCCCATTTGTTGAAAGAATCCTCGCTCACCGCTTTAACCCGGAATTCCATGAACGCATGGGATTTCCCGCAGAGTTCGGCGCATTTCCCCAAGAAAACGCCTTCGTGGGAAGCTTCGAGCCAGGCTTTATTGATCGTTCCGTCCGTATTCGTATCGATTTTCCCCGCCAGGGAAGGCACCCAGAAGGAGTGCAGCACGTCGGCCGTTTTCAGCTCAAGCGCGATCTTCTTGCCGGTCGGAATAATCATGTCCTGGGCCGTTGTGATGCCGTAATCAGGATACGTGAATTCCCACCAGAACTGGTGCGACGTTACTTTGATTTTGACGGCATTTTTATCCTTCGAGTAGTCTTCACCGATCGCAAACACCTTTTGCACCGTAGCCACGGCCAGAATGAGTACCAGAACTAACGGGATGGCCGTCCAAATAACCTCCAATTTAAAGTTGCCCTCGACTTGCTTCGGCACTTCGGTTTGTCCCGGTTTGCGCCGGTACTTTACCAGGACGTAAGCGGCGATGCCGAACACGATCAGCATGACGACGATCATGATCGAAATCGACAGCTTAATAAGTCCGAGTTGCCCTTCGGCTACCGGGCCCTGCGGTCTAAGCACAGACAGGTCCTCACGGCCGCATGCGGACAAGAGGAGCGAAAGTCCGGCAAACAAAGGCAACAGCCGCTTTACAACCTTCCACGGTTTCATCATTCATCTACCCCACTTCTTCCGTTTTCTTCCGATCTGGCACAGGGTTTCCAGTGAGCCAAGGGCTCAAAATTCTACCTGCGTATCACGGAAACTACATTCCTGTCAATTACAACAATCACCTATTAAATATATGATCGAACCCCTGTTTTGTCAATGATCGAAGGGGAGTTCACAAATTGTTCAAAAATCCGGAAATGCGCGTCACAAAGGGATTTGTTAACGTTTTCTCAATTTCAACAACTGTCGAAAGGGCTGCCAATCGTGAACATTTTCCCGCGTTTTTCGGAGTTTTTCGCCTTACTTCATTTTTGACATTTCTTCAAATTTTATTTCATCTTAGGTGCAAGAAGTACGAATTCAAAAAGTGAGGTTTGGACGTGAGAGACGGCAGATTTTGAGAGAAAAAATCAAATCTCTGTCCGGTGGGCGTGTTACATTGGATTCAAGGGGGCGCAGTTATGAGGAACAAGGACGTTTGAAAAAAGGAAGGGTATTCCGACTTTATAGGGGTCCAACTCACGCTTATAAAGTATTTACTCGAATATAAAAAATTAAGAGCGGAGCAAGCGGCGGTCCAGACCTTCACGAGAGTCTCCAGAACACGTCTGATCGCCGCAGCCGCTCCATCCTCTCTTATAAGATCGACAAAACCACCGGCCCATCCTCCGTAATGGCCAGCGTATGCTCATAATGAGCCCCCAGGCTGCCGTCCGCCGAGCGGATCGTCCAGCCGTCATCCTCCCACAGCACGGCTCCCGTATTGCCACCGGTAAAGATCGGTTCAATGGTGATGACCATGCCCGGCTGCAGCGTCACCCCGCTCTTCGGGCGCCCGAAATTCGGCACATCCGGCGGCTCGTGCATCGATCTCCCGATGCCGTGTCCGATCAGCGCCTTTACGATGCCGCTGTTCGCAGCCGCCGCTACGCGCTGCACAGCGTAACCGATGTCGCCGATTTTGTTGCCCGGATAAGCCTGAGCGATCCCGGCGCCAAGCGCTTGTTCGGTCGCCTGGAGCAGCTTCTCCGCGTCCGGTCCGACCTCCCCGACGCGGTAGGACCAGGCCGAGTCCGCCAGCCAGCCGTTTTTATTAACCACAATGTCGATCGTCACGATATCCCCCGCTTGCAGCTTGCGGTCGTTCGGAAACCCGTGGCAAACGACATCGTTGACGGAAGCGCAGGTCGCAAACGGAAACCCGTGGTATCCTTTTTGCTCCGGCGTGGCGCCGCGTCCCGCCAGAAACGACTCGACAAAGCGGTCGATCTCCAGCGTCGTAATCCCCGGACCGATCAGCTGGGCGATTCCCTGATGGCATTCCGCCAGAATGCGGCCGGCTTCCCCTATCCGCAAAATTTCCTCTTTCGTTTTCAATCGTATTTTCACGCCTTCCGATTCTCCCCTCGTTGTTTAACAAAACGCAAAATTTGACGATGATGCATCCATTTATTATATGTAGATAGAGAAGAAAAAAAACGTTCCGGACGCGGTTTCCGCGCCGGAACGAAACATAACGATTTCAAGTTGCTAGGATACGGATGAATCAAGCTTGCCCAGCTCAAGCTCAACAAGGTGGGTCAATTCTTCTTCGTAGCCGCCCATGATACGATACTTGCGAACATATTCTTTCACGAATTTTTTCGGATCTTTCGGTTTGAAGATTCGGGTCATCTCCCGTAAACTTTCTTTAACTTCATCGTGACCTTTCGTTGCCATATGAATTCCCTCCCAGAACGTTTAAGGTAAATGCTCCGATGCCAGAGAACGCGAAATGTCTTGATCCATGTTTTCATGCAGTCGCTGTGGGCTAGTTTTGAATGACCTCCTATTTTTTCATTGTAGCATATTCAGCATCAGGTTTCAGCTTCTTCCAAACATACATTTTTTGTCCTGCGCCCACATTAATTATATTTATATGTCCGGCCGTAGGTTAAAATAAGGCTTAACCGCAAAAAAGTCAGCTCGACTTAAACAGGAGTGATATTATCTTCATGACTTATAAAACGCCTAAAATTATGATCTTGTACGCCAGCTACGGGGATGGCCATTATCAAGCGTCCAAAGCCCTCGAAGCCAGCTTCCGCAGCCAAGGCATTGCGGATATCGTCCTGCTGGATTTAATGGCCGAAGCCCATCCGCTGCTGAATGAGCTGACCAAGTTCGTGTACATGCAAAGCTTCCGTACGCTGCCGCTTATCTACGGTTGGGTGTATAACGCGACCAAAGAAATGCAGTTTGAAACCTCGCCGCTCGGCGTCATCAATTCGTTAGGCATGGGAAAACTCCAGCAGACCATTGACCAGATACAACCCGATATTATCATCCATACGTTCCCCCAGCTGGCAATGCCCAAGCTGAGCAAAAGGACCGGCAAATCGCTGCCGCTGGTCAATATCGTCACCGATTTTGACCTGCACGGGCGCTGGATTCACCCGAGCGTCGACCGTTATTACGTCGCAACCGACGATTTAAAGCGGGAGATGACGTCACGGGGGATTCCCGAAGGGAACGTCGTCGTCAGCGGCATTCCGCTGAAGCCCGATTTCTTCCGGGAGCCGGCTCCTGGCGGGGAAATCGCGGACCGGCTTGATCCGCGCAAAAAAACGGTTCTGCTCATGGCCGGCGCTTACGGGGTGATGACGGGCATCCGCGATATTTGCAATCGGCTCGTATCCTCCGGGCGCCACCAGGTCGTTGTCGTCTGTGGACGCAACCGCAATTTGCACCGCGGGCTGAGCAAGCAATTGGGCCAGCATCCGGACGTGCATGTCTACGGCTACGTCAGCGAGGTGGCCGCGCTGATGCAAGCCTGCGACTGCATTATCACCAAGCCTGGCGGAATCACGTTGTCGGAAGCGCTGGCCTGCCGACTGCCGATTTTCTTGTATAAGCCGGTCCCCGGGCAGGAGCTCAACAACGCCCTGTATCTGCAGCAAAAAGGCGTAGCGATGGTCGCCGAGGATTCCGCGACGCTGACGGGTCAAATCGAAGCTCTCCTAAGCAATGAAGAACACCTTGCCGGCGTGGCCCGCGAAATCGAAAACCTCCGCAGGCCGGAGGCCGCGGAGGCGATCGTAAGCGATATTTTGCGGCAATGGTTTGCGCCGCCGGAAGCAGAGCTGGTTCTTACCGCCGAGGGCTCGTCATACATTAGGTAGTAAGAACCTAGCCTTGCGAAAGAAGGTGATGCCGTGTCTCCCTTCAAATCTTCCACCGGCCTTTACGAGAACGTCGCCGGATTTCTTTGCTACTTGCTCGCCTTTGTGGGAGGCGTCGCATTTTTGGCCCTTGAACGAAGAAGCCGGTTTGTGCTGTTTCATGCCCTGCAATCGGTCATGCTGTTCGGCGGGCTGATGCTGGCCCACGCGCTTTCCGGCTTCCTGCCGGTGATCGGCGTCGTCGTCAACCTGCTGCTGACCGCGCTGGGCGTCACGCTTTGGGTTGTGCTGATGCTGGCCGCGCTGCAGGGCAAATGGCTGAAGCTCCCTTGGCTCGGCGAGCTGGCGGAAAAGCAGCTGCAGCGGATGTAGCAGGGGGTATGGGCTTGTCCAGTCCATTACCAGGAACCCGGCTTATTAGCCCTGCAGAGCTTCCCCAGCCTCAGCCTTAGCCTTAGCCTCGGCCTCGGCCTCGACCTTGCGCGGTCCTCCCAGCCCGTTGAACAGCAGGTTCATGACGATCGCCGTAACGCTGCCCGCCACGATGCCGTTATCCGCCAAAATGCGCAACGCCGCCGGCAGCCGGTCGAAAATATCCGGCTGCACCGTCACGCCCAGCCCCATGCCGACGGAGCAGGCGATAATCAGCAGATTTTCGTGCCGGTTCAAATCGACCTGATCCCCCAGCATCCGGATGCCGGAGGAAAGCACAAGCCCAAACAACGCGATCATCGCCCCGCCAAGCACCGAGGTTGGCACAAGCTGCGTCAACGCGGCGATTTTAGGCACGAAGCCGATCAGGATCAACAACCCGCCGGCGACCACGATCACGTCGCGGGTTTTGACCCGGCTCATTTGGACAAGGCCGACGTTTTGCGAATACGTGGTGTACGGGAACGAGTTGAAAATCCCCCCCAGAATGATCGCCAGCCCTTCGGCGCGGTAGCCGCGCGTCAAATCCTTCGATGTGATGTCTTTGTCCACGATTTTGCCGAGCGCCATAAACACCCCGGTCGACTCGGCCACGCTAACGATCGCCACCAGAATCATCGTCAAAATCGCCGACGCATGGAAGGTCGGTTTGCCGAAATAAAAAGGCTGGATCGCATGAAACCAGCCCGCTTCCTTCAGCGGCGTCAGGTCCACTTTACCGGCCAGAGCGGCCGCGAGCGTCCCGATGATCAAGCCCAGCAGGACGGAAATGGAACGCGGGAACCCTTTGGCGAAACGGTTCATCAGGATGACGAACAACATCACCCCAAAGCCGAGCGCCAGATTGAGCGGGCTGCCGAAATCCGGGTTTTCGCCCGGGCTGCCGCCCCCCAGATCGGAAATGGCCACCGGAATCAAGGTGACCCCGATGATCGTTACAACCGAGCCGGTCACCACCGGCGGAAACAGGGCGATAAGCTTGCCGAACAAACCGGCAAACAGGAACACGAACACCCCTGAGGCAATGATTGCCCCGTAAATGGCGGAAACTCCCATCCCCTCCTGCTGGCCGATGGCGATCATCGGCGAAACCGCCTGAAAGGCGCAGCCCAGCATCACCGGGAGCCCGATGCCGAAGAAGCGGTTCCCCCATACCTGCAGCAGCGTCGCCACGCCGCAGGCGAGCAAATCGATCGCGATCAGGTAGGTAAGCTGCGCTTGCGTGAAGTTAAGCGCACCGCCGACGATCAGCGGCACGATGACCGCGCCGGCATACATCGCCAGCACATGCTGGATGCCCAGCGAAAAAGTTTTAAGCGGATGCCTGTGATGCTGAAAAATACGTTCTCGTTCCATGCTGAACCTTTCCCCCCGAAATTCGTTAATACGATGAATAACTGCAACTGCGTTTAGTAATACGCTTAATTAAGCTCATCGGCAAAGGTGACCACGCCGTCTTCCAGCGAAGCGACCCGAACCAGCGATTCGACGCGGTATCCCGCTTCTTCCAACAGGCGCGCCCCCGGCTGGAACGATTTCTCGATCACGATGCCGATGCCGACGACATCCGCCCCAACCTGCTCTACGATGCGGGCGAGGCCGAAGGCGGCTTCGCCGTTGGCCAGGAAATCGTCGATGATCAGCACCCGGTCGCTGTCGGACAGAAATTTTTTGGACACCGTAATCTCGTTCGTCTCCCGCTTCGTAAACGAGTACACTTTTTCCACGAGAATGTTGTCCTTTAGCGTCAATGATTTATGCTTTCTCGCAAAAATCATCGGAACCTGGAGCTCCAGCGCCGTCATGATCGCCGGGGCGATGCCCGAGGATTCAATCGTCAGCACCTTGGTAATCTTTTCTCCGGCAAAACGCCGGGCGAACTCTCCTCCCATCTCCCGCATCAGCTCCGGGTCCATTTGGTGGTTCAGGAAGGAATCGACTTTGAGCACCTGATCGCTCAGCACGATGCCTTCGGTCATAACCTTGTCCTTAAGCAGCTTCATTGCAAACCTTCCCCCTTCAATTTTCGTTCCTGCAAAAAACAAAAAGCCCATTTTCCACAATCGGAAAATGGACCCGTAAGAATCGCTCTACATTTCAGCTTAACGCCGCAAGCCTCCCGAACCTGTTTGGACAGCCGCTTGGCTTGGTAATCCCCGGGGACGCGAAAAGACGCGAAAAATAGAGCTCCTCCCGTAGTCCGATCATTTCCGGTGATCAGGTAGAAACATGCAGGCCAATCCCCGCACTTATACGAGAAAAAACGTCGAACCTCTTTTAAGCAATGTCAGAAGTATAACGCAAATCGCCCAGGGAAATAAAGAGGGATTTCGTCCCTTTCTTGAATATTTTGTAGAAATTCAGCGCCGGCCCTGTGACGGGGACGGAAAAATACGGCTAACAACAGCTTATATCGGCCGGAACTCGCGCGGCATGAGGTTGGACAGCAGCGATTTTAACTCGCCGTCTTCCTTGTAGCTTTTCTCCCCCGTATCGAGGCGGCGCACCCGGATTTTGCTGTAATCGGCGCCGGAGCCGAGCGGCTCAAACACCAGGTTCTCCCGATCCGTCAGCCGCAGCTTATACCCCATTTCCTCGAACATTTTCAAAAAATCCGCTTCCGTCGGCAGCTTGCCTTCGTCCAAAAAGATAAGCCCCCTTAACTCCTTCGGTCCCTCACTGTGCATGACTTCAAAATGGACGATGCATTCCATGCAAATTCACGCTCCCTGATCTCTATGGTTTGATGCTTATAGCATCCCCCCGCCTTTTGACGGGCATCCTAACTATTACTACGTATCATCTCCCCGATCAGCGGGAGGCTTTTGTGACATTCCGGTGAAATTATCCAGAGCACCTTAAACACTTGCGCCAAATCTTCCCGCGAATCCGCAAGTCTAAATTTGCTCCGAGCCGCAATGCGGGCACCACTTGGTGCCTTTGACGAGCATAGACCCGCAGATTTGGCATTTAACGGTTGCGACCGTGATGCCTGGCGATGGTTTCTCCTCATCAGGCTGCTCCGCTTTTTGCGTCCATGAGCGAATCCGCCGGTCAAGCTCCTCCTGGCGTCTGCGTTCCCGTTCGAGACTGCGCTGCAGCCGCTCCTCCGCCTCAGGATCGGCCGGTTCACGTACCGTGTCGCTGTCCCTCTTCTCCGCGGATTCAATCAGATCGGCCGAAAACAACAGCTGCTCCAGGTCGATGCTTCTCTTCGTTTCCTTCTCGAGCGTTTCCGGCACGACGGGAGTTCTGGTATCCTCCACCGTCGGCGCCGCCGCCCTGGCCGGCTCGATCAAATCCTCGGGAAAAACCGATTTCCGTTTGACCAGCTTATGTCCGCAATACTGGCAGAAAACAGCGTCCTCAGCCACCGTCCGCCCGCACGCTCCGCACAAACGCTCGTTTTTGAGCTCGGCGACTTTGGCCCGGATCTCGTCCCGCTCCTCGGCCAGCAAATCGCAGGTTTTGGCCAAATCAAGCATCTCTTTCTCCGCATAAGACATGTCTTTCTTGCGGTAACCTTCGTAAAAAACCTCGCCCATTTTTTGATAGTACAAACCGAGTTCCCGTTCGATATTTGAAATTTGCGTATTAAGTTTTCCAATTTCAACGACGTTTTGCGCGCGATCGGTCACCTTGCCCGCACCATCTTTTAATCGCTGTAAAAAATTCATGATGATTCCTCCCCGCGAAATATTCATTATCATACCAGATTTTTCACTCCAGTGAAAACCGCCCTAAGGCTTATGGCGCGGTATTTCGCCGTTTCGCCATATTGCTGAATGCGTTTTCTTTTTTGATTCGCCGCGGCGTTCACGGTACAATTAAAGGGAGAGTTCCATTAACTAAAGGAGTGGAAGCTTCATCAACCTGAACGTGATTAGGAGTAGATAGCCTTGAGCGTATTAGATACGAATTCAGACGACAGTGTGCTGAAGCAATTGGATTTAAGGGAGCTGTACCAGTGGGAGATCGGCGAGGATGAGCTGCGCAAGCTGGAGGAGTGGAAAAAGCTGCCCTTCCTGTACGAGCTTGCCCTGGATGAACTGGGGAACAAAATCAAGCTGATCCAAACGGAGTGGAAAATCCATAACGGATACAGCCCGATCGAGCATATCAAATCCCGGATCAAAGAGCCGAAAAGCATTCTTCAAAAACTTGAACGTAAAGGCCTGGACCTGACCGTCGACAATATGGTGAACCAAATCCACGACATCGCCGGGATGCGGATCGTTTTTTCGTTCGTGCGCGACATTTACAGCCTGCTCGACCATCTGAAGCACCGCGAAGACATCACCGTCCTGGAGGTCAAGGATTACATTGAAAATCCTAAACCCAACGGTTACCAGAGCCTGCACATCATCGTCGCCGTGCCGCTCACCTTGTTCGAAGGCCAGCGGTGGATGAAGGTCGAGATCCAGATGCGCACGCTCGCGATGGATTTCTGGGCGAGCATGGAGCATATTTTGTACTACAAATACGACAAACAGGTGCCGCCGCACGTCGTGCGCGAGCTGTCCGAAGCGGCCAAAGCCGCCGACGCCCTGGACAAAAAAATGCACGGCCTGCGCAAGGAAATCATGGGCGTATCCGAAGCCGCTTTGCCGGAGTAGGTATGCGGTGCGGGCGGGTGCAAGCGAGTGAAGGCGGGGGCGGACGAGGGTGAGCCGGCAGGGCCAGCTCTGCGCGGAGCGGGGGAATACCTGCAAAAAGTACAACTATTTCTGAGAATTAGCCGGCTTCCTCTGAAATAATTGGGAAAAGCGCAACTATTCCCTGCACAAGTTCCACCTTCTCCAAAATATCAAAAAATAACTGCACTTTTTACATCTGCTAGGCATTCTCTCGCTGGAACCGGCCGGAATAACTGCAAATTTGCAGCTATTTCGGCTTCTTCGTTAATTTGCAGCGCCTTCTTCGCCCCATCTCCTCCGCCGCATCCAAACCTTTATTTTACCGTGCTTAACTTTTCTATCGCTTGCTGTTCGGACGGCATAAAAAAGAGATCATTCCCGCTGTTGGATTCATAGATGAAGTCCCGCAGGCTTTTACTGGCATACCCCGAAAAATCCCCTACGATGGCAACCTTCGTCTGGTAATTGATGAATTTCTGAACAATCTCGCCCGCCAGACCGGTTTTTAGATCAAAAAAGCTTTCGTTTATCAGGGACTTGTCCATCATAATTCGATCGCAACCTGTTTCATATCGTACGGTGGCCATAAGATCCAAAGCAGACTGAACGTCATATATGACCACTTTGCTGCTGCTCACAACAGCGATTTCTGTTCCGTTAGCTTCTAACTTTTTGATTTGCACAGCGATCCTCCTCCTCGGGTTCCGTTATTTTTTCGCGATAAACCTTTGAACATAATCATGACTAATCAAGCGGTTATCTTCGCCCTTATCCAGCGTAAGGCCGTCCATTCCGTGCTTGCTGATGCAGGTCAACGTGGTATTGAGGACTTCCGCACGGTGCTTTGGCTCCATTCCTAATTTGGGTAAAGGATAGGCTAGTTCGCTCCTGCTGTCAAGTTCTCTATAGAGATACAAACCCTGCCGAAGAAACGCTCTTGTTTAGGGCGTTATCAGAATCGCACAGAAAAAACCGACCCTTTCGGATCGGTTAAAAGCCCAACCGTCGGCTGGGTCTGCAAAATAGCGGAACTTTATGTACTTATTACCTGAAGCCAGACTTGTTCATCTCCATTAGCGACATTTTTTGTCCTTATTTCCCTATGAAGAGGCCGGAACGTGGGCATTTCCTTGCAATTCGAGAAAATAACGACATAAATTGCCTCTATTTTTCTCAAATGGATGGATACCGCCTGAATAAGGACATTTTATGCCCTTAACTGGGGGGCTGAACCACTAGCGTTACATCAAATCTAACAAGATACACATTTCTAGCCACAAAACTATTCTAACGGTTGCCACAACCGCTATTTGTTCCAAAAACGTGGATTTCAAATTCTAACGGTTGCCATGGCGCTTATCTCACTTAAATCCAGCGAATTTTGCCCGGATCAAGGCAAATAGCGGCGTTCACAACCGTTAGAATTTAGAAAAGGGTTATTTTCATAAAATAGCCGCTGCTACAACCGTTAGATTTCCGGCGAACGATAGTTTCGATTCGAAAACCAGGTCCGTTGCGGAAATCTGGAAAGTACCAGGGCTACAACATGTCTTGTGCAAAAGTTGATGCAACGCTAGCGGGACTGAACAGCCGCGGCTTCATCACGGTCAGCGATGCGCTTTGCCGCTGCGGGGCCGGCGGACTGCGCTGGGGCCGGGCGCGGGCGGCGCGTCAGCGCGGCTTGCCGCGCAAAGGGGCGGCGAGCCGCTCGGCCCGCTGCCGCACCTGGGCGGCGACGAGCGCCAGCCCCTGCGCCGCGCCGGGCACGCCGGGCAGCAGCGCCGCCCACGGCGCCGGGTCCGGGCCGCCAGGCGGCTCGCCGGCCGCGTCCGGGCGGCCCAGTTCCACGCCAAGGTCGTGGAACTCCGGCCCCGGCTCGTGCAGCCGGCCCTGCTCCGCCGCCTCGGCGAGCCACTCGGCCAGGGCCGCGCCGCCGCCGCCCGGCCCGGACGCCCGGCGCTCGCCTTCGCGCGGCCCGGCGGCCTGGCGCAGCGCCGCCTCGGGGTCCGGCAGCGGCGCAGCGGCCGCCCAGGCGGCCCACACGGCGCCGGCCAGCGCCTCGGGCGTCCAGCCGAGCGCCTTCAGGCGCAGCGCGGCGTCCCGCGCCCAGGCCGCCTCGGCGGCGGCGATGGCTTCGGCCGCCCTCGCACAGCCGGGCGCGCCGCAGGCGCAGCGCACGCGGCCGCCACTGATGCTGCCGCTATCGCCACTGCCTTCGCCGCTGCCACCGTCACTACCGCTTCCGCTGCTGCCTTCGCCACTACTGCCACCGCTATCGCCGCTGCCCCCAACATTGCTGCCGTTGCCGCGACCGCCTCCGCTGCTGCCTTCGCTACTACTGCCACCGCCATCGCCGCTATCGCCGTTGCCGCGACCGTTGCTGCCGCCACCGCTACTGCCTTCGCTACTACTGCCACCGCCATCGCCGCTATCGCCGTTGCCGCGACCGTTGCTGCCGCCACCGCTACTGCCACGACCACCACCGCCAATACCGCCGCTACTGCCACCGTCACTACTGCCACGACCGCCACTGCCATTACCGTCACCGCCGGCCCACGCCCCCGCCTCGCGCCACGGCGGGCGCTCCGGCAGCAGCGCCGCGATCCCGGCGGCCCCGCGCTCCAGCAGCGCGGCCAGCGCCCGCGGCTGCTCCTGCAGCCGCCGCAGCAGGGCGCGGCCCGCCCGCTCCCGCTCCGCCGCCGGAGCCAAGGGGAGCGTCACCGCATGCTCCCCTCCTATTTTGCAAATCAGCCCGTCTGCCGTAAGGCTCAGGGAGAACTCCCTCCCCTCCGCCAACGATGCCGCGCGGCTCATCCGATCCCTCCTTCCAGAATGCTGTCCGTCTGCAGCGCAATCAGGCTGCGCAGCTCGTCATCGCTCATTTCCGTCAGCCACTGCTCACCGGAGCCGACGACTTGCTCTGACAGCGCTTTTTTCCGCTCGATCAATTCATCGATCCGTTCCTCCAGCGTTCCCTGGCAAATCAGCTTATGCACTTCGACGTTTTTCTCCTGGCCGATGCGGAACACCCGATCTGTGGCCTGGTTCTCCACCGCCGGATTCCACCAGCGGTCATAGTGGACGACATGGTTCGCCCGCGTCAGATTCAGGCCCACGCCGCCGGCTTTCAGCGACAGCACGAACAGCGGAGAGCCGCCGCCTTCCTGAAACAGCCGCACCATGCGGTCCCGGTCCGCTTTCGCCACGCCGCCGTGCAGGAAAAACGGCCTTTCCCCGTACCGGTCGGCCAAAATCTCCTGCAGCAGCTCGCCCATCCGCACATACTGGGTAAAAATCAGCGCCGCTTCCCCGCTGTCCGTAATGATGTCCAACAGGTCGCCAAGCCGCTCCAATTTACCGGACCGCAAAACCGGATTTCCGGTGCGGGTTCTCCCCGCCACCAGATCAGGGTGATCGCAAATTTGCTTCAACCGGGTCAGCGAAGCCAGCACCAGTCCTTTTCGGGCAATGCCACCCTGCCCGCCAATGTTTGCCAGCAGTTCCTCCGTCACCGACCGGTATAGACGGGTCTGCTCCGCGGTAAGCGCGCAGTAAGATTTCAGCTCGATTTTTTCGGGCAGATCCTTGCGGATATCCGGATCGCTTTTCAAGCGGCGCAGCATAAACGGCGCAACCAACCGGCGCAGCTTCTGCAGCTCGCCGGTCTGCTCATCGGCCCCGGCCTGGTAACGCGCGCGAAAAGACGCACTGGACCCCAAATAACCGGGATTGAGGAAATGAAAGATCGACCACAATTCGCTGAGCCGGTTTTCCACCGGTGTTCCGGTCATGGCGATCCGATGGATCGCGCTTAGCTTCATCACGCTTTGGGCCTGCTTGGTCCCGAAGTTTTTGATGTATTGGGCTTCATCCAGCACCACCGTCCCCCACTCCATCGCCCGCAGTTCTCCGGCGTCCCGGCCGGCCAACTGATACGTAGTCAGAATCACGTCGCAGTCACGACACGCTTCAACGAACTGCTCTCCGTGGCAGCGGCCGCTACCGTGATGGACGTACAGCCTGAGCTCGGGGGCGAAGCGGCTTAATTCGCGCTGCCAGTTTCCGAGCAGGGAAGTCGGGCAAACGATCAAGGATTGACCGGCAAAGCGGCTGGCATTGTCCAGCAGTACGCTGATAACCTGCACGGTTTTACCGAGTCCCATATCATCCGCCAGCAGGGCGCCGAAACCGAGCTCCCGCATCGCGGCGAGCCATTGGTAGCCCCGCTCTTGATACGGCCGCAGCGTACCGTTAAGCCCGGGGGGAACCGGCCGGGGCCGGGAGCTTCGGGCCAAGCCGCCTTCGATCAGCATGGTGAGCATGCCCGCCGTCTCGATGCTCTCGACTTCCACGCCGTCAAACAACGCTTCGCCCGCGCCGCTGGAAAGATGCATCAGTTCGCGGAACGTCAGCGCGCCGTTTTCATGGCGTTTCATGAATTTCAGAACCTGACGGATTTCCTTGTTATCGATCTCGATCCATTCACCGCGAAAAAAAACGAGCGGCGTTTTCGCCGCAGCCAGCTCGGCCAGCTCCTCCCGCGAAATTTCCCGGCCGTCCAGCACCGCCGCCGCCTCAAACGCAACCAGCTGCTCAACGCCCATCCGGGGCGTTTCCTGCACGCCGTCTCCCGCCCAGCCCCGGGTTTTAAGGCGGATGCCCGTATTACGGCGGCCTTGCCGGGTCCAACGCGAGGGCATCTGTACCGTGACCCCGTTTTTGCGCAGAGTTGATACCGATTTACTGAGGAACGAATACACCTGCTCCGGCGCCAGCAGCAAACCATCCGGCCGGGGCCCATCCAGCGCGGCGGCGATTTCCGGGGACACCTCCGCCGCTTTGGCCAGCCGCAGCAGCGCCTGTTCCTGCACATTCCGGTAGAGCCGCTCGCGAATCTCCATATCCCGCTGCGGATAACTCCAAATGAGCCGCAGCGGAAGCAGCACCTCGGCATCCTCGGCCCCTTCCGCCCAAAACGTCAGCCGCCACAGCGGCAGATTTGGAGCTTCGCCCTCTGCCTCTGCCCCCGGCTCGTATTCCCCATCCGGTTCGATGCGCAGACATAAGCGGAAGCTCCCTGTCTCCGGCGCTCCTGCTTCCTGTGCAGGAGACTTTGGCCTGCCGCCTCCGGCTCCCGCGATCTCCTCCGTCAATTGCTCCAGTTCCACCGTGCTTCCCTGTATGTCCACCGGTTGTCCGCCGCTAAGCAGCCCGTTCCACCACAGCTCGGCCAGCGGCGAATACCCCCTGCGGTAATCCGCACGGCTCGGATTCAGCTTCCGGCCAAGTTCGCCGGCCGCAGCCCTGGTCTCATGATCGATCATCGCCATCAAAAAGGAATGCAGGACCGACATTTGCCGATCGAGAAGCGCCCCTTCTTCTTCAGCGGCACCGGTTTGCACCGCGGCCAGGCAGACGGGAGGCATGGAGCCGGCCAACTGCCGGAACCGTTTCGCATCCCGCTCCGCCGTCAGCAGCGGCCCCCAGGCCGAGCGCAGCAGCGCCTGCGCGCCGCGGCGGCGCCCGCCGGCCGACACCGGCCTGCTTCCCGGCGCGATCCGCCCCCGCAGCAGCAGCTCCAGCGCAAACTGCGCCGCCTTGCTCCAATAGCTCATCTCTGCCCCGGGTTTGATCCCCTGTGCTTCCCAGTCCGTCTTCTCCCAAGCCAGCAGAAGCCGCCAAGCTTCCGGCACGGGAAGCGCCAGCCCTTCAAGCGTTCGTCCGATCAGGCTTTTACGCTCTCCGGACTTAAACGATTTGCGGACAGAGGACACCGGAAACCGGACCTCCGCCAGCCGCAGCGCGGCATGCCCGAATGGCCGCACACCCGGCTCCGGCTCTACGCGCCTCATCACTGAGGTCCATGCATCCACCCTCACTTCAGATATTTCACCGGAGAAACAGAACAGAACGTCCCCCAGCCATATTCCATATAGACGTTGATTCATGGTGATCTCCCGTCGATTTCCTGTTTCCATCCAATTTTGCTACTACCATCTTATACGAAAACCGGGTTATATAAAACCTGAAGCCGCCGAAGGAGATTCACTTCTCCTCCGGCGGCTCCGGCAAGGCAATGCGGACCGTAAGGCCCGGGTTCCCTCGGCTTGCTGTTTTATTTTACGGCGATGACTTCGATTTCGATGAGGCCGTCCTTGGGCAGGCGGGCCACCTCAACCGCGCTGCGCGCCGGAAACGGTTCGGCGAAAAACGATCCGTACACCTCGTTCACTTTGGCAAAATCGTTCATATCTTTCAGAAACACCGTCGTTTTCACGACTTTATCCAGCCCGCTTCCGGCCGCTTCCAGCACGGCTTTAACGTTGCGGAGCGCCTGCGCGGCCTGCGCCTCGACACCTTCAGCGAATTGTCCGGTTTCCGGAACGAGACCCAGTTGTCCCGAAGTAAAGACCAAATCCCCCAACTGAACCCCTTGCGAATACGGCCCGATGGCCCCGGGCGCAGAAGTCGTTGAAATCACTTGTTTGTCCATTTATACCCATCCCTTCTTAAGTTGAATTATTGATAAGAGCGGGGAAGGCAGGAGGGTAAAATGATTCTGGAGAAGCGGCAGCGTTCGCCTTTGTGAGCGGATTTCTACTTTGTACGAATTTACACCAATCATAGAAATCCGGGAACAACAGCGATCGGAAGAACATTTTACCCGTTTGCATCTATCCGCCCAAATCAATAATTTCAACTTATACACTCTTTCATCTATTGTAGCGATGTTTATCTGCCTTGGGCAAGCCTTGTCTCATTTATTTCGGCCTCCTCCAGCTGCAGGGGCAGATAAAATGAAAACACGCTGCCCTCCCCTTCAGCGCTTTTCATGCGCAGAAATCCACCGAGCAGGCGGGCCAGGTTGCTGCTGATCGGCAGGCCAAGCCCTGTCCCGCCGTATCTGCGGCTGATCGATCCGTCCGCCTGCTGGAACGACTCGAATACGGCCAATTGCTGCTCTTTCGGAACTCCGATCCCGGTGTCGGTTACGGCAAACACGATCCATTCCCCTTGCGGCACTTCGCCGCGTGCGGCCCTCCGTATGTTAAGCGTCACTTTTCCTTTATCCGTGAACTTAAAAGCGTTGGAGAGCAGGTTCCGCAAAATCTGCGCGATCCGATGCGGATCGGAAACGATCGTTTCCGGCAGCCCCGCTTCCACCCGCACCTCATACGCCAGCTTTTTCTGCGCGGCAATATGGTCGAAATGAACCTGCATCCAATCCGCCACTTCCGTCAGCACCACTTCTTCGTTCATGATCTCCAGCCGCCCAGCCTCCACTTTGGACAAATCGAGGATGTCGTTGATGATTTGCAGCAGGTCATGGCCCGATTTGTAGATGATCCGTCCATACTCCGGCAGTTCGTCCCCGGCGTCCTCGCTTTCGGCGATGATTTGCGCCAGATTGATGATGCTGTTCAGCGGCGTCCGCAGCTCATGCGACATCGTCGCCAAAAATTCCGATTTGTAGCCGGAAGCGAGCGTCAGTTGCTTGGCCCGGTCCTCCAGCCCGATTTTCGCTTTATGCAGCTCATCCGTCTGCTTTCGCAGCAGCTCGTTGGCATGCTTCAACTCCAAATTTTGCCGATGTCCCATCTGAAAATCGCGGAGAATCAACGTAAATACAAAACTAAAGAGAACGGCGAGCGGGAGCATGATCGGCATAATTTCAAACAAATAGGTATGTACAGGGGTAACCCCGAAAAGGATAATGTTCAAACAGTTAATGACGTTAACGGCCAGGATGGTGACCAGCCCCATGAAGGCGAAACCCTGCTTCGCCCGGTTAAACCAAATGCGCAGGCCGGCGCAGACTGCTCCGAGCACCGTCAAGTTCACAAGCCCGAAGATCGCGGCGTCGCTTACGCCAAACGATAAGCGCACCACCCCGATCCCAAGCCCGATGATCAGCAGGGTAAGCGGATGCGGATAAACCAGCGTCGCAATAATCAGCGGAACGATCCGGAGGTCGAAAATAATCCGCTCATTCAGCGAGAATCCGAATTCGATGCATATCCAGCCCGCCAAAATCATCACCAGAACGGACAGAATGTAATTGACGCACGGCGAAAGATTCCTGAATACGTATTTGTACAGAATATTGGCCAAATAAGCGACCGCAATCAGCATGCCCAAATTGATCAGGAACGTGTTCCCCAGACTCATAGGCTTCCCTCCCTGTTGGTACACTGGTTTGTATGCGATTATCCGGGATTCGCCTTCTTTTGTTCGGTGCGGTACGCCTTTACAAACAGCTCGGCATAATGCGGATCCCACTGGCTTCCCCGGCCCTGTTCGAGGATCGCGAGCGCCTGAGCGGGCTCCAAGCCTTTGCGGTAAGGGCGGTCGGAGGTCATCGCATCAAAGGCGTCCGCCACCGCGATAATCCGTCCAAACAGCGGGATGTCCTCCCCGGCGAGGCCGTCCGGGTAGCCTTTGCCGTCATACCGTTCGTGATGCGACCTTACCCCCGGCAAAAAAGGAGCCATCGCATCCGCAGGCTCGATCTGCTTCAGAATCGCCTCGCCAAGCACGGGATGCTGTTTAACCTGCTCCCATTCCTCATCCGTCAGGCGCCCATCCTTCAACAGCACGGCGTCGCGAACGCCAATTTTGCCGATATCGTGCAGCAGCGCCGCCTTGCGCAGCTCATCGACGCGCCGCTCCGGCAATTCGGCCAGTCTGCCGATTTGCACGGCATATTCGGCCACGCGCAAGGAATGCCCGGCCGTATACGGATCACGGGCGTCCAAAGCGGCGGCCAAAGTGGCAAAATAGCTGTCGACCAGCTGGCTGTTGCGCGCCGCCTCGGATCTGAGTCCCCGCAGCATATGATTAAACCCGGACACGAGCCGGGAAAATTCATCGGAATACAAATCCGCGGCCTCCGCGCGGAGATACCCCGTTTTTACTTCGGCCATGCGTTCATACAGCTGCTGGATCGGCAGCATGATTTCACGCGCCATCAGCCTGGAACCGATGAAGGCAAAACCAAGGCCGACGGCCAGAATATAGCCCGCCCACTGCCAGTACGCGTAAGAGCCGTACCCCCAATTCTGCAGCCGGAACTGGACGGATAGACTGTACAGCAGCAACGGGGAAGCGCCGACCAGAAAAAAGCTCCATTTTAATTTTCGCGATACGGGAACGAATACCCTTCCTCCCAGCGACAATTCCCTGCCGAACAATTTGCGGCTCCAGGCGCTGAGCTCCTGTAAAACCGGCCGCACCGCATAGGAGGTCAAATAGAACTCGATCAGGGCGTGCATACCGCAGACGAGAACACAGCCCAAGGAGGCGAGCAGCACATAATAGGAAGGAATCGTGATCCGCTCGTCAGCTATAAGCCCCAGCGTCAATCCGGCCCCGGGCCCGACCAATCCGAGCAGATGCGGGCCAAGAATCCGTTTTACGGCCAGGGAAGGCATCCGGTGCACCCTTATGTATACGCTTTGCAGAACCTGGAAGCTGCCGATCTCCTGGAGAAAGGCGCTTCTGACCGGTTTGAGCTGCAAATAAAAGACGCCCCCATCCAGCAGGAGCATGACGCCAACCGATACGCATAATACCCCTGCCAGCCAGAAGTACTCTTCCCTGGAAACATCCAGCGGGGCAGCGAAAATCAGGCTCGCAATCGCGATCCCTGCCAGAAAGGAGCCGGCTGCATAGTTAAGCATGAGACGATGGATAAATGTTTTGTATACCGTCACGGCGTATTCCGCCTTCCCTTTGCAAATTGTCGGTTAACGCCCACTTCCTGTATTATCGGCATGAATCGGACCGCATTTCAGATAGCTCCTGGAATTTTTTATTTAAACCCCCTTTCTTTTTGTACATTAATTTGAGCCCAAGGACAAAACGCAAACAAATCAAGTAACTCTGTGGCAATTTAAAAATAAATATTTTAAATTGGTAAAAATCGCATTTAAACCTGTGAAACCTTGCACAAAGGTACATTCGCCATTTTGCAGGGTTATTTTATGTCACAATGTACGTGATTTTTTTCACATTAACTCATATTTTTATATGCTAAAATGCCTTCGAACAAAGGTTATAAGACTCCTTTAGGCCTAGTCCGATCGGCTATCCGGCGGGCTTCCCGACCTCATTCGTTATTAAAATGTCTTCACATTTTAATATATAACAATTAATGGAGGGTTCTATCATGAAAAAAGCTTTACTCTTCCTCAGCAGCGCCCTGGTATTAGGGCTGTTGGCAGGCTGCGGTTCCAACAATGCCGCGGGCAATGGCAGCGCGGAACCTGCGAACACCGCCCCGGCAACGGCGGAAAGCGGTACAAACAGCAATGGCTCCACGACTTCTCCCGAGCAAGGCCAATACAAGGATGGCGTCTACTATGCGATTGGCGAAGCCGATCCGGATTCCGGATGGCAATCGTACGTGACTCTGACCGTGTCCGGCGGCAAAATCACCGACGCCAAATGGAACGCGCTCAGCGAAAAGGCTCCCGTCGATAAAGTGACTTATTCCAAAGAAGGCAAATACGGCATGAAAGCCGGCGGCGCTTCCTCCGAATGGCATGAACAAGCCGAAAAGGTAGAGCAATTCCTGCTCGAAAAACAGGATCCCAAAGCGGCCGCTCTGAACAATGAAGGAAAAACCGATGCGATTTCCGGCGTTTCCATCCATGTAAGTGATTTCTTTAATCTCGCCGATCAGGCGCTTGCCGCCGGACCTGTGGAACCGGGCATTTACAAAGACGGCACCTACCACACCGAAGGCGCCGAGTTCGATCCGCATTCCGGCTGGAAGGAAACCGCGGACGTCGTGGTGGCCGCAGGCAAAATCGTGAAAGTCAACTTCAGCGGCGTCAATGACAAAGGCGAAGACAAGAAGCAAAATTCGATCGACGGCAAATACGGCATGAAAGCCGGCGGCGCCCAAGCGGAATGGCACGAAGAAGCCGCCAAGGCAGAAGCTTATCTCGTGGAAAACCAGGATCCGGCAGCCCTTACTTTTAATGAAGAAGGCAAAACCGACGCGATTTCCGGCGTATCGATCAGCTTGAAATCCTACTTCGACCTGGTTGTCAAGGCACTTGAACAAGCGAAATAACTACTACCAACCTATACGAGAAGGTGAAACCTCTTGAAAAAGATAGTCGTTTTGGGCGGCGGTTACGGCGGTGTCGTCACTTCCAAGCATCTGGCCAAACTGTTCAAAAAAGACAAGGACGTGCAGATACAGCTTATCGACCGAAACCCCTATCATACGCTGCTGACCGAATTGCATGAGGTCGCGGCCAATCGGGCGCCGGAGGATTCGGTCAAAATCGAGCTTAAAAAGATTTTTGCCGGTCAAAAGGTGGATGTCGTGCTCGATTCCATCGACAATATCAACTTCGCCGCCAAAGAGCTCCGCTCGGCGAAAAATACGTACAGCTACGATTACCTTGTGATCGGCACCGGCTGTAAACCGACGTTCTTCGGAATTCCGGGGGCTGAGGAGCATGCTTTGACCCTGTGGTCCTACGAGGATGCCGTCCGGCTTAAGGAACAGGTTCGCCGCATGTTCAGCGAGGCGGCCAAAGTTGCCGACCCGGTCAAACGCCGGAAGATGCTTACCTTCGTCGTAGTCGGGGCCGGGTTCACCGGCGTCGAGTTGGTCGGCGAATTGGCAGAGTTCCGCGACGAGTTGTGCAAAGAGTTTTACATTGACGCAAGCGAAGTCCGGCTCGTCGTGGCGGATATGGCGCCGAAAATTTTGCCGATCCTCCCCGACAAGCTGATTGAAAAGGCGGCTAAACGCCTTCATAAAATGAACGTGGAGATCATTACGAGCGCGAAAATCACTGGCGTTACGCCAGCCAGCGTGCAGCTTGGGGACCGCGGCGAGCTTGAAGCCGATACGATCGTGTGGACGGCCGGCGTCGAAGGCTCCGAGCTCGTCGGCAAGCTCGACGTGAAGCAGGAAGGCCGCAAGCGGATCGTCACCAACGACAAGCTGCAAAGCATCGACCACGAAGATGTGTACGTCGTCGGCGACAACATTTTCTTCATTCCGGAAGGTGAAAAGCGGCCGGTGCCGCAAATGGTGGAAAACGCCGAGCAGGCCGGGCCGCTGATTGCGCATAACATTTACGCGGACGTCCACGGCAAGCCGAAGAAGTCCTACAAGCCGGGATTCCACGGCACGATGGTGTGCATCGGCAGCCGCTACGGTGTAGCGAATGTCGGACTGCCGAATAAAATGTTTATGTTAAGCGGCTTTATGGCCATGCTCAGCAAGCACATGATCAATATGTATTATCTGTTCACCGTGGCCGGCTTTGCGAAAGTCTGGACTTATATGATGCATGAATTTTTCCATGTCAACAATCGCCGAAGCTTCGTCGGCGGCCATTTCGCCAAACGTTCACCGAACTTCTGGCTGCTGCCGCTGCGCCTTTTCGTCGGCTACAAATGGCTGGAAGAAGGTCTCGACAAGCTGCCGAAAATCCTGAAGGACCCATCAAACATCTTCTTGATTCCGGCTCCACCCCACGCCAGCGACGTCGTCTCCGCGGCCAGTGAAGCGGCCGGCAAGGTTACGGAAACGGTTGACGCCCAGGCTGCGGCTTCGACCGTGGAGAGCGCTTCGACCGCGGTTACCGCGCTTCCCGTGCCGGGATTTATCAAATCCATCGTCAGCTGGTTTATGGACGTGTTCTTCTATACATCCGACGGCGGATATACGGCGCTAGCCACCGTGTTCCAGTTCTTCATGGTATTCATGGAAATCGCGCTTGGCATCATGATTATCGTAGGTCTCTTCACCGCGATTGCTTCGGCAGCCACCGTTGCCCTCGGCGTCATGATCTGGTCCTCCAGCATGGCTTCCGCGGAAATGCTGTGGTATATGACGGCGGGCGTCGCCTTGATCGGCGGTTCGGGCAGCGCGTTTGGCCTGGATTATTACGTTCTGCCTTGGCTCAAGAAGCAGTGGAAGAAAATCCCGTTGGTGCGAAGATGGTATTTATACACCGAATAGTAATCATAGCAAGTGAAAACCAGTAATTCCCCCTTAATGAATAATCCGGAGTAATGGGCGCTAGAGCCGCTTATTACTCCCCTTTTTCTATAATTGCCGAGTCGGTGCCCTTGTTCCCTGCAAGCTTACCGCATACCAAGGAGTGTGTCCTTATGAATTTTATACTCTTCCAAGACGCTTGTCGCTTATTGCAAGGCGAATTATCGCCCGAGGCCGGCATTCATCTCGATATCACGGCAGAAGAAGTCCAACCGTTAGTGAACCTCCTGGAACAATACGATATACCTACGGTGCGCCAGTGCCGTTTGTTGACCATTTACATCGCAATCAAGCTCGCCCTTCAGCGCCACAGCCGGTGCGATCATGCGGCTGCCGGCGAAGAGTTGACCCGTTTGGTGCTGGACGGCGACTATCTATATAGTTTTTACGTAGGGTTATGCCTGAAGTGGGAGGAATACGATCTCCTGTCCCATCTGGCCCCCATCATCAAACAGCTCCAAATCAAACGCGCGGAAGGACGCGCCGAAGATGAACGGCTGCTTAAGGGTTGGGAGCTGTTCCTGCAGCTCGATTTGAACCGGACCACGACCGGCCGGGCGATTTAAATTTTGCGTTACGGTTTAGCCTTGAGATTATGGGAAATGACAGCAAGGAGGGGCTTTCCATGAAGCTTCATGAGGCGCTTGATATTTCTTTAAAAGCGATAGACCGGGAAATCGAAAATATCGTCAAATTTGACCGGGACGTTCCCAACTCCTCACAGCTGGTCAAAAGCATCATCGAACTCGTCCGTTCCGGCGGCAAGCGGGTCCGCCCGCTGATGGTCATCGTCGGCAGCCGTTTCGGCCCCGCCCCGGATAAGCAAAAAATTTGGCGTTTGGCCGCGGCCGCGGAGTTTATCCACGCCGCTTCCCTGATTCATGACGATATCATCGACGATTCCCCGGTCCGCCGCGGACAGAGGGCGATGCACATGAAGCTGGGCGTAAGCGGCGCGCTGCATGTGGGGAACTATATGTCGGCCAGGGTGATCGAGCTGATCTCCGTTTACTCGGCGGACCAGGAAAAATACGTGTACGACCTGTCTTCCCTGGCTACAACGCAGTTATGTTTGGGCGAATATCAGCAGTTGGCTCATCTGTACGATTACGACGTAACGATCGAGCAGTATTTGGAAAAGTCAAAAAACAAAACCGCGCAGTTGATGGCTTCCTGCTTGCAAATCGGCGCCCAGGCGTCCGGGGCGGACGCGGAGACGGCCAAGCTGCTGTATGCCTTCGGGGAGAAGCTGGGCATGTCGTTTCAAATCCGCGACGATGTGCTCGATTTCGCCCAATCGGCGAAGAAGCTGGGCAAGCCGGCCGGCAGCGACCTGCGCAGTGGCCAGGTAACCTTGCCCGTGCTTTTCGCGCTGCGGGACGAACGACTCGCCCCCCGCATCCGGGCGATCACGGCGGCGAGCCCCGCCGCCGAAGTCGACGCCGTCGTCGCGGCCATCCAGGCGAGCGGCGCACTGGAGCAAACCGAGCGCCTGAGCCGCCGCTACCTGGACGAGGCCCAGGAAATCATTGGCCAGCTTGCCCACTACCCGGCGCATCAGGATCTTCAAGCCCTGCTCGACTATTTTAGCGGCCGGGATCATTAGCCGGGAGGGAACCAGAGCTCCTTGCAACCAGTCGTTCCCACCTCCCATTGGAAAAATCCAATAGATTGACGGAAATTGAACGTGATTTAGAGCTCTCATTGGAAAAAATCCAATAGAATCCGCTCAAATTGCCCGTTACGCCCCTGCCGTGCCTAATCTATTGGAAAATTTCCAATCATGCCGCTGTATTTACCACTCATTTTCCAATTCTATTGGAATATTTCCAATCAGAAACATGTATCGAGCGCCTTGGGAACTACGAGACGCCGTATTCCAAACGCAAGGGCCAGTTGAGCCTGCCGCTACGCGCACCTGCTGCCACGCGCACTCATCGCACACACCTGCTACCACGTATATCTTCCACCACGCATACCGGCCGTCATACGTACCTCATCGCACACACCTGCAACCACGTATATCTATCACCACATGCCGGCCGCCATACGTACCTTCATCACACGCACCTGCCACCACGTATATCTGCCACCAAACGTACCTCACCTCACGTACCTGTCACCTATTCTGCCACCACGCATACCTGCCACCATACGCCCAACTGTCCGGCGCCCCTGTACGCCAATTGCACTCTACTTGCACACTACTACGCCGCTTGCACGCTACTTGCACGACCACTTACCAGCCGCGCCCTACCTCTACTACCTCTACTCCACCCCCTCCCCGTTCGTCGCAATTACTTGTTTATACCAGTGGAAGCTTTTTTTGCGGGAGCGGTTCAGTGTGCCTCGGCCTTCGTTGTCTTTATCGACGTAGATAAAGCCGTAGCGCTTTTTCATTTCACCGGTTCCGGCGCTGACCAGATCGATGCAGCCCCAGGGGGTGTAGCCGATCAGGTTCACCCCGTCGGCGATCGCTTCTTTCATCGCCTTGATGTGCTCGCGCAAGTATTCGATCCGGTAATCGTCGTGAATGGCGCCGTCTTCCTCCACGGTGTCGGCCGCGCCGAGACCATTTTCCACCACCATCAGTGGAATTTCGTACCGGTTGTAGATGTTGTTCAGGGACCAGCGCAAGCCGGTCGGGTCGATCTGCCAGTCCCAGGCGCTGGCCTGCAAATAAGGATTTTTGAGCCCCAGCGATAAATTTCCGCCCACCTGCTCATGCTCCGGGTCGGCGCTGACGCAAACCGAGGAGTAGTAGCTGAAGGTGTAGAAATCGACGCAGCCCGCTTTTAAAATGGCCTCGTCCCCGTCCTCCATCACGATCTCGATGTTGTTTTCCCGGAAATACCGTTTGGCAAACCCGGGGTAGGCTCCCCGGACCTGCACGTCCGAGCACAGGAAGTTGCTGAGATTATCTTTTTGCTGGGCCAGCAAAATATCGTCGGGATGGCAGGTCCGCGGATAGGAGCACATATAGGCGATCATGCAGCCGACCTTAAAGTCCTTGTTGATGTCATGGGCCAGTTTCACGACTTTGGCGCTGGCGACAAACTGATGATGCAGCGCCTGATACAAAAGCCGTTCATCCGTTTTGGCTCCATGACCCAGCACCCCATCCCCCTCCGGCATGATCGCGCCGGCGATGAAGGAACCAAACGGCATGGTCAGGATATTGATTTCATTAAACGTCAGCCAATACTTGACAACGTCTTTATACCGGTTAAAAATCACTTCGCAATACTTCACGTAAAAATCGATGAGTTTTCGGTTCGTCCACCCGTTGTATTGCTGCGCCAGATGCAGCGGGGCCTCGTAATGGGATATCGTCACCAAAGGCTCGATCCCGTGTTTCTTCAACTCCGCAAACACCAGGTCATAATACCGCAACCCCTCCTCATTGGGTTCGGTATCGTCACCGTGCGGAAAAATCCGCGACCAGGCGATCGACATACGGAACACCTTGAAGCCCATTTCGGCGAATAATGCGATGTCTTCCTCGTAGCGATGAAAGAAATCGATCGCCTCATGGCTGGGATAGTAGGCGCCCGGCTCCAGCGCCGGCGTAATCCGGCGCGGCGTGGTATGGGTGCCGGCGGTGATTACGTCGGCCGTGCTCAGACCTTTGCCACCTTCGTTATACCCGCCCTCGATCTGGTTGGCCGCCGTGGCGCCTCCCCACAGAAAACCTTCCGGAAAACTTTTAGCGATAGGTGTCATCGTACATTCCTCCCCAAATATTGAATTCCCCCGGCCGCAACCTCAAATGACTACCGTCAACAAATCGTCCTGATAATCAACCGCTTGCTTCTCCGTCTCGATCACATCCAAATAATCTCCGGTATTGGAAATGATCACAGGCGTGGTTATATCGTATCCTTCCGCTTTGATCGCCGCGGCATCAAACTCCATCAGCACCTGGCCTTTGCGGACCCGCTCCCCTTGCTTGACTTTGGGAACAAAATACTTGCCTTTCAGCTTTACGGTATCCTTGCCCACATGGATCAGGACATCCACGCCGTGGTCGCTGGTGATTCCGATCGCGTGTCCCGTCGAAAACAGGGAGGTCAATACCCCGTCAACCGGAGCTACAACCTTGCCTTCGGCAGGTTCAATGGCAATCCCTTTGCCCATAGCCCCTGTGGAAAACGCCTCATCGGTAATTTCCGAGAGCGGTTTAACTGTACCTTTTAATGGACTCCCCACCGTCTCCTGCTTTACCATCGTTTCGGTGTTGCAGGCCTCTTTGGGCTTAACATCGTCCTCTTCATCCTTGAAGCCGCCGAAGAACATCAGCAGGAAGCCCAAAACGAAGCTGACAACCATCCCGATGATGGCCCCGTAGAATGCGGTATCCATGCCTTGCGGACCAATAAAGCTGGGAAGCATGAAAATGCCCAGGCCGCCCATGATATAGATTTTGCCGCCCATGGCTCCGAGAATAGCGCCGCCTGCCGCCGCCCCGATGCAGCTTAAAATGAACGGCTTTTTCCGCGGCAAAGTAATCCCGTAGATCGCCGGCTCCGTCACTCCGAAAATCCCTGAAATGAAGGCCGGGATCGACAGCGATCTTAATTTTGCGCTTCTTGTTTTCAGCATAATGGCCAGCACTACACCGGTCTGGGCAAACGAAGCGCCGAATATCCCGGCGAGAATCGGATCGTATTTCAACACCGCTATATTGTTGATGGCAATCGGCACAATTCCCCAATGCAGCCCGAAGATGACGAGCACTTGCCAAACTGCGCCCAAAAGCAAGCCGCCGATCATCGGGCTTAAGTTGTAGAGGAACAACGTGCCTTGCCCGAGCAGTTGGCCGGCCCAGGTTGCGAGCGGACCGATGATAATCAGCGACAGCGGAACGACAACCAGCAAGGTGAAGAAAGGAACCAGAAACGTTCTTACGACGCTGGGGATAATCTTTCTAAACAGCTTTTCCAGCTTCGCCCCCACATACGTGGAGATAATGATCGGAATGACGCTGGACGAATAGGACATCAGGATGACCGGAATGCCCAGGAAAGTAATGTACACCGGCGACTCGAAGATCGTACCGCCAAACAAGGTGTACAGCGGCTTGCCCGCTCCCGTGATAGCGCTGAGCGCCGGATACACGAGTGAAGCCCCGATCGCCATGCCGATAAAAATGTTGGCGTTGAATTTTTTGGCCGCCGTATATCCGAGGAAAATCGGGAAGAAATAGAACAAACAATCGCCTATGGCGTTTAGAATCTGATATGTTCCCGAAGTGGCCGTGAGCCAGCCCAGAGCCAAGAACAAGGCGTTGAACCCCTTGATCATCCCGGTGGCGGCCAGGACGCCGAGGACCGGTTGAAACACTCCCGAGATGATGTCGATGAATCTGTTAAACAAGCTCATCTTTTCCCCGGACGGTTCCGCCTCCGCATCCCGAAAGCCGCCGATTGCGGCCACATCCGCATATACTTCGGGTACGTGATTGCCGATAACGACCTGGTATTGCCCGCCGCTTTGGATGACCGTGACGATTCCGTCCCTCGCTTTTAGCGCTTCCGTGTTGGCCTTGCTCTCATCCTTCAATTTAAAGCGCAGCCGGGTAATACAGTGGGTCAGGCTGTTTACATTTTCTTTGCCGCCTACGTTTTTGATAATGTCTTTTGCCAATGCTTCATATTTCATGGCAGCCCCTCCTTAACTATTGGCTAGTATTTATCAAAAAGGCGAAACCATACGGACAGCTTTTTTGCTGCCCCGTTTGGTTTCGCCTGGTTGACCAGTAACGATCCATTCCGGTTATTCGGTTTCTCTTAACGTCACACGGTGCGTGTGAATCGTCAGATACAGCTTTTCATCGTCCGAGAGCGGCAAGCCCAAATATTTCTCGATCTTCAGCACGCAAGCGTAAGCTTGCTTATACTTCGCTTTTACCTGCTTCAGCAGAAAATAATCCAGCGTCTCGACCTTCTCCCGTTTGTTCAAGCGTTGGAAAAAATAGCGCAAATGCGTAATAAACCTTTCATAGCTGACCGATTGCTCGTCAAGCTCAATATTGTACGAATATTTGATGATGTTCAAAATATCGTGGATCTTCTGGGTATGGCGGGCCACATCGGCCACTTGACGGCTCCCGCCGTTTGTTTGGGCGTTGATCAGATGGAGCGCGATATTGCCCGCCTCATCTTCGGGCAAGCGATTGCCCGTCACCTCCTCGATGAACTCCAGCGCTTTTTGCCCCACCTTGTATTCCTTGGGGTAATATTTCCGAATCTCCCAGATTAACGGATTAGCGTTGGCCAGCCCCCGGTCGTGCAGCCGAAACGCGTTGTAAATATGGTCCGTCAGGGTAACGTAGATAAAATCGCTCAGTTTGGCCTGCAGCATATTTTTGCCATACTCGATAATGTCGTAGCACAGCGAAACGTATTCGGTGGGGATGTCGTCCATCAGCAGCTTGAATTTCTCGGAAGCTTCCGTCTGCTTAAGGATAAACACCTTTTCGATCAGCCCCTTATCCACTACGTCTCCCGCACTTTTCTTAAAAGCGATGCCCCGCCCCATGACGACGAATTCCTCGCGTTCCTCATCTCTGGCAATGATGGCGTTGTTGTTGAATATTTTTTCGATGATCATCGAAAAATTGCCCCCTCCCTTATGTGCAAATGAGTTAAGCAACAATTTTAACGCTGGGCGGAAAGGAAAGCCTGTGCCGGGCGGTGGCGGGAAACGGCGCATTAAGTGTAAACGAATACATTTCGAGATTCGTGTATGCCGGGCAACCAGCTGCCTGCCCCCAAGAAACGCAACGATTGTCACTTGCATAGCCGGCAAAAATCAAAAAAGGCGATCCCAAGACATGACAAATCATGTCCGGGTTTCGCCTTTGCAGTAACAATCCCAAATTCAGAATACCATCGAATATTCTATTTGGCAAGCAAAAATGTTTGCGCTTTCACGCAGTGTTCATCTCACAGCAAGAAATAGTCTCCCAGCGCGCAGAACAGTATAACCATGCTGATCACTTGGTTTAGATTGTAAGAAGCTACATTCATTCGTTTGCGGTTCGACGGCTTGATGATCTTATGCTCCGTCAGCAGCAAAATGACCGCAAGGATAATGCCCGCGGTGTACATCCAGCCGAGCTGCCGGATCGGGATCAAAGCGATCAGCAGCAGCACCATGATCAGATGCAGGCCGGCCGCGATTCTCAGGCCGTATTTGAGACCAAAGGCGCTGGGGATCGACCACAGGCCGTGACTCCGGTCAAAATCGATATCCTGCGAGCCGTAAATGATGTCGAACCCGGAAATCCATAACATCACGATCGTGCCGAGAATAAACGGCGTGAACGCGAACTTCCCAGTCACGGCGAACCACGCGCCAATCGGCGCGGAAGCGATCGTAAAGCCAAGGTACAGATGGCTTAGGTAAGTGAACCGTTTCGTATAGGAATAGGACGAGATCAGGAAAATCGCCGCCGGTGACAGAATAAAGCAAAGCGGATTCAGCATGGCCGCCGCGAAAATAAAGATCGCATAGTTGACGACGACAAAACCGAGCACCTCCTTCGCTTCCAGCAGCCGCCGCGGCAAATGGCGATGGGCGGTGCGCGGGTTTTGCGCGTCAAAGGTACGGTCGACGATACGATTGAAGGCGTTCGCGCCGTTCCGGGCGGCGACCAAAGCGATCAGCCCCCACAGCATGACCCGCCAGGAGGGAACCCCCTCCGCCGCCCACACCATCGAAATGATCGCGAACGGCAGGGAAAACAGCGTGTGCGAAAACATAACCAATTCGCTGTACAACCTGATTTTGGTGCCGATTTTTCTGGCTACTTCCATGATATAGTCACTCTCCTTCGTGCGATTGGCATAGGACGGTATCGCGGTGTGCTTTAGCGGTAAAAAATACCCCTATTCGCCGCTCTTTGACCGCGTTATGGCAAATAGCGGAATATTATGTCCCTATTTCCGAGGAACCCCCACCAAATTGCCATTTTTTCCATCTCAGCCCGGAAATAGTGCCCTTTTGTTCCTCTATTTGTCCGCAGAACGCATACGCCGCGAAATAGGGGCATAATTTACCGCTATTTCTCCGCTCCAGCAGCCGATAGGTCAAGAGCCGCCGCGCGGGGCCAGCCGATGGATCGGCCACGGTCCGGGCAGAGCTGCCGGGGACGGCAGGTCCGATGCGACGGAGACGACAGGTCCGGTGCGCCAGGGACGGCAGGTCCGGTGCGTCGATACCTGCGGGCCGGCTGACTGGGCGGGCAGGCTGACTAGGCTGCCCGGGCTGGCCAGGGATGGCCGGCGGTTAGGCCAAGCCGGCCAGCACCGCTTCCAGCGCGGCCAGCATGCCGTCGATGTCGGCTTCGGCGATGACCAGCGGCGGTTGGAAGGCAAGAACGTTGCGGTTTACGCCGTTTTTGCCGATAAGATAGCCGCGGTCCTTCATCGCCTCCAGCACGTCATCGACGAGCTCGGCCCCGCGCTGCGGCTCATCGGCGCACAGCTCCGCGCCGAGCATCAGCCCCGCGCCGCGCACGTCAAGCGCGAGCTGCGGGAATCGCGCAGCGAGGCGCTCAAGGCCGCCGCGCAGCTGCGCCCCAAGGCGCTCGGCCCGTTCGGGCAGGCGGTGCGCCTCGATGTAGTCCAGGACCGCGAGCGCGGTCGCGGACGAAACCGGGTTGCCGCCGAACGTGGAGGCGGATGGCCGCGTGAAGCTGGCGGCGATCTCGTCGGTGGTGGCGAAGCCCGCCACCGGAATGCCGCCGCCAAGCGCTTTGGCCATCGTCACGATGTCCGGCGCAACGCCGTAACGGTCCATGGCGAACATCCGGCCCGTACGCCCAAACCCGGTCTGAATCTCATCGGCGATCAGCAGCACCCCGTGCTGCTCCAGCAGCTGCTTCACTTCAGCGAAATACCAGTCCGGCGGCGCGATGATGCCGCCGTTGCCCTGGATCGGCTCGGCGATCATCGCGGCGATCTCGCCGCCTTTGGCCGCCAGCGCCGCCCGCAGCGCCGCGATGGAGCGCCGCCCCGCCTCATCGGCGCTCATCCCCCGCTCGTACGGGCGGGGGATAAACGTCACGTCCGCAGCCTCAGCCAACTGCGGATCGGTGCGCCACATCTGCAAGCCGGTGACGCTCATCGTCAGGTACGTCCGGCCATGCAGGGACTGCTCCAGCGCCAGAAAGCCGCGGCGTCCCGTATGCAAACGGGCAAGCAGCAGCGCCCCTTCATTCGCCTCCGAACCGCTGTTCACAAAAAACGTCCGGCTAAGCCGTCCGGGCAATATCCCGGCCAGCCGCTCCGCAAGCTCCACATTGGGCTGGGTCAGATAAATCGTGCACGTATGCTGCAGCGTCCGCAGCTGCTCCGCCGTCCGCTCAGCGATTTCCGGGTTGCAATGTCCGGCGGCCACGACGGAAACACCGGCAAAAAAGTCGGTATACCGCGTCCCCTCATGCCCGTGCAAGTACTGCATTTCTCCTTTGACGAGCTGTGGGGGATTACGATAGAAATGGCTCGTGCATGGATAAAAGTACTGTTGCCGCTTTTGCAGCACACCCTCCGGTCCGATATACGTCTGCATAATTTTCCGCTTCCCTTCTGTTGAGTCAGTCTTAAAAATGAACAAGCACGGCGTTCCGCCCAACCAACCTGCCCCGCAAAACGACGCTCGCTTACGAGCACGCCGCCGGAACCGTTTGTGCAATGGCCACCAAGTTTGTGCAATGGCCACCAAGTTTGTGCAACGGCTGCCTAATTGGTTCCCGCAGCCTCTTTTGTTCTCGTCTCCTCCTGTGTACCTGCCTCCACTTTTGTTCCTGCGGCCTCATTTGCAGCCGCCACTTCACTTGTACCTGCGGCCTCTTTTGCGGCGGCCGCCTCCGCCGCCGCTCCGCTGGCGCTGCCGCCATCGAACTGCAGCGCGCCCAGCGTATAGCCGGCATAAACCGGCGTTAGGCGTGCAAACTCTGCCTCCGCCGTGCCGGGCGCCGCCGCGGCGTTTTTGTATGCCTTAACGATCCGCTCCAACTCCTCCGGACGATAGGTCGCCCCTTCAATCCGCAGCACGGACACCCCGGCAGCAGCCAATTCTTTCACGACCGGCAGCAGGCACAGCTCCTTGGCGAGCATCAGATGGTTGCGGCCGTAGACGTCCCGGTAAACCGGGTTTTCGCCCTGATCGGTTTTCAATACGAGGATGTGGTTGCCAACGTAATGATTGTCTTCTTCGGCAATCGGTTCGAACACCTCCGTGTTTTCGTACAGGTCATGCTCCATATACATGAGCGCCGGAGAGCCGTGGACAATCACCTCCAGCGTTCCGGGCGCCTCGGCCAGCAGCGCCGCCAGATCGTTCAGCGGCAGCTCCATGGACGCCGTCATCCGAGCCAGGCCCAGCCCCCGGTAAAAATCGGCGGTCAATCTGTTGTACACGTTCAGATTAAAATCGCCGATCAACGGATATCCCTTGCCGGCAAATTTACGGATCGCCCCCAAATTCGTCACCATCAGGCCGTCGAGCGGCAGGCGTTCCCCGGACAAAAGGGCGTCGTAAATTTCAAACTGCAGTTCGTTCATCATCCGCGGCAGGCACAGATACAGCTTCGCCTTCCCCTTAAGTGCAGCGAGCTCCTTGACGTCGGCCTTCGTAAACGGGCGGTCCGGTTCAAACACGTCGCCGGACAAATACACGTGGTCGGCTCCGGCCTTCAGCGCGGCTTTGGCCTGCGCCGTATTGTTTACGTGCACGGAGACCTCCGCAGCGCCGGCATCCGCTGCGGCCGCACCGCCCGAGCGGCTAGCTCCTTCCCCCTGCTCCCGATGCCACGCTTCCAGCCCTTCCCGAATCGCCTCGATCCGCCCAGCGCTCAGCTCCCGCTCCTGCGTCGGCGTGCTGAACACTTTGCCGGTACTGTAAAATTTGCCGGTCCCTTCGTAACGGCGGTTGATGTTCCGTAACCCCGGCCGGCCAAACGCGTAAGCGGTGGAGAAATCGCGCTTGCGGTTTTGGTACAGCAGCTCCGTGTCGCGGCTGCGTTCAAAACCGACCGGATCGGCGATGTAACGGTCGATGGCGTCGCCATAGGCGCCCACGAGCATCAGAACGAAATCGGCGTCGCGCATGCGGCCTTCAATTTTAAAGGAGGTGATGCCGCCGTGGATCAGCTCCGGGATATGCTCGTACATGAACATATCTTTCACGGCCAAAGGGTATTCCGCCGGATACACGTAACCGTCTTTTTTAACGCGGTAATCCCAGCGGCACGGCTTCAAGCATTTGCCCCGATTGCTGCTCATGCCGAATACCAGCGAGCTGAAATAACAGTTCGCACCATGCACTGAGCACATATCCCCGTGCACGAAATATTCCAGCTCCATTCCGGTCGCCTGCTGCAGATAACGGGTTGCCGCAAGGTCCATTTCACGCGACGTGACGACCCGGGTTACACCCATTTCCTGCAAAGCCCGGACCATCTCCACGTTATGCACGTTCATCATGACCGAGGAATGGACATTGATCCTAAGCCCCATCTCCTTAATCAGCGCCAGGACGGCAAAATCCTGCACGATAATCGCATCCGGCCCGGCGCTCTCCAGAAATCGCAAGTACGCCCGCGCCTCGTCCAGTTCGCTTTCGTTCAGCAAATTGTTGACGGTGACGTACGCTTTTTTCCCTCGTTCATGAGCCATCCGCACCGCTTCGGTAATTTCCTCCAGGCTGAAATTGTAGCCTTTGCGCATCAGGCGCATATTGAGGCTGGGGCCTCCGAAATAAACCGCGTCGCAACCTGCATCGATCACTTTTTTGAAAATTTCGAAGGTTCCCGTCGGAGCCAATAGTTCTACTTCTCTTCCGTTAAAATAACGCGCCACCGCGTTCTCCCCCTCATCGCTAGTCATTTATCGGCTATCCAATATCCAATACATTGCACGGTTATCTCTAATCAGCTTGAAAACCATAACTCAACTTTCGCAGAGCCAAAATTGGCTTAACCTCTGCCTATTTATTTCGCCTGGTCGGATTGCAGGTAAAGTGTGCTGGATCGAATTGGCTCTGACCATTAATTGCAAATCATCGACTGTTGAGAAAGTCTTTAGACTTTTCCATAATTTAAAATTTTGTGTGGTGACTCTTGCCTTCGCAAAGAAAAATCGATTTAAACGATCTTGACAGACAAGCTGGCAACAGACCGTGGCCTGGAGCGAGACTAGCTATCCGGAGGCTTTGCACGATTATCCCGTTTGAGCAGGTGACCTGACTTCCTGAACAATTGGGATAATCGTGCAAAGTGGTTTGGAGAGCCCCCACATCTACGTCATCATTTATTTTGTCAAACACTGATTTTGGACTTGAGCCCGAATTTTGTGTTCAAATTTTAAAAAATGGACTTTCTCAACAGTCTGAGGTTTTACACTTAATCAAGTGCTATGGCAGCATTTCAGGAAAAGTGACTGTACTTTTTGCAACTACTGGATAGCCGCTTTGTCCAGTTACATCAACGCTTACTTGGCAATTTCATACTTCGAAAGTTGAGTTACAAAAAACGGCAACCTACAACGGCGGCAGCCAAAAGCGCGTAGGATGCCACGAACCACGTATCCAGGCTCCTCCACGTCAGCAGGTGATATTCCGTGCGCGGCGCGCCAACGACGAATCCCCGGGCTTCCATTGACAGCACCAGTTCCTCCGCCCGGCGAAACGCGCTGACCGTGACCGGCACGAGCAGCGACACGAGCAGCCGCCCTTTCTCCTTCCAGGGCAGCTCTTTCAGGTCCGCGCCGCGGGCCGCCTGCGCCTTGAGGATTTTGTGGGTTTCATCGAGAATCGTCGGGATGAAGCGCAGCGCGATGCTCATCATCAGCGTGAACCGCTCGGACCGTATGCCCATCCGCCCAAGCGGCTTCAGCAGCCCGGTTAGGCCCTGGTTCAGCAGGCCCGGCGTCGTGGTAAACGTCAACAGCGCGGTAAAAGAGACCAACAGCCCCATCCGCCCTGCCGCCAGCATCCCGCTGCTTACTCCGCCGGCATATATCGCCCACGATCCGACGCGCCACAGCTCGGCTCCGCTCTGCACCGTCAAGCACTGGACGACAAAGATAAACGCCATCAGCGTCCATAGCGGCTTCGCCGCCTTGACGTAATATTTGAGCGGTATTTTTGTCGCCAGCATGTACGCGGCGGAAAAAGCCGCCGCCGCGCCAAGCGCCGCCCACGATCCGACGGCCACGATCGCGACGAGGTACAGCAGCATCCCGGTCAGCTTCGCCCGGGGATCTACGCCGTGCACCCATGAGCCGGTGTCGATGCAGCGTCCAAACAGCAGTTTGTTCCGCATCTCATCCGCCTCCCTCTCTTGCCGCGCCGTGGACCGCAAACACTGCCATCTCCGGCTGCGGCCGTTGCAACAGCTGCGCCAGCCGCTCGGCCAGCGCCTCCGCCGTCAGGCAGGGCTGCTCCGCCTCCAGCCCAAACCGGGCGCTCGCCGCCCGCCAGCAATGGATGCTGTCCGGAAGCTTCAGCCCTTCCGCCTCCAGCCTCGCGGCTTCCCGCACCAGTTCGCCCGGCGTCCCCTGAAACGCGATCCGCCCTTCGTTCATGACGATCCACCGTTCCGCGTACGGAAGCATTTCCTCCATACGATGGGTGACGACGATCACCGTCTTGCCTTGTTCCTGGTGCAGCCGGGCCAGCATCCCGGCCAGTTCGGCCCGGCTTTGCGGATCGAGCGTCGCTGTCGGCTCGTCGAGCGCAATAACGTCCGGCTCCATCGCCAGCACCGAGGCGATCGCCACTTTGCGCATTTGCCCGCCGCTCAAATGAAACGGATTGCGCGCCAGGAACGAATCGTCCAGCCCGACCAGGGCTAGCGCCCGGCTGGCCCGCTCCCTGGCTTCGGCCGCCGGACATCCGAAATTTAGCGGCCCGAAGCACAGATCCTTCTCCACCGTATCTTCAAACAGCTGCTGCTCCGGGAATTGGAACACCAGCCCTACCCTGCGCCGCAGCTCCCGCATCCCGGACGCCTTTTCCCCGGCCTGCAGCGTAACGTCCAACACCCGGACTTTGCCGCCCGTCGGTTTCAGCAGCCCGTTGAAAAGCTGCATCAGCGTCGACTTTCCCGAACCGGAAGCGCCGGCGATCGCCGCAAAGGCGCCGCGCGCCACATGCAGGGTTACATTCTCCAATGCGCTGTGCCGCCACAGACTGCGATCATCGTACGCAAAACTTACTTGCTCGAAATGAATGGCCATAACCAGGATGCCTCCTCCTTGCCGCCCCACGCCAAACCTTCCGTGGCGGAAATCCCCCGCCGCTCCAGCTCGCGCCTCAGCCTCATCCGGAAAGGGGGAATCAGGCGGCAGGAGCTGAGCAGCGCCTCGTCCCGGAACAATTCCTCCGGCGGGAGATCGGCGGCGACCGTCCCTCCGCCAAGCACGATCGCCCGGTCGGCGGCCAAGATCTCTTCGGCGTCATGGGTGATCGACACCATCGTGTACCGCCCGAACTCCCGCATATCCCGCAGGATACCGAGCAGTTCCCCTCTCGCCTTCTCATCGAGCATGGACGAGGCCTCGTCAAAAATAACGATGTCCGGCTCCATCGCCAGAATCGCAGCGACGGCCACCCGCTGTTTCTGCCCTCCGGACAATTCCGCAGGGTGTTTGCTCAGCAGATGGCCGATCCCCAGCTTTTCCGCGTATTCCCGGACACGGCGCCGCATTTCCTGCCGGGGCAGGCACCGGCCTTCCAAGCCGAAGGCGATATCCTCCTCCACGGTCGCACCGATAAACTGATTGTCCGGATTCTGAAAAACCATGCCGATGCGCCGCTGCAGATCAGGCGCGGTCTCCCGGTCCAGCGGCACGCCCCCCACCAGGATGGTTCCAGCGTTTGCGGCAAGCAAACCGCCGAGCAGTTTGGCCAGCGTCGATTTGCCGCATCCGTTGGCGCCAACCAGGGAAACCCATCCACCCCAAGGGATGTTCAAGCTCACATCGCCAAGCACCGGACTGGCCGGATCATAAGCGAAAGAGACCTGCTGCACTTCATAAGCGAATCCGTTGTTCTCCATTTTCTCTCCGCTCCCTTCTCCTTGATCCGGCACGCAGGCCGGCAGACATAAGGCGGGTCAAACACTATTCCGGTACAAAACCGCTAAACAACTCCAGCTTCGACAGCGACGGAATCAGATACTTGACCGCGATCCCGACGGCAATGCCGGTGAGCACGCCCATAAGCAGCAGCATCGGCAAATAATAGAAGATTCCCATCGTGTGAAAATAGAGGGAGGCCGCCGTCAGTTGCCCAACATTGTGGGCGATCCCTCCGATCGTGCTGATGCCGATGAGGCTTAGCCGATTCCGTCCGATGAGAAGCAGAAACCACATCGCCGCAAAGCTGAACAAAGCCCCCATGATGCTGAACAAGAAACTGGAAAACGTGCCGAAAATAAACGCCGTCAGCAGCGTTTTAAGCAGCACCATCATAAATGCGTCCCGGGTTCTGAGAAAATACAGGCACGTCAGCACCATAATGTTGGCGAGTCCCAGCTTGGCGCCCGGAACGCTCATATTGACGGGAATTATCGATTCCACCAGGCTGAGCACAACCGCCACCGCCGCAAAAATCGCCACGATCACCGTTCTTTTCAATACCATATTGGATGTTTCATTTAACGACGGCATCCAGATCGTCCCCTTCCCCGGCGGCCACAACCTCGACCATCAGCTTGTGCGGCAGGCAGACGATTGTTCCGCCGTTGCGATCGATGAACCCGAAAGTCAGGCACAATTTGTCCGGACAATCGGCGTCGGTCATTTCAATGCCGTAATCGTGGATTTTTAACAGGTTGTAGCCGTATTCGGTTTTGATTTCCACGGTTTGTTCTTCCTTAGTCAGCTCCACGGTTTTATACAACTTCCCGTCAACCGTAATGTTGGCCACACGCTCGCCATTTTTGTGAACTTTTTCACTTGAATCTCCGCCAAGCCACCTTGGCACGAGAAAAGCCAAGGCGATGGCGACGACCAATCCGATCAACAGGATATCTCCGCGCTTCATGGCAAACTCCCCAAACTTCCTTATTTTTTGATTATATAAATCTTAGACGCCCCCATTATACATGCTGCTCTTCGTCTTCAAATGTGACAATTGTCTCATCCTGGCCCCTGCCTCCTGCATTTCACAAAATCATCACTTGGTCATACATTTTATGGAATTTGGAAAGGTGGATTTAGTGTGAAAAAGATCAGTTGTATTGTGAAAAAAATCACTTTTACAGTGCAGTGATATTTGCTACACTCAAGGCGACATTACCGGACCGAAAGAAGGCTGCGATCATGAAAAAGAACAAAACGCCCATTGTCCTCACCCTCATATTGATAGCCGCGCTGCTCGGCGGCTGCAGCGGCTCGGGCAGCGCGGCAGGCGGCGCCACGGACGAGAAAACGCCGCAAGCAAGCGCGGTTCAGCCGAAATCGGAGACGTATTTTATATTCGATACGGTGGTGACCGTGCGGATTTACGACGACCGGGCCACCGAGCAAAATTTCAAAGACCTGGATAACCTGCTCAAAGGAATCGACAGCTGCATCAGCCGCACCGACAGCGGCAGCGAAATTTCCAAAGTGAACGCGAGCTCCGGCATTGCTCCGGTCAAGGTTTCCACCGAGACGTTTAATCTCGTGGCGAAGGCGCTGGAGTACGCCAAGCGGACAGACGGCCAATTTGACCCCGCCATCGGCAACCTGGTGAGCCTGTGGAATATCGGCCATGAAGGCGCCCACGTCCCGCCTGAGGAAGAAATCACCGCGGCGAGACGCTTGACCGATTACCGCAAAATCGAGATGAACGAGGCGGCGCAGGAGATTTACCTGCAAGAAAAAGGCATGGCCATCGACCTTGGTTCGATCGGCAAAGGGTACGCCGCGGACCGGATTTACGATTATTTGGCGGAGCAAGGCTTTCACAGCGCGATCATCGACCTCGGCGGCAACGTCTACGCAATGGGCACAAAGCCGAACGGCGATGAATGGAACATCGGCATCCAAGATCCGGACAAGGAGCGCGGAAACCAGATCGGCACTATTCGGGTGAACGATAAGACGATTGTGACCTCCGGCATTTATGAGCGGTTTTTTATCGAAAACGGTAAGCTGTACCAGCATATTCTGGATCCTACAACGGGTTATCCTGTAGACAACGGGATCAGCAGCGTCACAATCGTGACCGATAAATCCACGGACGCCGACGCCCTCTCCACGACCTTGTTCGTGCTGGGAATCGATAAAGGCCTGGAGTTTGTCGAAAATACACCGAATACAGAAGCTCTGTTCATTACGAAAGACAAAAAGCTGTACGCGACCTCCGGTTTTAAACAACTGCTTCATAAAACGAACGACAGCTATACGTTTGCCGATTAATTCGCTTCGCAGCAGCCTCTAACTTCCTAAGAAAAATCGCCGCTGGCGAGGTCCTTTTCCGTTGCAGGGGAGAGGTATGAGGTTCCACCCCATACCCCTCCCTCTTCTGCTCTACTTCGAGTCCTCCTCTTTCTTATTAGAAGCTCCAAGGAGTTTCGGCTCCTTCGAGCTGGTGACGCTGCTCTAACGGACTCCAGCGACGTTATTCGCCCATTTCCCGAGTATTTCCCAGCCTAACGGACACACATGACCCTATTTTGCTCTAAACGAGCTCACCCGGGCTAATTTGAGGTAAATAACGTCATCTCTGTCCGTTACATTTTACCAACCTCCGTTTTTCCGCAAATAACGCCTCTACAGTCCTTTAGCCACCACTTCCCTCTTCTTCCCCCTCTCTACCTGCGTATCGTCCTCTACCCGCCAGAATAATTCAAAAAGCCCCCAGCTCTAAAAAGCAGGGGGCCTTATCGGTTTATGTTGCATTTTCAACACACTTGAGTTATAATACTTTATTAGATTGTTACTACCCGTATCGCAGTTCCTCAAAAGATTATAACTCTCCTTATACCTTTCGGTATGAAATTCCTATTTTAATGACCCAATAAAGTAAGGATTTAGTGTTTTTCTGATTCACACTGGCGCGGTCATCGGAGCCGCAAGGACAAATGAGAGGTAGGGCATTTGTTGTTTTGGAAACAAACCGTTGTTAGTTGTAGTCGAAGAAGGAACACCCGCTAGCGTCTTCACGTGTACTGGAGACTGGGGTAAACAATAGCCATAAACCGGTGTTGGCGTGCTGCCGACACCGGTTTTGTTTAATACGGAACACGCGAGATGCAGCGGGAGAATGCCAGATTCAACAGCTGCGGATCGTAAACCGGATGCTTCAGGTTCTGCTCCAGCACCCAGCAGGCAAAACCGAAGGCCCGGGCGTACTGATGCTGATCGGCGGCGTTGACATGAAAATACAAAAGCTCCCGCATAATCCGGTCTTCCTCATGGGACAGCTGCAGGCCCATCTGCGAAAATTGCCGCTGCCGGACTCTCCGGGCGGAATCGTCCTGAATGGCTTTATGCACATGGGATACTTGTCCGGTATGCATACGATAATACAGCAGGTTCATGGGGATATTCGCCATTCTTATGTGCGGGGCCAAACGGTTCCACAGCTCATAGTCCTCAGCATGAGGATAGTTGCTGTCATAGCGAACCCCCAGCCGGTGAATCATGCTATTGCGCATCATAACCGTCGGATGGCAGATGCAGCAGTGGAACAGCAGCCAGGTCCGAATTTCTTCATGCTCCACCGGGTTAACCTTTGGTATGTTGCCAAGGGAGTAGGTAAACGCGGTGCCGCACAAATCGATGGACGGATGCTCATCCATGAACGTCACCTGTACGCCCAGGCGGTTTGGCGTTGACAGATCATCGCTGTCCATCCGGGCCACATATTCCCCGGTGGCCAGACTCAGACCTTCATTTAGCGTAGCGACCAGACCGCAGTTTTGGGGATGAAAGATTTTGCGGATTCTGGGGTCCTCGACCAGCGAAATAAGATGAGCGGATCCGTCCGTAGACCCGTCATCGATAATAATAAATTCAAAATCGGTATAGGTTTGAGTCAGTATGCTGTTTATAGCTTCCTGAACATAAGCGGCATTATTGTACACCGGCATAATTACCGAAACCTTGGGCATATGAAGTATCCCTCCATCATATAGATTCTAAACTAATAGTGCGTGTTCAAAAAGCCAGGTTTTCAGCACCGAGAAGATTGGATGAAGCTAGGGACTGAGTAGCGGAGCGTACGTTTTGGGTAAGTGAGCAACGGAAGGCCCGGCTGAATTCAAGATTCGACGTCGAATCCGCTTCTTGACCTGCTTCGTGATCAAAAGATGACTTTTTGAACTACCTCTAAAAGTAGTTTATAGACTAACATATGATAGTAGAGTCCCAGTGGACTAGACCAATTGCGGGATTTGAAAAAAAAGGCGATCCCCCGGCTCTTTGCGGACCGCGTGCCAAGGTTTTTGCCCCGTTTTCCTTATTCGGCGCCGGTGTTTTTCGCCGCTCTACCGGCCTAGTAATCCGTTAAAACAGGATTGTGTTGAAAGATTCCGGCTCCAGCTCGAAGCCGTACGTTTCCGCTCCGTCCGAGATTCGCACCGTTCTCGCTTCCTTGAACGGATTGGCGATGACTATAACGCGCTCGCCGTCCGGCGTTTCGTAGCTAACCGCATTGCCAAACCAATGCCCGCGCTGGCCAATGCGCTTTGATCCCGGCGTGACGAAATGCGCGAAATGCTTCATGACGTAATACTCGGGGTTAAAAACGGCTTCTTTTTGTTCCCTGTCGGCCGTAATCAGCGAGTTTTGCTCCCAGCCCCACGTGCTGCGGCCCTTCGGCTCCAGCACCATGTTCCAGTAAATATAGGCATTCACCCGGTTCGTAAAATAGTGCTGGTACAAATTGAATACATATTTGGCATACTCCCAGGTGTTGGTGCCGTCGCCGCATTCGTTTTCCGTCTGCATATAGCGAAGCTCCGGGTAACTCAAGGCCGTGCGCTGGATCGCCCATTTGCCGGCCCACTGGTACCCCACGCCTTTGACGTATTTGTAGGCCTCGGGGTCGCTTAATACCGTATGTGCGTAGGCATCATGATCGGCGGTTTTCTTCTTCAGCCACTCGTCCCACGGCTCCGGCGCATTGATCGTGCCCAGCCAGATTTCCGTATCGAGCCCATGTTTGTAGAAGGCCGGCCCCAGGTAATCGCGGATAAATTCGCGAAGCTGCTCGCCCGTCCAGACGCAGGATGGAAACTTCTGATCGGCAACGACCTCGTTTTGGACATGGATCTGGTGGATGGTGATGCCCTCTTCCCGGTAAGCCTGGACGAACTTCACGAAGTATAGGGCGTATGCCTTCAGGTTTTCTTTTTCCCAACGCAGTGTTCCATAGTTGTAAGCCTTCGGAGACTTCATCCACGCCGGCGGACTCCAAGGCGAAGCGAACAGCTTTAACTTGGGGTTTAAGGCTAACGCCTCCTTGATGTAAGGAATCAGATACTTGCGGTCCCGTTCGATCGAAAAATGCTCCATCGCATAGTCGCCGTCGGTTTCGTTGTGGCTGTACCACTCCAAGGCGTAGTCGCTCGCCCCAATCGGCAGGCGGCAGATGCTGAACTTCTGCTCCCCTTCCGGATGAAACAAATGAAATAATACCCGCTGCCGTTCCTCCTCCGGGAGCCCATTTAACGCCACGTATCCCAGTTCATTAAAACACCCGCCGAAGCCTTCCACGTTTTGAAAAACTTCCTCCGTCAGCGTTAAGTCCGCCGCCTCACCGCCCGCGATCGCGGTTGGCGCGTATTTCTCCACCCATTGCTGCTCCCTTGCGCTTGATATCCATCGTTTCGCTTGTCCCATAGGAAGAAACCTCCTTCTTCTTTAACTTGAGAAACCTCGAGCGAAAAGCATAAGCACAAAATATGTCGTTATTCCGGCGATATCCATCCATTTGAGTATGCCGCTATTTTGAGGGCCCAGCCGACGCTTGGTTCGCTCCACACAGCAGCCGGCTGTCAAGCATCGTTTTCTTGGTTGAGCCAAATCTAAGCTTGCGCTCAGCCCTTCACAGCTCCCTCCGCGATGCCTTCCATAATGAATCTTTGGAAAAAGCCGTAAATGACCACCACGGGGATCGCCGTCAGCACGAGCGAAGCCAAAATCAGCGACCATTCCTTGTTGTACTCCCCGAACAGCATGTTGGTGGACAGAATTAACGTATAATTATCCACGTCCGTCAGCATCATCAGCGGCAGCAGAAAGTCGTTCCATATCCACAAAAAGTCCAGAATGGCGATCGTGACGGTGATGGGCAGAAGCAGCGGCAAAATGATCCGGAAAAACGTCTGAAATTCGTTGCAGCCGTCGATTTGTCCGGACTCCTCCAACTCGCGCGGAATCGACTTGACGAAACCGTGGTACAGAAAGATCGCCATGTTGACGCCAAGCCCGATATAGATCAGCGCCAGCCCGTAGGTGCTGCCTTGCGCGTGCAGCGTTTTGGCCATCCGGGTGAGCGGAATCATGATGGAATGGAACGGCACGAGCATCGAAGCGACAAACAGCAGGAAAATGAAATTGCTCAATTTGCCCCGGGTGCGGGATAACTTATAACCGGCCAAAGCTGAACAGAAGACGATCCCGCCGATTCCTAGCACGGAAACGATCACCGAGTTCATGGAGCTGTTTAGCAGATGGATTTTTTCAAATGCCTGCGTATAGTTTTCGAAATGCAGCTTGGTCGGAAGCGCCGTGAACGAAGCGAACATCTCTCCCTGGGTCTTAAACGAGTTGACGACCGCCATATAGATGGGGAAACAGGTGAACAGGGAGCCAATGGACAAAATCAGCACGATCAGCAGGGAATTGATTTTTTTCATGCTCATGCTTCCACCTCTTTTTTCTTCATGACGTTCATCTGAATCAAGGTGACGATCAGCACGATGGCGAACAAAATCAGCGATTTGGCGCTGGCATACCCGTACCGGAAGTTGTTGGAGAACGCTTCTTCGTAAATGTTCATCGTAATCACCTGCGTGCTGCGCCCCGGACCACCCCCGGTCAAGCCGTACACGACGTCAAACACCTTGAAAGCGCCGTTCAGCGTCAAGAAAAAGCAGATCGTCACCGCGTGCGTAATCATCGGCAGGGTCACGCTTTTTAACGTTTGGAACGCACTCGCGCCGTCGATAATGGCCGCTTCCTTTAAGCTTTGCGGCACGCCTTGCAGAGCGGCCAGGTAGATGATCATCATGTACCCGACCCCGTTCCACAGCGAGACGATCAGGATCGAATAAAACGAATATTTCGGATCGCCCAGCCAGGCATGGTCCAGGAAGGTGAAGGCCGCTTTTTCGACCAGTTGCGGGATCACCTGCGAGAACACGAAGGTCCACATAAAGGAGCTGATGATTAAGCTGATCATGTTCGGCATAAAGAAGATCGTCCGAAAAAAACCTTTGCTGCGGGTCCGCGTTTCGATCAGCACCGCCAGAAGTAAAGCGATTACATTTTGTAAAATAACCATAAACACGACGTACTTCAGGGTAAACAGCAGCGCATTGATGAAATCCGGATCCTCCGTGAGCGCTTCAACGATATTGCCGATCCCGACAAAGCTATAATCCTGATTCAAGCCGTTCCAGTCGGTAAACGTATAGTACATTCCGCCGAACGTCGGGATGAGCAGAAAGATGGTGTATATAATGAGGGCCGGGGCCGTAAAAGCCAATAAAGAAAAATACTGCTTATAAATCTTGGACGGCATGTTTTTCTCCCCTCCTGTCATTTCTATGGATGACGCGGCTCGCCGAAAGTTGAACCAAGGAAGTGTACGAGAGAAGGCAAGAGGGGGAAATGATTCTGATAAGAACATTTCACCCGGCTGCCTTTTTCCGTACAAGTATTAGTTCAACTTATCTGTTACTTATTGACTTTGTTAAAGGATTTCCAGGCTTTGTCCAGAGCGGTGACGATGTCGTCCTGCGAGATTTGTCCGGCGATATAGGATTGCAGGGCTTTGCCGGATTCGTCCTTAACCGCCTGCGGAATCCGCGGGTCTTGATACGATTTGCCCGCTTTCACATACACCATGGCGTCGTCCACCCACGGATAGCTGCTGTAGTCGTGCACGGTGGCGACCGGGTTAAACTTTAACGCCTGGTAGAACGCGCTGGAATCCTTGTCGTCCAGGATATAGTTGATAAAATCGAGGGCCACTTCTTTGTTTTTGCTCGTTTTGGACACGGCCAGGGAAGTGGATGTGCTCAAGTTGATCATCGTAGCGTCCGGATTGTCGTTGATCGGCAAAGCCGCTACGCCAAAATCGATATCGGGATTCGATTTCAAAATCGTCTCCGCATACCACGGTCCTTGCACCCACATCGCCGCTTTCCCGGTGGCGAACATGGCCGCGCCGTCGTCACCGCCAACTTCAAGGCCGTTTTTGGTGCCGTTCGCGTAGACCAAATCGATGATGTTAAACATCTCCTTAAGTTCCGAGAAGGAACCTTCGTCTTTGTTCATCCGGTCGATGAAATCCGGTTTTTCCGTGTTGACCATCGCTCCTACGGTCAGCGGCAGGAACAGCTGCGGAATCCACGATTCTTTGTCGGACAGCACAAACGGGGTGATGTTGTTCTGTTTGAGTTTTTCGATGACCGCTTTCATTTCCGTTAACGTGGTTGGGGGAGTGAGGCCCTGTTCTTTAAAAATCGTCTTGTTGTACAAATACCCCCAGGACAACGTTTCGAGCGGCACCGCGACGACTTTGCCATCCTCCGTCGTGACCGAAGGCTTCACGCTCTCCAGCAGCTTGCCTACGAACGGCTGATCGGACAAGTCCTCCAGATAACCGGCTTTATAGAAAGAAGGAATTTCATTGACCGCGTGAATGGCGAACACGTCAGGAGCATCGTTCGAAGCCAGTCGCGTTTTCAGGATTTGCGGGGCGGTATCCGCCGGCGGCATTTCCAGTTGAACGGTGACGTCGATGTTTTTCTCCGCCTTTTCCTTGGCCACAAAAGCATCGATATACTTATCGTAGTGTTCCTTCAAACGAGGCTGGGCGATAAACATTTTTAAGCTGACGCTTTTTCCGTTTGCGCTTCCGCCGCCCGTTCCCGACGTTTCATTGTTCGCCGCATTGCTTCCTCCGCCCGATCCGCATCCGGCAAGCAACGCAGCGATTACAGCAGTTCCGACGATCCCCTTCCACATCTTCATCATTTATGACCTCCCAGACGATTAAGTTTGTTTACGCTTTCATTTTAATCAAAACATGTAAGCGCTTCATTGGACGGGATTAGACTCCTTCATTGGATATTTTTAAACCTTGTGAAGCTTTTCTCGCTTCTCCTGGCGAAAGTCCGAAATGTTTTTTAAACACCCGGTGAAAATAGGACACATCCTCGTACCCCACCATCTCGGCTACGCGCTTGATTGCGACCTCCTCGCCCGCTCCCAGCCACTCCATCGCCTTCTCCATTCTTAATTGCAGCAGATAGTCCGTAACCGTAATGCCATACTCCTGTTTAAACACTTTGCTCAAGTACTCCTTGCTGACAAAAAACAGCTTGGCCAGTTGCTCCAAACCAACCGGCTCGGCAAAATGATGTTCAAGATAGGATTTCACTTCTCCCAAATGCAGTTTATTTTTAAATTTCCGCTGTTTGATCAGTTCATCCAATGCGGCCATATAGCAGCCTTCCATCAAGCCGGCCGCATCATGGTATGAGTCCGGCACCTCCGCATGTTCCGTGAGTCGGCCCAATTCGGCGGCCAGCGCGTTCGCCGCGCAAAGTTCCTTTAAATACAACAGGATTTCATGCACGAAATAGCGGATCGTCTCCGGCTTTAGGGCGGATGCAAGCTGCGTATCCGCGTGCAATTCGCCGAACACTTTGCGGATTCCTTCGCCGTTTAACTCATTAAAGCAGGACCCCAGCCGCTTCTTGTATACGGCCAGCTTCGCGGACAACTCCAGGTCGATTTCCTGACGGCCGCCGCGCTGCCGCAAGGCTTCCCGGCATTTGGCCAAAACCGCGTTCAATTCCTGGGGATCGATCGGTTTCAGCAAATAGTCGGCCGCCTTGTAACGAATCGCCTGTCTGGCGTAATGGAAATCGTCGTACCCGCTCACCACGATCACCTGCTTGCCGGGAAAACGGTCATGGATATTCCGCATCAGCTCTTCACCGTCCGAACCCGGCATGCGCATATCGGTTATGATGAGTTCCGGACCAAGCTGCTCGATCAGCCGCAGCGCTTCCAGTCCGTCCTCCGCTTCCCCCGCAACCTCCATGCCCAATTCATCCCACCGGCCGAGATTTTTGATGATGTCCCGGTTCCACTCTTCGTCGTCGACGATCAACACTTTGAACATGCTTTATCCCTCCTTTTGCTCGGGAAGATGCAGCGTTACGCAGGTTCCTTGGCCCGCTTGACTGTTTATGTCCACTTTATATTCCGCCCCAAAATACATTTGAATCCGCGAAGCCACATTGATGAGGCCGATGCTCGTCCCCTGCGTCCACACTTGCTCCAGATCTTTATTTAGCTGCGATCGCAGCCGCTTCAGTTGTTCAGGCGCCATACCGGCTCCGTTGTCCCGGATCATGATCAGCAAGCCTCCCCCGGAGGGCTCACGGCTAATCGTCACCTCAAGCCGCCACTCCCCCGCCTTATGATCCAGGCCATGGATAAACGCGTTTTCGACCAAAGGCTGCAGCGTCAGTTTGGGAATTCGGCAGTCCAGCACGTCTTCGGATACACCCAGCTCGTAATGAAGTCTTTTGCCAAACCGCTGCTGCTGAATTTTCATGTAATGATGCAGATGTTCAAGCTCCGCTCTGAGGGTCGCCAGCGTATCCGGATCGCGCACGATGTAACGGAACATTTCGCTTAAGGAGCGGATGATTTCGTAGCTTTCCGCCGGTTTCTGCGAGAAGATCATGCCGCCGATCAACTGCAGTGTATTTTGCAAAAAATGCGGGTTAATTTGCGATTGCAGCGCCTTCAGCTCGGCCGTTTTCTTTTCCAGGCGAATTCTGTATTCCGTATTAATATGCTCTCTGATCCGCTCTCCCATCGTGGCGAAATTGGCTTCAAGCAGCCCGATTTCGTCCTTTCGCCTGCTCCGGGGAAATGCGTGTCCCTTGGTGAGATCCAGCTTGCGCATCGCTCGGGCCAGCCCGATGATCGGCTTGGTCGTTTTCCAGGCAAAATAAAAAGCAAACAACGCGGAGACGGCCACGGAAATCATCCCGACGATTAAACCGTAATTCATCGTTGCCCGGGCGCTTTCGTTAATGGCGGCGATCGGGATGACTTTTACCAATCGGAGGCCAACCGGGTCCACCGTATTGTAGAAGACGAACTCCCCGTCCGTTCTGAAGTAGCCCGGCCCGGCTTCTTGGGAAGCGGACAGCGCCGCGGCCGCATCTGCGGACAAACCGCCGCCTTTGCCGTACAGAACGTTTCCTTTCAAACCCGTAACGTACACGGACTGTTCTTTTCCTTCGCCGAGCAAACTCATTGATTGGTCGAAATAAGACCAAAGCACATCCAAAGAGATATAACCCAGCTTCTCCTGGTTTTCAAAGCGGTTAATGCTGCGGATCAAACGTAATTTGTCGGGGGCCGACGGGGGCGTCTCCACGATAAAATCTTTGTTCTGCACAAGCAGCTCCTGATACGCGCGCGGCATGCCGCTTATCGTTTCCACATCATTTCGCATCGAATTGATCGTAAACAACGTGCCTGTCTCGTGCAGGTACATGATCACCCCAACGAGATGATTTCCGCCGCTGTAATACACGCTGTTGAGCGTATTAAAAACGTTCTGCTGCGCCGTAAAATGGCTGGCCGGGGTTTCTCCCTCGGGCCGGTTCAAATAATCGGTCAGCCCCGGACTGATCTGGATAGAGTAAATCAGATTGTTCAGTCTGGCGAACTGCTCACCCAGATAAATCCCCGTCCATTTCATGTTGGACAGATTGGTGCCGATCACTTGCTCCTCCATCGAGGTTCTGCTGTTCTCCGCCGCGAGCACGGTGACGACCACGACGGGGATGACCGCGATCAACATCATCGTCAAAATCAACTTGTTGCGGATGCTCGTTTTAAATGGATCGATGACCCGCTGCCGCAGTCTGCCAAACATGCGATCCCCCCCCCTGATGCCGGAAATATAGTAGAAAACGCCTCATGAGAGGCGTTAGAAAATATCTATTGTTCTTCAATAATCTTGAATCCCCAGGGTTCAAGATTCAGGGTCTCACCGGGACTTACCGGCGCGTCCGAGAGAAGTTCGGTCCCCTCTGAATGAGGATAATTTAGCGATGCCGGCAAATCGGAATAGTTAAAATAGTAGCGGACGGTTTTGCCCATTCCGTTAATCCCGTGTTTGGCAATAAGCGGGAAACGGATGTCTTGATCGGGCCCCCATATACCGGCTTGTTTCACGGCATGCTCCAGGATCTTACCCATGACGGCTTCGCTGGTCATGCAGCCGATATACACGGCTTGACCTTGGCCGTACCGGTTTTGCGTCACCGCGGCGTATTTCCCCCAATGCGGATGGTCGTAATAGGCAAGCACCTCCGCCGTCGCCGGCGTCAGCAGTTCCATCCAAGTATGCACTTGGTTGTGCTCCGCCCCGACCTGGAACGGATCGTCTTTCAGCGATACACGCTTCGGCTCTACGAACATGCTGTATGAGACGCCGCAAGCCTCCCCGATCCCCCCGGGCTGGGGTGTGGTGCGGACTTTGACGTTTTCGTCCGTGAATCCGCTCTTAAAAGTATAAACGATGTGCCCGCCGTCATACACAAACCGGTTAAGACGTTCCAGCAGTTCGTTGGAAGCCGTGTACAAGGCCGGGACCACAAGCAGGTCATACCGCTCAAAGCTTGGGGTGGCGGGTGACACGAAGTCGCAGCCGACGTTCATCCGGTACAACTCATCATACATCATCCGGACGACATCGTTGTAGTTTTTGGTGCTGGTAAAATTAAACTTAAACCACTCCATCGCCGTTAACGACTCATTGCTGACGAGGATGGCGACTTTGTTCTGCTTCTTCAGGTTCGCCAAATGCGGCGACAAGCGGGCGAAATCCCGGCCGATCGTTTGGGCTTCCTCATAGACCGGATTAGGCTCGAAGTCGTGGCTGAGCAGGCCTTTCCAGTACGTTTCGATAGAATTGTGGATCGAATGCCAATGCCAATAAGCGACCATATTGGCCCCGGAAGCCAAGTGGCTGAACGCCTGCAATCTCAGCTGCCCCGGATACGGCGTCCAATGGCTGAAAGCTTGCGCCTCCGTCTCGATCACCAAATAATTCGTTCCTTTGGTAGAGCGGGCCACATCCCCGCCGAAAGAAATTTCAATGCCGGTAAGATCGTCCTGGGAGGGATGATAGATATCCACCCCCGTGATGTCGAACGGACGGGACGCCTCAAAATGGTCGACATCCGGCTGGATGCCGTAGGAATGCCCCCGCCACTCAAAGTCGAAGTTTTGCGTGACGAACTGATCCGGCCGCTTGTATTCGTTTACGATCGATACCTGCCAATTCAGAAAATCGGCGGCCAGCTTCCGCTGGAACTTGGCAAACTCCGCCCCCAGGCTTCCGTTGATCGTCCCGACAACCGAGGGGAAGTCCTCCCAGCTGTTGATCCGGTTGCTCCAGTAATCCAGCCCAAAAGCCTGGTTCACCCGATCCAGCGTTTTGAATTTCTCTCTGATGTATTTAACGAACAGCAGTTGGACGTTAGGGCCTGCCGTGTGGTAATGTTTCGTTTCGTTGTCGGTCTGATACCCGATAACCGCGGGGTGGCCGCTGACCCGGGAAATCAGTTGGCGGATGATCCGTTCCGCATAGAACAGATAGGCCGGATGGGTGATGTCCATAATTTGCCGCGCTCCGTATTTGCCGGGGCCTTTCGCCGTCGTAGCCAGCACATCCGGATGCTCCTTCACCATCCAGGTCGGCACGGCATACGTAGGCGTGCCGACAATGACATGTATCCCCGCCCGATCCATCGCGTCCAGCACCCGATCAACCGAAGTGAAATCGAACACGCCGTTTTGGGGCTCATGCGTGCTCCACGTCGATTCGGCGATGCGCACCACGTTGATCCCCGCCTCTTTCATCATCCGGATATCTTCGTTCAGCCGTTCGTAAGGCATATATTCGTCATAGTAAGCGACACCGTAAAGCAGCTTCTCCATAAGTTACCTCCCGAGAGTGATCACAAAATGATTACGCTTTCATCGTATTAAAAAAAGCTCCCTCCTTCATTGGACGAATTTAAGCTTTTGGGGTGGACGATTTTAAACCGGCAGGCCGGGATGCCGCAAAAACTCTGTTCAACGCCGCGAAGATTTGGTATGCTTATGCTCATATCCATCCTTCGAAGGATGTAAAAAACCGCTAGGAACAGCATAGAGGAACCGCTTAAATATGAACAGCAAAAAGCGCTACTACCCCAAAATTCGCCTGGCCGTCCTTTTTTCGCTGATCGTCGGGCTCGCCGTAATTATAACTACGTTTATTTCCGTGGCTTCATCCTATAAAGCCGAAAGAAGCATTTTATACGATAGAACGCTTGAAATGAACTATTCCACTTCACTGCAGATGAGCCGCACTTTAGGGACTTTATTCACGTCGATGCGGCAAGGGCTGCATACCGTATCCATCCATCTTTTCGACGCGGACGAGGTCTCGCAATCCGCCGACATTCAAGCCAAACTGGATTTCTTCAAGAACAGCAACGACTATTTCAATTCGGTGTTTTGGGCGGACGCCAAAGGTGTCGTTCGCAACATCACTTCGCCGAACTATAAATTGGCCGGAACCAAGCTTGCCTCGACGCCGGTGCAAGAAGCCCTGGCGACCCGTAAATCAACGCTGTCGAAGCCTTATACCGGCGCAAGCGGACGGCTCCTCATCCTGATGACGGAGCCCGTGTTCGACAAAAACAGCGTTTATCAAGGGTTCATAGGCGGTACGATTTACCTGGAGGAAAACAACATCCTCGACAGTATTTTCAGCGAAAAGCAGGCGGATAAGACGGGCTCTTATTATTATATCGTGGATTCCAGCGGACAGCTGATCTTTCACCCCGACACCAGCCGGCGCGGCGAAAATGTTAGTGAAAACGCTGTAGTCCAAGCTGTGAAAAGCGGCGAAAACGGCCGCCAATCCGTGATCAACACGAAAAAGGTAGCTTTTTTGGCCGGGTACGCCACGGTGCCTGAGGTCGGTTGGGGCATCATCATGCAAACCCCGATCAGCATGTTGGAAAAACAACAAAAAGAGCAGGTTCGCAAAATGCTGCTGATTATGGCCTTTCCCTTCATTCTTATCATAGCAGTTACGATCTATTTGGCGCATAAGGTCACGGAGCCGATCGTACGGCTGGCCCAGTTTGCGAAAAGTTCGGTCCGTAATCCCAAAAAGCTGCCGCCAATCCGGACAAGCCATTGGATTTGGGAGGCCGACTTGTTAACGAAAACCGTGCTGAATTCCCTGAAAACGATGAAGGACCAAAATGAACGGCTTACCGACAGCACCCGCAAAGATCCGCTGACGGGCCTGCAAAACCGCAGGGCGTTGGATGAAGTACTGGCTTTATTTGATTTCGCCAAGCATTCTTTTTCGATGCTCGTGCTGGATATCGACCGGTTTAAACTGATCAATGACACGTACGGTCATCAAACCGGGGATGAAGTGCTCAAGTTCGTAGCGGATTTAATTCAATCGGCCGTGCGGCAAAAAGACCACTGCTTCCGCTTCGGAGGCGAAGAGTTTATCGTGATTCTCCCCGATACGCCGCTGGCTGTTGCCTTTCAAACGGCGGAACGGATTCGCAGCCAGCTGGAAGGCACGGTAAGTCCGGCCGGCAGGCCGGTTACCGTATCAATAGGAGCGGCCGAGTTTCCCATTCAGTCGGATGATCTGGATGAGCTGTTCCGCTTGGCCGATAAAGCGCTTTATAAAGCCAAGGGAGACGGACGCAACCGGACGGTTGTGGCGGATGAGGGCTTGGAAGAAGTACGTTCGTTCATCATGGGCCGGGATTGACCGGTCCTTTTTCTTTTTTTGTGGATTTGTCACATCCGCGGGCGGGCGATCCGTTGTATAAGGTGAAAGGGTGTGAAACGTGTGGACGATGTCGATCTGTCGCAAACGATAACCGGCATACTGGAAGGCGACACCGAAAAGTTCGCGGAAATCATGCGAATTTACCAAAAATCGATTTTCCTGTATTGCTATCATATGTTAGGCAACTATGCCGAAGCCGAGGACAGCGGTCAGGAAGTATTTCTGAAAGCCTACCGTTCGTTGGGAAAATATAAACGCGAAGTTCCATTTGGAGCCTGGCTGTACAAAATCGCCTACAATCATTGCATCGATATGATCCGCAAGCGGAAGCTGGCCAAGTACCTGCCCTTCTTCTACCGGGATGACAAGGAGAACAAACCGGTGGACTGGCGGATCGAAGCCCATTATTTTGATGAATTCGTATACCAGGCTATGTCGAAATTATCGGCGGAGGAACGGAACTTGTTGATTTTGCGCTGTGTCGATGAGAAGAGTTATGAGGAGATCAGCCAGATTCTCGGGCGCAGCAACGCGGCTCTCCGCAAGAAATACGGGCGGGCGGCGGCGAAATTCCGTCAGTATTACGCCGTGGCGAAAGGAGTGTGTTCATATGACGCCGGACAAGGATCAGGATCTGAAACAACTTTTTCGTGAAACGCAGCTTCCCGAGGTCGACCTGACCCCCAAAGTGATGAGCAAGCTGCGTGCCGAAAAAAAAACTAAGGCGCGATTGCTCGGGAAACGCAGATTAGTTTTGCTGGTCATGGCCGGAATGCTGCTGGCGGCCTCCACCGCTTTTGCGGCGTCAAACTACTACTATGCCTTTAAGAGTAAGCACGGCGACATTATTTGGGAAGAAAAGATATTGGACAAGAGCAGCCCAGAGTATAAAAAGCCTTCCCTGGATGAGCAACGGCGTTCGCTGAACAGCGCCGGTTTATCTAACGATCTGCTGAAGGACGGGGAGGCCGCGATCTTTTACGTGCTTGAGAACAATCCGGATCATGAGATCGACATCGAATGGAAGCGGGTTCCCTTCCACGATTTGACCGAGCTTCGTTCCCGCATGGCGGGGCAGCCGGTAAAGCTAATTGATCGTTTTGAGGGTGATTATCAATTTTCTCATGCTACGGTCTCCTTCTACCCGGCCCTTTATGAAAACCCGCTAACCGATCAGGAAGAGGCGGAGATCGCCGAAAAACTGCGGAAGCAGGCGGAGGAATCGGGCAAGGGCTATGCGATGATGCCGATTGAGGTCTCGAAAAAATACTGGATAATGATGAGCTCATACCAAAGAAACGGCAAAACAGGAATTCTGGTGACAGCTTCCAAAGCCCCCGGAAAGCAGACGATTTGGATGCCCGAAGAAAGCAAGGATAATCCCCGTGAGACCCTCGAAGTTAAGGGTATAAAAATGCTGTATACCGAATTTGCAACCGGCCGGAATATTCAATGGGTCTATGATATTCCGGGCAGCAAGGAGGCCGTATATTACTCGATCCAAACCGGCTTGCAAATGAACAAAGACCAGGTGATTGAACTGGCCGAGTCGTATTTGGATTAAGCGAAAGCGCCCGCTCTGCCTGTGGATTCCATTCCGTAAGCAGGGTGGGCGCAGATTGCTTCAGAGAAAAAAATAAGGACATAAAAAGGCGTTATTCCGTCAACATCCGTCCATTTGAGCGAAATAGAGGAATTTTATGTCGCTAGTTTCCTTTGTCGCAAGGAAATGACTTCGTTCCGGACCATTCTTAGGAAAATAAGTACATAAAATGGCGCTAATGGAGATAAACCTGCTAGGTTTCGGATAATAAGTACATAAAGTACCGCTATTTTGAAGGCCGGCGGTTCGACGGTTGGCCAGCAGGTGGGGCAGCAGGTAGATCAGCAGGTAAGTCAGTTAATTGGTCGTTCCAGCAGCCGGCTGTGTTAATCACCGATTTCTAGGTTGAGCCCATAAATATCCTCGACATCTCGCGCTTTTCTCTTTTAAACTCCACCCTTCGCGGCGGCCCCCGTCCGGGACATCGATTCGTCGTTACCCGGTCCGGGACATTGATTTGTCCGGATGGTTCACAAAATCCCGTCCGTACACTTCCTCCTGGATTTGCTCGAGCGTCTTGCCGCGGGTTTCCGGGGCCATGATCACGCCGATCACCGCGGCGATGATCAGGAAGCCGATCATCACCATGCCGGAAGCGGCAAAGCCCATGGAGGTGAGCATGGACGGCACCACCAGCGAGATCAGGCCCACCGCTACCCGGGCGGTGCTGAACAGAAAGCCCTGGGCTTTGGCGCGGTATTTGGTATGAAACAGCTCGCCCGCCCACAAGCCGTAAAAGGCCTGCGCTCCGAAGCCGGCGGCGACGCCCCACAGCACAACAAAGGCCAGCAGTTCGGCCATGCCCATGCCGCCGAAGGACAGGATCGCCCAGGCGGCAATCCCCATGAGTGCGCCTATGCCGTACAGCACTTTCCGGTTGACCTTATCGCCGAATTTGATAAAGACGAAATACGTCGAAGCAACGGTCAAAATCCAGAGGAAAGCCTGCAGCAAATTGGCCTGGGCGGAGGTGAGGCCGCCGACCCGCTGGTAAATGTAAGGCATGAAGTAGCCCATCACGCCCGCCACCAGATTCCAGAAGCAATAGATGCCCAAAAGCAGGACGATCGAGCGCAGATTGGCCCGGCTCTTGAACAGCTCAGCAACCGAGCTTTTCGCCGCCTTGCCGCCCGCCAGCGCCTTGGCTTCCTTAGCTTTTTCCTCCTCCCAGATCTTGCTCTCGTTGATTTGCTGCTGCATGATCCAGGTAATCAGGGCGATGACAAACAACTGCCCGAAGATCAACCGGCTGCCCAGCAGGCCAAGCGGAGCCAGCGCCACGGACAGCAGCAGCGATATCGCCGGTCCGATAGACCAGGCCAGTTGCCCCCAGCCTACCCGGGCGGCCCGTTCGCCTGCCGGCGCCTCTTCGGAGATATACGTCCAGGCGGCCGGGATCGCCGCGCCTACCGCGATGCCGGTAATCACGTAACCGGCCAGCAGCATCGGAAAATTAAACGACAGGGCGACGAGAAGAACCCCCAGCATGTACACGAGCAGATCGTATTTGTAAATCAGCTTGCGGCCATATTTATCGACCAGGACCCCGCCGATCAGCGCGCCGATCGCCGACCCGAATCCGTTGGCGCTGAGCGCCCCGAGCAGGCCCAGCTTCACATCGTCCAGCTTTAGGTATTCCACCCATAAGGTGAGTCCACCAGCACCGGCGACGATAGAACCGGCTTCCAGGTAATTCGACATGGCTACGGTGATCGTTGACTTGAGACTGCTCTTTTTTGTTGCTTGAGCGGAAGCCATCACACCCGCTCCTTCCCGGATTCCGCCTGAAGGTGGAACACTTCCGTCAAATCACGGGATTCCGGACTGTTATCGGGGTTGGTCCGCATGATGTCCTTCATGTAATCCCACCATTTGCGGCAGACCTCCGTATCCGCGCTTTTGGCCCAGAGCGCTTCATCCTCGATTTCCAGGTAGGCAAACAAGGTATGGGTCGTTTCGTCCAAAAAAATCGAATACGTGCGGACTCCGTGGCTCAGCAGCATCTCTTTCATCTCCGGCCACAGTTCGTCATGGCGTCTGCGGTATTCCTCATGGCAGCCTGCAAAAACTTGCATGATCGAGGCTTTCCGTATCATGTTACAGCTCCTTCCCGATCCTCAAAATATTCGCGCCTGTATGTTGGCGCTTACACCTTCCACTATATAAGCGGGGCGTTCCCGCCTGTAGGAGGGATTCTTCGGGTCGGGTAGACATTCTTCGGAACATGATATAAAACTGCGGGACGCCTCTAGCCGGTTCCGCTCGTCCCTCGGTACTCGGACGGAAGCTGGCCGAAATGCTGCCGGAACAGCCGGCTGAAATAGCGGACGTCCTGATATCCGACAGCCCGGCTGACGTCCCGCAGCTTTGCCGAGGGGTCGGCAAGCAGCCTTCGCGCCTGCTCCAGCCGGACGCGGGTCACGTATTCAAGCACCGTCTCCCCGGTTTGCAGCTTAAAATACTGGCAAAAATACGTGGGGTTCATATGGACTTGCCCGGCGATTTTTTTCACCGTAATCGGGTTTCCCAGGTTCCGGCCAATCCACTCCTTGGCCGCTTCGACCGGCTTGGCCGCAGGCCCGGACCGCGCCTGCTCCAGCGTCGTCACGGCCCGCCTGATCAACCGCAGCGCCAACAGCTTCAGCTCCTGCAGGTTCACTGCTTCCCGTGCCTCCTGCAGCGCCGCTTCGGCTCCCGCGCCCCCCACCGTCTCCCCGCACGTTTCAAACAGAGTGGACTCGATCAGGAGCAGCACATTTTCCGCAACTTTGCGGATTTGCGCCGGGGAGGCATACCCGCCGATATGCTCGAACAACTGCCTGCACACCGCTTCCGCCTCCGTGGCATCGGCCTGTTCGACCGCCCGCTTCATCCGCCGCAGCAGCGATGGAAGAAGGCCGCCGGGCTGTCCCCCTCCGTTGTGGCCGCTCCGGTGGATGCGCCCGTACGGAAACACCTTGTTCCCCCCTTCCAGCAGACGGTAATGCATGGCGGAAAGCACTTGCCGTTTCGCGTAAGGCAGCAAATACAAATCGCTGATCGGCTCCCCGAACGAGACCGATACGGTAAACGGCGTATACGTTCTTACCGCTTCGCGGATTCGGCTGGCCACCTCCTGGGCAGCCTCTTCGAGAACGCCGCCGCCGTGCGCCTCGGCCGGCCGGCACAGCAGCGCCCAGAAATCCGCGCCCGTTCCCCGCCACCACCAGCCGCTCATCCGGTGTTTTTCCGCCACCTCGCCGACAACTTCGCCGGTCATATTTTCCAGTACGTAAGAATAAGCCCGCCAGTCTTGATCGGTAAAGCTTCTGGCTTTGACCGGCATCGCGTCCATCGAGATATATAGCAGGATGTACTCTCCCTTTGGAAAAGAATCCACCCAGAACCCCAGACGGGCCAGGTCGCTTCCATCCGCTGTGATCCGGCCGAGCGCCTGCGTCTGCTGTGTGAATTTGAGCACCGCTTCTTTTTGGCGCAACGCGCTCCAACGGTAATCTTGAAGACGCCGTTCCTCCACCTTTTGCCTGATCTCCATCAGCACCGCCGCCAGCTGCTCCCGGTCAATCGGCTTCAGCAAATAATCAGCCGCGCCTTCTTTGAGCGCCGTGCGGACGTATTCGAAATCGTTGTAGCCGGTCAGGACGACGGCCAGGAACTCACGGATCTTACCCGCTTCCCGGATCAGGGTGAGTCCGTCCATTTCCGGCATACGGATGTCGGTGATGAGCAGATCGATTTCGGCATTCTGCGTTTGGAGGAAGTTCAACGCCTCCCTGCCGTCCCCCAAAGCGGCCAGCACTTCCCATTCCTCGCCGCAGGAGGCGACCAGCCGCTTAAGCCCCCGGCAAATTCGCGGTTCATCGTCCACGATCAGTACTTTGATAGGCTTCATATCCGTCCCTCCTTTAGCGGTTCGGCCGGGTCTTCCGCGCCCGCCCGCTCGATCGCCGGAATGCGAATGATGACGGTGGTACCTTCACCCATCGCGCTTTCCATCCGCAGACCGTACCCGCTTCCCAAGGTATAATGAATACGCGCGTTTACGTTTTTCAGGCCAAAGCCGGAATCCTTCCGCTCCATGGACACGTTCTTCAGTTCGCGGTTCAGTACCTCAAGCCGTTCGCTGCCGATTCCCGGGCCGTTGTCCTGAATGCGGAAAACAATATGCCGTTCTCCCGGGTGCGTCCCCGGTTCCTCGGCGACATGTAGTCCGATCCTTAGACTCCGGCGGCTCTCCATTCCGTATTTCACGGCATTTTCCACGATCGGCTGCAAAATAAACTTGGGTGTATACCAAGCGTTGTTCACATCTTCCGATATCGTAAAATCCAGCCGCTCTTCAAAGCGAAAGGCCTGGATCGTCAAATAATCGCGAACGTGCTGCACTTCCTCGGCAATCGTGACCCATTTTGATTTGTTGGATACCGAAAACCGCAGCATACGCCCGAGCAGGGTAACCATTTTTACGACCGTTTCCTGCTCCCCTTCTTCCGCGGCCATGCTGATGCTCTCCAGCGTGTTGTACATAAAATGAGGGTTGATCTGCGACTGCAGCGCGTACAGCTCCGCTTCCTTCTGGCTTAGCTCGGTCTGCACGTTTTTCGCGATCAGCTCCCGGATCATCGACACCATGAAGTTGAAGCTCCGCGCCAGCATCCCCACCTCATCCCGGGATTGAATTCCCGGATCGACGTCAAACCGGCCTTGGCCGACCTCCTTCATCAAGCGGGCGAGTTTCTTCAGCGGCCTCGTCACCCGGTAAGAGAAAACGGTGTAGATGATCAAGGTCACAAGCGCGAATCCGGCAAACAGCAAACCGACGACATTCCGGGTGATGTCGGCCTGCTTTGTCAACTCTTTCAGCGGGATGCTGTACATCAACCTCCAGCCGTATCCGGCAGAGCGCGAGTTGCTCATAATCCAGGTTTTCCCGCCTGCCTGCTTGCGGAAGCTGCCGCTTTGCACCGGATATTCGCGGATTTCGGTATCATAGCCGCCGATCCGCGCACGGTTGGTATGATAAAAAATTTCGCCTTGCCCGTTCATCAGCCAAAATTCCGCCTGCTCGTTTTGCTCAAAATTTTGCAGAATCCGATCGATAAACGACATTTGCACCGCGATAAACATCGTGCCGAGGCTGGTGCGGTTGTCCACGTCGTCAATTTGCTTCATGATCATGAGGTAAGGTTCGCCGGTACCAAATTCCAGCCCGAAATCGCTGGACAGCAGCAGCTTCGCTCCGCCCCTTAGCTCCAAGTCCTGCCCGTAGGGAATCAGCAGTCCCTTGCTGTCCAGGCCCGTAAAATCGAGGCGGGAAGCGGAGAACAGCCGGTTTTTGGATAAAATGAACACCCCGAGAATTTCCGAATTGCTGCCTTCGAGAAACGTTTTGGACAGATAATTATTCAGCATATAGGTATCCGTATTGAGATCGGACTTGCTTTGGTAGGCATCCTTGCGCAGAATCCGCACAACGTCGGCGGAACTGAACAACTGCTCGGGAAGCACGGCCAGCTTGTCGATATGCTGATCGATCGAGCTGTTGGCCTGATCGAGGAACTTCGGCATATATTGGCCGATTTGCTGCACGATCGATTTTTCATATTGCCGGTAAGAAATGACGCCAAGCAACGAGATCGGGAGTACAGTAAGCACCACATACACGATCAGCAGCTTGGAACTAAGCCGAAAATCCCGGAACCGCCGTCTTCCTCTCCTAAAAAACATATTCATCCACATTATCCTTGGTAAAATCGAGCGGCTCCCCCATAATCACCGAATCTCCCTTCACCCGAATCTCCCCAACATTGCGGACAACCTGGCCGTTTACGGGAGCTTGGCCGTCAAGCAGGTTCACGGCCAGCACGATCGTTAAATATCCCAGCCGTTTTGGACTCCAGAGGGTGGCGTTCTTGACGGTCCCGTTTTTTAAATATTCCCGCATCAGATTGGGCGTGGACAGTCCGACCGCGTGAATGCTCCCGGCTTGCCGCTTGTCTTCAAGCGCCTTGGCCGCCGCTGGCAAGGCGACGGAGGAGGTGCCGATGATACCCGCCAGATCGGGGTACTTCTCCATCAGCCTGATCGCCTCCGTGTAGGCGAGCTGCGGATCGTCATTGGCTGCGGCGGTCTCGACCAGCTTCATGTCCGGATAATATTGCGCATTCTGCGCCTTGATCCATTTCATCCACTCATTCATATTGGATGCGGTGGAAGCCCCGGACAAAATGGCGTATTGCCCCGCTTCGTCCATTTGCATTGCAAGCGCATCCAATAAATGGCGTCCGAGCGTTTCCGGATCGACCATATTGACGAACAGCTCCCGCCCTTCCGGCTCGGTATCCGAGTCCCAGGTGATCACCCGGATGCCGCTTTGCTTCGCTTCCCGCAGCACGGGCAGCAGCTTGGCCGAATCGTTGGCCGACACCGCGATCAGATCGACCTTGCGCGAAATTAGGCTTTGGATGACGCGGATTTGCTGCCCGGTGTCCGCCACCGGCGATCCTTCATACAGAAGATTCGCCCCCAGATCGGCAGCCGCCTCGCGCGCCCCGTCCTCCACCAGATTGAAATAAGAATTTTCCGTAGCTTTCGGTACCATGCCGATTGTGTAAGTTTCCTGGGCAACCGGGTCCGCCTGGCTTTCGGTCTCCTTTTCGTTGGAGTAGATAACGTCGTATTGAATGGCCGCCTCCCCGTTCCGGCAACCGCCGATGACAACGGCAAGCAGCAGCAGCATTGAAAACCGCAGCCCGGCAAACCTCAGTCCTACAAACCTCGGTCCTGCAAACCGTTGCACTTTAAGTCGTTGTCCTGTAAGCCATTGTCCTATCATCCGCATTCTTATAAGCCACATTCTTATCATCCACATTTCTATAAGCCGCATACTTATAAGGCGCATTCCTATACCCCAGCGGCGCAAAGTCCTTCACTCCTTCCTAATTGTGCAATTTTTGATTCGGCGATCCCATCGTATACCCGTACATTTTTGTTGTCAACGGAATAACAGGATAATTCATGTTGTTTTATGTTGCTTCTTGTTGATTGCATTGTCCACTTCAAGAAGGTAAAGGTATAATATGGTTCGCCATTAGCGAATATGTCCATTGGGAGGAAATCTACTCTTTTTTTGCCGATCGATGGTGCAAGAACCAGGTTGCCCGTGAAAACTCCAACAGAAGATAAGAACCTAAAGTGTCGTTATTTCGGCGATACCCGCCCATTTGCGAGAAATAGCGGCATTTTATGTCTCTATTTCCCCCCGTCGAATGGAAATGCCCGCGTACTGGACCGTTCGAAGGAAAATAAGTACATAAAATGCCGCTAATGGGGAAAACACGCTAGGTTTCGGATAATAAGTACATAAAGTTCCGCTATTTTGAAGGGCGACGGTTGGTCAGAAGACAGTAGGTAGGTCAGTAGACAGTTGATTGGCCGTTCCAGCAGCCGGCTGTCAAGCGCCGATTTCTAGGTTGAGTCCGGTTTTAGGGGCAAAAACTCCCCCGATCGATTGTCCTCCCACCCCTCATTGGAAAAATCCAATAGATTGGTGGATAGCAAACGTCATTTTGAGCTCAGAACATTGTGCCGGGCCGCAGCAACCTGCCTCCCGGCTATATTAGAGCTAGAATATCGGCTTATAGCCCGCCTTAAATTTTACTCAACTCCGCCAAAAAGGCTGGTCTTCCGCTATATAATGTCATTAATTCATCGACCATTTGTTGTTGATGGGTTTCGCCCGCTATCTTTTTGTATCTCGCAAGAATGCCGCATACGTTCCGGTAATGTTTTCGTGTGGACGAAGCTTTCGCCGCCAAGCGAATATGCTCCTGATACAACGCTAGCACCTCGTCCTTAAACCGCTCTGCCAGCCTGTCGGCATAGGTTTCAATTTCGTCCGGATGCTGCCTTACATATTCCACGAGCCCGTCCAGATCGTTTTCCGCTTCAACCAGCTTAAGGTACAGCCTTTCGCCGCGCCAGCCATTTTGCTCTTTCAACTCTTGCTTCAATTGACGGTAAAACACTTGCTTATCTCCGCAAGCCAATTGTTTCAGCAGGCTGTAATATTCAAAATGTCCATCCAGCAGCAGCTCTTTGGCTAGTTTGATCTGTTCTTCCTTAAGCGATAGTTGTGTATAGGCGTCATATCTGATTTTTTTCCATTGGAAAACGAGTCCCGAAAATGCTTCGTCCTGAGCTTCTCCTTCCAAAGCCAAGTCCACAACTTTATGAAAATCCCCTGCCTCCATAAACTTGCCCATATACCATTCCCGAAAAAAAGGGAACCGGAGATTTTCCGTGATAAAATGTTCGCTTTCTTCAGGTGTGCCGTATTCCTGTATGATCCCAAACAATATGCGTAACATACTTTCATTACTGTATTTCTTGTACTCGTTGTCGGCATTTTGGCGGATCAAGTGTTCGATCTGCGCTCTCAGCTTGCTCCTGAACGCTTCAACGCCGGCAAAACCGGCGCATATTTCAAGCAGTCCGTTTTGGTAATCATCCCATCTCCCGAAGAGCCCGCCTTCGATCCGGTCCATCAACTTATTAAATACCTGCTCTCGCCCATCCGCATCCAGATCGTGACTTTCCCCGGCGATTTCCCCGATCAGTTCCAGCGCTTCATCCGCCAAAACGCCTATGTCCCCATCCGAATCATCGGCATACTCAAAAGCTTCCATGGTTTCTTCCAGTAACAAAAGAGCGATATCCAAAGCCAGCGGGAGGTTATCCGTCCCTCTTGCCTTCTCTAGTATTTCACTCATCTCTTGCGCAAAATCATAGGTTTCCCCATACGGAATAAAGCCTTCCCGGCCCGTATATTTTCTGGCGATAGCTTGGATCAGCTTCCGGCAATTCTCCAGTTCCTGTTTGTCGCCCCCTTTGGCATATTTGAATAAAAGGGAATTTCTTAGCATCGCATCCCCTCGGGCAACTTCCATGATAATCCCGACCAATTCTTCCTTGGGAAGCTGATCGAGCACCTCTTTCAATACCGGCTGCCTTTCCGTCCCCGGTTGCTCTGTTTCGTTACGCTCCTCTTCCTCACTGCTTAACATATCCGCCAGTTCATAGTAAGCCGCCACTTTGTGCTTGCAAATAGGACCGTAAGAATAAGGGCAATCACAATGGGAATAGAGGATGTCCCCGTTTTCGCCAAGCTTGACGACGACCTCGTAATCGTCGCTGCCTTCCACTTGGATAATATATTCACGATCCCCTTGGTGATAGACGTCAACAACACGGTCATCTATGTAGTAATCGTAACCCTTAGTTAAAACCGCTTCGGCTATGTCGTTCTCGAAATGGTTGATATTCATGGCAATTCCCTCGTTTTCCCTAATATTAATAGTTTATTTCAAATATAGCACACGAATTCTCACAATAGAGTCATGGAAGGAAAAAACTATCTTTTGTCGAAATTTATAGGAGGTGGCTCGAAAATGCTCGAATTGAAAGGGGGTGCGATCATGGAAAAAACAATCGTACATAAGCTTGTTGACGAAGTGATGAGCGAAGTGCTCTCGACCAACCGAGAAGCCTTGGAAAGCGAAGGTATTTCTAAGGATAGCGTGGAATTGGCCGTCCGGTTGTCGGCGATGACGACCGTGAAAATCCTCGAAAAGCTCGAACTGATCGAAAAAGGTTAACGAGTTTTTTGCCGCTGATCCGGGCGACTCAATCCAAGTGAATGAACTGTTCCGAAGACGAAAAAACCCGAACGTTGTGCAATAGACATCGTTCGGGTTTTTGGCTCAATTTACTTTAATCCCTAAACCATATTCATCCGACAAGGTTATATAAGGTCCGTCGCAGGTGAAGCCTCCCTGGATTTTTTCGTTTTCTTTAAAATACATAAAACTGTCTAAGTCTCCATAGATGAAGTTCGGTCTGGATGCCACCAAAGCCGCGCCAGCCGCAATCCCGATCCGGCTCTCCATCATACAGCCAAGCATACACTCTATTCCACTTGCTTCCGCGATGGAGTTGATTTGCAACGCTCGATAAAGGCCGCCGCATTTCATCAATTTAATATTAATGAGATCCACCGCCTCTTTCTTCACCAGCTTGATTGCATCCTGCGGAGAAAAACAGCTTTCATCGGCCATGATTTTCAGAGGCGATTTCGAGCGGACATAGCGAAGCCCGTCGATGTCCCAATGAGGAAGCGGCTGTTCTACCGCCTCCACGCCGTATTCGGCATAGCGGTGAATGACGCGAAGCGCATCGCCGGCGGACCAGCCTTGATTGGCGTCCACTTTCAAATGGATGGCCCCGCCAACCGCTTCCCTGATCCGTCGAATCGCTTCAATATCGTCGTCCGGATTCAGGCCAGCCTTGACTTTGATATGGCGGAATCCTTGTTCCGCCAACTGGACAGCTTCCTTGGCCATGTCTTCCGGAGCGCCGATTCCGATCGTCCTGTCCGTCTCCATTTGCTTGGCCATTCCGCCGAGCAGGCGATACAACGGCAGCTTCGCATATTGGCCCATAATATCGTAAAGGGCAATATCGATGGCGGCCTTGGCAGCGGCATTATGAACCAATGTTTTGTCCATCAAATGGTGAATAGAATCAATGCTGAACGGGTCCAGTCCGACTAATGCCTGTTTCAAAAGGAGAACCGCGCTTACAATCATGTCGACCGATTCGCCGGTCACAAACGTGGCGCCGCTTCCTTCTCCGTATCCGAGAAGACCTTCATCCGTTTCAATCTTGACGATGACGGTTTCGCTATAATCAATGGTGCCCAGGGCAATGACGACCGGCTGCCGCAATTCCAGCTTCAGTTTTTTCGCCGTAATCTCCTTGATTTTCATCGAATTATATGCTCTCCTCCCTGTTCATTTATTTTGCCAATGGGGATGCATGTTTCCGAGCACGGCAAAAACCTTGGCCTCTTTTTTACCGGGGTTATACACCAGATGGGGCACATTTTTCTTCATATAAAGGCTGTCCCCTTCTTCCAGGCGATAGGTCCGTTTATCCGTCCGGTATTCGATGCACCCTTCGAGAACATAGCAAAATTCCACGAAATCATGAGTCACCATTTCATCATAGTCCGTCTTACCCGCTTCAATCTTCACCAGCATGAACGACATATCCGGCTTCTCGCCATTTTTCAACCGGACCGGCGACAGCAGCCGATATTTGGCATGCGCCTGCGGAAAGGTCAGCTCTGCCGCCTGTTCCCCTGCCGTGATAAAAACATCCGCCGGCACTTCATATTCCAATAGAAACAACAGCTCGACATTCAGTGTCCTGGCGATTTTTCTAAGGACGGACAGGGAAGGCTCCGCCAAATTGCGTTCGATTTGCGAAATATAAGCGGGCGTGACGCCGGCCAAATCGGCCAAAGCCGTGGAAGACAAGCCTTGCGCTCGCCGTAAATCCCGGATTTTTTCACCCTTTAGCTTAAATGAAACTTCCTTGCTGCTGATGGCGCTAACCCCCTATCGTGGATTTGACAATCCATAGAATGGTCGCCGGATCCTCGCCCGGATTAAAAAGATAATGTCCGGTTTTCCTGGGAATAAAAATGCTCCCCCCCGTTTCGATCCGTACGCTGTCATTTCCGTATCGATACTCAAGCTGTCCCTCCAGGATATAGATGCCTTCATCCGTATCCGTGGATAAATCCTCGGTGGAAATCCGTTCATGGGGAGGAACCTCCAAACTTAGCACCTCGATTTCCGGAGGCTGGGCGCTTCTCCAGGCCATCGGCGTCAAAACCTCGCACTCCCCGGGAAGGTTCAGGAATTTGATCGTTGCCCGCTCGTTTTTGCGAAGCACGATTACCTCTTCTTCGGGCTCTTCGGCAAACAACAGGGTGGCCGGGATGTCCAGCTTCTCGGAAAGCTCCCTCAGCACCGGAAAAGAGGGTTCCTGCCGGTTGTTTTCCAGGTTGGACAAATACCCCGTGGTGACTCCAATCCGCTTCGCCAGTTCCGCTAAGGTGAGATTTTTCTGTTTTCTTGCTTCTCGCAGTATATCTCCTAACATAAAGTGAGTCCTTTTTGTTTATTTTCGTGTGAACAGGATCGGTTCCACTGTAAGTTCGAACGGGATGCTTAGCGAGGTGATCCGTCCGTCTACGCCCGTAGCGAATGAAACGGGATGCGGGCCGCCGAGCAGCTCAAACGTGAAAATATCGTAATGAAGGTGTTTCACATCCATGGAGTTGTTATGGAATTGCATATGCAGTGCGTCATCCTTCTCCGTGATGCATATATCGCCGTAGCCGGGGTTCGTATATACTCCCGCGTATTCTTCCAAGTCGTGGCTGTAAGGTTTGCCTTCGATTTTCGTATCGTAAAGCGCATGAAGCTGTCCCTTCATTGCGGCCAACAAGGTATTCATGCCGTCCTGATATGCCGAGAACCAGTCCTTTTCGCCCGCGTGTCCAAGATACCGGTCATATATTTCCATGGATAACGCCGTCGTAAACAAATTACTGTTCGCATTGGTGAGGACAGCGCAGCCGATATTGTCATCCGGCATAAAGGAAATTAAGGCGGAGCCCCCGTTTACATTTCCTCCGTGATCCACCACTTTGCGCCCCCGGAACAAATCGACCGTCCACCCTAACGCATAACCAATCGTGACGCGCTCCGGAAATTCGAAAGGCAGGATCTGGTACGGGATGTTCGGTTTATGAAGTTCTTTGAACAGAGCCGCATCGATTAACGGCTGCTCTCCCGCTTTGCCGCCGTTCAGGTTAAAAGCCACCCATTTGGCCAAATCATCGATCGTTGTATTGATGGAACCGGCCGGCCCCATAGCGTCGATGATTAGCGGCACATTTTCCTTGTTGACGCCATGTTCGTCCGGTGTATACAATCTGGCGTATTTGCTGCTCTGATCCGGATACGGAATACGGAAGCTGTATTCTTTGATGCCCAGAGGCGAGAAAATTCTCTCCTCTACGAATTTTTCCCAGGTCATGCCGCTGATTTTTTCGATCAAGTATCCAACGGCCGCATACATCTGATTTTGGTACTGAAAGCCGCTTCTGAATGGGATATTGTTCTTCAAATGACGGATACGGTTGACCGCCAAGTCTTGACGGTTTAAATCATCCCAATTGAACCACATGAGTTCATGTCTCGGAACTCCGGTTCTGTGACACAGCAGATCCCGCGTAGTGGCCTGTATGGAGGCTAATGGATCGGATAGTTTGAATTCCGGCAAATACGTCCGGATTGGCGCATCCAGTTTCAGCTTCCCTTCATGGGCCAGAATGGCGGCTGCTGTCGCCGTAAACGACTTGCTGGAAGAGCCGATCGGCAACAAGTGTTCCTTGGTCATCGGAATGTTCTCATCCAGGTTTGCGTACCCGAACGCCTCGGAATAAATAACCTCCCCATCCTTGATAATGGCTACCTGAGCACCGGGAACGTTCAAGTCGGACATCGCCTTTTCGATGGTCTCATGAAGACCGTTCAAGATTTGATCACTCATGTGATCCCTCCTATCAATTAAGTAAATTCGGTGGGTTACCGCAGTTAACGCCTCATTTTCGAAACCCCTCAAGTCGTGCTTAGAAGTTATGACTATTATTTTAATTGAATAAATTTAATTGTAAATATAAATGTGGGGTTTTTTATTTTTATATTTAATAAATTTACTTTTGCAGGCCGCGGAACGGGCGGGTAGTACCGGGGAACAGGCGGGCGGGCGTAACGAGGAACAGGTGAGCGGGCGTACCGGGGCGGCATCCAGGGGGACTAGGTGCGTAAGCGTAGAAGATCGCAAGCGCGATTCTAACGGTTGTGAGCGACGCTATTTGGGCTAAAACGGGGGTTTGCAAAATGTAACGGTTGCCAGCGAGCTTATTCCCCATTTTTCGGCGGTAAAAGGGCTGTTTTCGTCCAAATAAGCGCATATACAACCCTTAGAAAAAAAACCTCCCGATTTTCGGCCGAATAAGCGCGATGACAACCGTTAGCGTAGAAAATATTTCGGATTGTCCAAATATACGTTATATATTCTGTCCATGCTCGAAATCCTTCACCATGGCACGCAAGTACTCAAGCCCAGATTCTTTTCCATATAGACGTCCATGTTTACGGTCTTCCAGGCTGTGCTGTACTTGCTGGATTAAATCAGAATCTGCTTCCAAGAATGAAATATCCAGTTGATGTTGATCCGCTTGCTTCCGCGATGGAATTGATTTGTAACGCTCAATGAAAGCCACCGGATTTCATCAAATATATTTTTTTCTTAACAAAATGTGACCTATTGCCGTCCATAAGTGTGTTATTGGTAAAAGGAGGACAGTGCTACCATGCAGCGATCCATGACCCGGCCGGGAAATCATGTGATAAAGAGCTATGAAACTTACGCCAACATGCTGTTCCGGATTGCCATGGTTTATCTGGGCAGCCGTGAGGATGCGGAGGAAGCCACTCAAGATGCCTTCATCAAACTAATGGAAAAAGCACCCAAGTTCAAGGATGCCGAGCATCAAAAGGCCTGGTTGATCCGGGTGATCACCAATCATTGCAAAACGCTGCTTCGCAGAGGCTGGCGCAAGCGGGAGGTTAAGCTGGAAGGCGCCGAGCCGGTTACGGCCGACGCTGCCGAAGATTCGGCGCTGCTCCATCTCGTAATGGCGTTGCCCGTGAAGTATAAAGCGGTTATTCATTTGTACTATTACGAGGATTACCGAGTCCAGGAGATCAGCAAAATTTTGCGGATCAGCGAGTCCGCGGTGAAAATGAGGCTCCAGCGGGGACGACAGCTGTTAAAACTCAAGCTGGAAGGAGAAGAACAGCCATGAATGAAGAACAATTCCGGATGAAATATAAGAAAGCGGTGGATACGATGACAACGAATGAAACGATGAAAAAACGCATGGAAGACAAGCTGCAGGAGCTGCAGCAAGAACGAAAACGTCCGCGCAAGACGATCTATATCGCCGCCAGCATCGTGCTCGTTGCCGGCATCGGGCTAGCCGCGCCCAGCGTATGGCAGCAGGCGAACGGGCCGGCATCGCCAGTCGGCGATACCGCTCGGGTGAATCCAAACACGCCTCCCCCAAGCTCATCCGATAGTGTTGTCATTCCCAAGATGGAGTTGCCGAATCTGAACTCCGGTGTTAAAGCGAACATGATCCCCCTGGTCGTCTATCAAAATAATGTTTATACCCAGGCGGCGACCCGCATCGACGCCGACGACGCGACTGCGCTGCGCGGCGATAAGCTCGGCCGGACGACGGGCGGCATCGATGAATGGAGCGGCAAGGATAAGTACATCGAGTTGGCCTCCAACATTGGCGAAACGGACATCTACGCCGTGAAGGGGTATGATACGGATTTCCGCATTATGTCTTACACCGAGATCAACGGCCAAATATATGCCGAGCTGTTCGAGCATACCAACGGCATCACCGTAAGCAGCGGAGCTGATCTGCTCGGCAAGTTGAATCTGGAGAACCGGATCGCCTCGGCCGAATGGGAGAGCTTCGACAGTTGGAACAACGGCCTGCAGCAGTATACGCCGCTGGCAAACGACGAAACGCTAGGCAGCTTCCTAGCGGCCCTTCAGGACGCCAAACCGCTGGCAGCAGAACCGCTGATAAATCAGGGCATCTACGATGACGTGAACCGCAAATCCCTCTACCTGACGCTGAAGGACCATACCCGCGTGGAACTGACGTTATTTGGCCGGGGACTGGTACGTTACGGCAATGCGGCGGTCTTTTTCGAGGTCGAATCCGGTGCGTTCCAAGCGTTGTGGGAGCATATGACACCATAACAAGGCCGGCAATAAAGCAGCGGCTTGTTTCTTCGGAAGCAAGCCGCTGTCTTTATCTGCTCCATATCATTGTGGACCATCGTCATAGCTTTAAATTCAACTTATATCGTTTTCTCCAATTACCGGGTGATGCTCCAAACTTAACGGCTCTGCAAACTTCACATTGTGAAAGCACCGATTGTTCTGCGCTGCGTGCTTAGTACGGTCTTCAGATTTTGATACGTCAAGTTCAACGAATTTACCGTTCGAATCTTGCAAAGTGATCTTTAAGCTGTAGGCGCCAACGTTTAGAGTCAATACCGTGCTCGGTTCAACATCAACTTTTACGATTTCGAATGGGGATATGTCGATCATGGCCTGCAGAGCGATATGCTTAAAGACGTAGCGGTATGCCCGGTTAACTGCATCTTTCTTATAGCTTGCCTCTATAACGCCTTTGCCTGCCTTCACCAAGTAATTCAGCGACTGCAATTCACCAGGAATTCTAGGCGCGATCGTCAAGGTATGATGAATCAAATCAGGACGCATGCCTAAGAAATACTGATACCATACGCGAAGATGCTCGGCATTCGACCAGGCCTGCAAATAGGCACCTGTCAGCGTGGCCCAGCTCTGGCCTTCATGCGGGTAGGCGTTCATATTTTCACACAATCCCCCGACTACCCCGAGATTCAAAGCCTGCCAGTTCATGTTCTTGAACAGCTTGTACGCCGTCTCTTCCTGTCCAAGTTCAATCATGCGCTGCATGGCTATGCCGTTCAACCAGAGCCACACGGCACCATTATGGTAAGCCGCGTCTTTATGGTAATGAGGCGTCAAATGAAAAGGATGGAATAACGGATGATGCCGTTCCAGAGAAGAAACGCCCCATGGGTAGACGAGTTCCTCCCAAGCCGTGCGGGTTGCCTGGCACTTGAACTCATGGTCTTCAAACAGTTCGAAGGCGAACAATTGGTTCGGCCTTAATGAGAATTCCGCCTGATCGTGCGCGTCTAAACGATCCGCCAAAAATGGATGCGCCTGATCCCGGAAATCGATGCCGAAATGATGCTGCAATTTCTCGGCGATGCCATTCCATTTGACGGCATTCTCCGTGTCGTTCATATATTCGGCAAAATAAACGCCTGCACGCAATTGATTGTACCAGAGCGCTTGAATGTCATTAGCGCGGGTGTCACGCGGTGAATACGAGTTCAAGTCGGCATCCCTCGCATCCATCCAAGTTTCATTAGCGGCATGCATCAGATAGCCCTTTTCATCCACCCAATATTTAATGGAGCCCTCGATGCTATTACATACGGCAGGGTATAGTTCCTTGATAACATCCGTATCCCCGGAGTATTTCACATAATCCTGCAATTGGATAATAAATCGCGGTGTACCATCCGTCGTATGGTAATCGATATTTTGAGGAGCCAGGATGTTTGGCACTCTACCGAAAAAGACCGAATTCTCATCCGTATTCTGGAACTCGGCAAAAGACAGCAATATATTTCTGGCCGTCTCGAACTGTCCGGTAACGAGACAGGCCCCGGTCAGAGATATAAACTGGTCTCTTCCCCAATATTCATTGAACCAGGGCAGACCGGCATATATGCCGTCGCCCTGCTGTCTGGTGACCAACTGATCCATCGTCATATGAATCCAGTCCAGCGCCAGAGCGAGGTCCTTATCATCGCTCTCCAGATGAACATTGTTTTGCAGAAAATCCTCCATCCGTTTCATGCGTACAGTTTTCCATTGGAGGCTATCGTCTCTGGTGCCATGAATCAAGGCTACCGCTTCATCCGCCGTCTTCCCCGCCGCGATATAGAATCCGCCGGCATTTGCCCCGGTAGTTAAAATGTCCTGCTTAAGTTGAACGGCTTGCCCGTCCTTGGAGCTTACGGCAATGATCCAATCCCCCTCCATCGACTGGAAGAAGACATTTGTCTCTTGCTGGCTCAGCAGCTTAAGCTTCTCCCCCGTGAAATGAATTCCGATCGTACGCTCGGCTCCGGCAACTTGAACCTCCAGTATGTTCTTGTAGTCGAACATCCACAGTTCTTCCTTGAGGCCTCCTTCGTGAATCCGTTCCATTTTGTAAGGATAAACCCAAACCTCGGACTTTTGGTTGTCCAGTGCTTTATGGTCCGCAGTCAGAGCATAGCCGCCAAAAATCCGGTTCTTGGCGATGTTCATCCCCGCAAAGAAAGAGTGCTCCGCATGATTCGTATCATGAGACTGCGTAAAATAATATGCCGCCTCTTTATTCGTAAAAGAAACAGCCCGATTCGCTTCTGCGGGTACGAATATTCTCATTGCATCCAGAATGTTGCTGTTCGGTTGATGACTGCTCATAATTAACCTCCTAAATTAGCCTTAATCGCTTAAATACAAGGCCGCCATGAAGTCTATTCTTTAACAGAACCCACTACAATCCCTGAAACGAAATATTTCTGCATGAACGGATAAATCATGAGCAGCGGTAAAGTAGAAACTACGATTTTGGCTGCGTTCAAGGTCCGGTCGGAGATCTTCGCAAGCTCCATTAGTTTCTCCGGATCGGTAATGTTCTGAACCTCTACGCTCAGCTGCTGAATATAGGTCTGCAGCGGATAGTTTGAAGTTTTGTTGATATAGACCAGTGCGCCGAAATAATCGTTCCAATGGCCAACAATCGTAAACAGCATGACCGTCGCCAACGTAGGCAACACAACGGGAAGAAAAATGCGCATCAGGATTCTCCATTGCGAAGCCCCGTCAATCGTGGCCGCTTCTTCAAGCGACTTCGGCACCCCGCGAAATGCGTTCATTAGCAGGATGACGTTGCCGATCGGAACGGCCCCTGGTAAAATCAAGGACCAAATGGAATCGAGCAAATGAAGCTGTTTGACCACCATAAATGTAGGGATCAGACCGCCAGAGAACAGCATGGCGAAAATAACGATGTTCATGTACACCTTCTGGCCGCCAAACTGCCTCGGGCTCTTCGATAACGGGTAAGCGGTAAAAATCATTAGCGTCATATTGACGAGCAGACCTAAGGCTACCCGTTCGACCGAGATCATGAACGAACGCCAAAACTGGGAATCCGATAGCAATTTCTCATAGGAGCTTAACGTCGGATTGACCGGAAAAATACTGACCAGATTCGCGGAAGCTGCCGCGTTATCACTGAAAGATATAGCTACCAGGTTAAGCAAAGGAACTAGACAAGATAAGGTAAACGCCAGCAATAATATCCAAATAATAATATCTGCAATGCGGCTTTTTACGATTTGAGCGGTAATGGGAGCCACCCCCTTCTTCTAGAAAATGCGATAATCAGTAAGTTTTTGAGCTAGCTTATTCGCGGAAAGAATCAAGATAATACCGACTACCGACCGTAAAAGGCCTACTGCCGTTCCCAAGCTATATTGTCTTTCTACGAGACCTACCCGGTACACGTAGGTATCAATAATATCCGCAGTCTCATAAACCAGCGGATTGTACAGGTTAAAGATCTGGTCGAACCCGGCATTCAGTACATTAGGCAGGTTCAGGGTCGTAACGAGAATAATCGTAGGCATCATGCCCGGAAGCGTAATATGCCACAGCTGCTTCCAGCGATTTGCTCCGTCAATGGAGGCGGCCTCATACTGGCCCGGATCAATCGACGTCAATGAGGCCAGGTAGATGATCGATCCATATCCGAATCCCTTCCATACATCCGTTAGCACCAGCATCGGTCTGAACCAGTCGTTGCTGGCCATGAACAGGATCGGGTCAATGCCGAACCAGCCGAGGAACGTATTGATCGGGCCCTCATAAGAGAAAATATTCATCACTACGGTAGCCAGAATCGCCCAGGACAGAAAGTTCGGCAAATAGACAACCGTTTGCATAAAACGTTTGGCAAAACGTACGCGCATTTCATTCAGCAAGAGAGCAAAAATGATGGATACCAACGTTCCCGCAACAATTTTCCACACAGCAATGATAATGGTATTGGCAAAGATCAGTTTGCTGTCGGGAATTTGCAGCATAAACTTGAAGTTATCCAGGCCTACCCAGGCTGAGCCGCTGATCCCTTTGGCAGGAATATAATTCTGAAATGCCATTACAATCCCAAACATCGGAATAAACGAGAATATAATCAGAAAGATCATGCCAGGCAGCATCATGAAGTGGAAAGCTGCTTGATCTTTTTTATTCTTCATTAAGGATCATCTCTTTCAACTTCAATTGGAAGCGAGCGCTTCATTAACTTCCTTCGTAATGATATCGCCACCGGTCTTCTTCCAGCTGTCGACAAAATTATCGAAGGCATCGGGAGTCTGATCGCCGGTAATAATTCTCAAATACATTTCAAGTTCCATTTTGGATAAGGTCGGCCATTTCAACGACATGGAAGGCGTCGTTCCAAAGAACACCGGATTGACCTCCTTGATATTCGCCTCTTTCACCATGCTCGCTGTACTAATGCTGGATGCATAACCTGCCCATGCTACCGAATCCGGAGCTTCGCCTTTCTTCACGCTGTCAAGATATCTCTTGTAAGAATTATACGCGTTGATGTCATTGTTGCTGATCAATTTGCTGGCATCGCCTGTTTCCAGGGCTTCCTTCATAATGTCAACGTTGCGGTAGAAAGCGTCATAGTAGTCGATATTAACCATAATCGGAGATCCACCTACGTTAAGATTGCTATAATCCTCGAACTCTTTCAGAGTCGCTTCGTCTTTCTNTCGCCTTTCTTCACGCTGTCAAGATATCTCTTGTAAGAATTATACGCGTTGATGTCATTGTTGCTGATCAATTTGCTGGCATCGCCTGTTTCCAGGGCTTCCTTCATAATGTCAACGTTGCGGTAGAAAGCGTCATAGTAGTCGATATTAACCATAATCGGAGATCCACCTACGTTAAGATTGCTATAATCCTCGAACTCTTTCAGAGTCGCTTCGTCTTTCTCTTGATAGCGCTGATAATCAAATTGGAGACTGACCATTTTTACGGCTGCCTCAGGATGTTCGAAGCCTTTGCGTACAACCAGGTAGCTACTGGAAGGATTTCCGGTGAACATCGTAAGCGAACCATCCTCGGACTGCGGAGCTACATAAGATACCCACTCTGCATCCGGATTAAGCTTAAGCGTATCCGCTACTGTCCAGCTTCCCCACCAGTTATCCAGGAAGGAACCGCTCTTGCCGCCAGTAAGCAGCGCTTTGCGGTCATCCCCTGTACGAACCGCGAGCTGACGGTCGATCAGGCCTTTCTTGTACATGTCGGCGATTTTAGTAAGCGCAGGCTTCATTTCGGGCTGGATCGAACCATATACCGCATTTCCGCTGCCGTCGTCAATCCACTGTTTCGGGTACGCTCCGTATAAAGAGAAGATGTTGTTCAACGAATATTGGCCGCCGGAAATACCGGCAACGTTCTCATTGTCAACGACGAGGCCAACCGTTTTTCCCGGTCCGTTACCGCCCGGATCTTTCTCAATGAACTGCGTAATGATGTTCTCCACATCTTCCAACGTCTTAGGCTCTTTGAGTCCTAATTTGTCCATCCAATCTTTCCGCAGCCAGAGGATCCCCGGACCGTGAGAAATTTCCGTAGTTGGAATCGCCATCAATTTACCGTCGAATTTGGCATTCTCCAGTACACGTCCGCCGTAGGAATCATAGATCTCTTTAATCCGGTCGCTTGCCGTATTGTTATATGCTTCTGTAAGATCAGCGATCAAATCGTTCTCATACAACTGCTGTAATGTTGAATAATCAGGAACGACCATAATATCCGGAATTTCGCCGCTGACGATCGCCATCGATACTTTCTGGTTGTAGTCTGTTCCGTCATTGGCTTCGAACTTTGCAGTGTTCTGTACGTTAAGCTTCTCCTTGAAGTATCTTGTCCAGACATTGTCCGTAGCGTTGTCCTTCTCATAAGGAGTTCCATTCAGCATCGAATAGTTCGATGCCGTTTGACCTACTGTATAAGTTACGGTCTCGGGGTATTTCCCAAAAGGAGTAGTCATCGCTTCTTCCCAAGCAGGAGCATTCGCAGTAGCTGCTGCAGAGCTGTTATTTCCCTTGTCGGAATTTTGGCAACCGGCGAGGGACGCTGCTAATAGCGCTGCCAACACAAGTGAACTTGCACGCTTTGTTTTTGATAACATCGATAGACCTCCCTGTTTTTATCTTATTAAATTAAATAGTGTTTAACTCACACGATTTTAAAACGGTTTCAAAGCGCCGGCTTGCTTAAAAACTGAATTCCATAAGTACAAATCTATTCTATGATTGACATGAATGAACGTAAACGAAAAAAAATTACGTTTTATATCAAAAAATACTCGCATTCTCCAAGTCAAATTGCCCGTTCGATAACCGGTAAAGTAAAATCATGCTGTAAAGCAAAATCATGCTGTACATGAAGCAGGAGGATATGATGTTAACGATTCTGGTGGTAGACGATCATAAAGAAGAACGCGAAGGGATCGCCTTCCTTATTAAAGAGTTGGGTCTCCCTCTTCAACTGGAGACGGCAGACAATGGCCCTAAAGCACTCGATTACTTGAGGCGGCAATCTGTCGACATCTTGTTTACCGATGTAAGGATGCCGCAGATGGACGGTCTGCAGCTAGCGAGACAGGCTCTGGAGCTTCACCCCGGGCTCAAGGTCATTCTGTTCAGCGGCTTCGCTGAGTTCGAATATGCCAAGACGGCTTTAGCTTTGGGAGTCTCCGATTATCTGCTCAAGCCGATCAATGTCGAAGCTTTCCAAACGACGATCAAAAAAGTGATAGACGAATTGACTGACCGGCAGCAGCAGGACGAAGCCTCGCAGATGAAACAGGCTTATGTAAAGAAACATATTCTCTTTACCTTGGTTAACGGCATCGGGGAACCGCCGTCCATGCAAGGATTGTGGCATGACTTCCCTACCTACTATGAAGGAATGCTCCTGCTGGAATTCGAGAAAGATTTCTTTGAGAACGCTGATCCGGAATTCGAGGAATTTTTGCTCTCCCTGCTCGATACCCCAGCCGACTATTTAAACATGAACGGCTGCCAGAGTCTGCTGCTGTTCCCTGAGCAAAGCGGAATTCATTCAAGTATTTCCTATCAAAAGCTGGCAATGCGTATTCATGATCGTATTTTGATGAAATATAGAGCAACCTGTTACATTGGCATTAAAAAAGGATTAACCGCCATACAGGACCTGTCCGAGATTCTGCCGGAATTGGAGCAATTGATGGAATACCGCTTCTTCCTGCCGGATACCTTCGTGTTTGACACGAAGAATGAACTTCTGTTCTCCGAGCAGCTATTTCCCGACCTGTCCGACACCCAGATTATTGAACAAATCCGCAGCAATATAAAGGACAGAAATATTTTCAGCTTGAAAGCCAACATGGAGTTGCTCTATCAGAAATACTTAAGACAGGTTCAGTTTTCGCAATTGTATGTCAAGCATACCTTTTCTACGGTATATCAAAGTATGATGTCATCCATAAAAGCATCGGAGCGGGAGATCCATCTGGGGATTGATAGAATATATAAAGCTGACGATTTGAGAGATATCAAGAGCATTGTTTGGGAAGGAGTCGTCCACCTTGAACACAACTTCGGGAATGCGGAGCCTGCCCAGAATAAGGACATCATGTCTATAAGACAGTATATTGAGGATCATTTCGCCGAGGATCTGAGTCTGGAGCTTCTTGCCTCGAGAGTATATTTGTCCCCCCATTATTTAAGCTCGATGTTCAAGAAAACGACCGGCTGCGGGATCAACAAGTACATTAAAAATGTACGCATGCAGAAGGCAAAGGAACTGCTGACAAGCACCCACTTGAAGATATCCGATGTATGTAGTGCTGTCGGTTACCGCAACATCTCTTACTTCTGTCAGAATTTCCGGGATTTCTATGGCCATACCCCTGAGAAATTCAGACAGTATAACCAAGGTGACCTTGAATCCATGGAGGACTAACATGCAAAACTGGCGATCCCTCAAGAAGTATATCCATGACTTGAACTTTCAGACGAAAATCAAACTCGCCTTTTTGCTAATCAGCATGATTCCGGTCATCGTACTGGGGAGCTTCTGTTTCTCGGAGACAAGATCGCTGCTCATCAATCAGTCGAAATCCGATTTGAACGCCGCCCTGAATCAAAGCGCTTTAACCCTTAACAGTCAACTGGAAGCATACAATAAAATCGTAAACTTTCTGAGATTCAATCAGGAAATCGTAAATGCCGCCAACCATACGTATACCAGTACTTTTGAAATGTACGACACTTTCGTCAACGTGATCGATCAGAATTTCTATACCGCACGCAATTTGAACACAAGCATCGAACAGCTCACGCTATATACGGGAAGCAATCTCCATCAGCATGGGCAAACGGTACACCCTATTGATGAAATCAAGAATACTGACTGGTATCCGCCGGTCATGAACTCCACCAATGTATTGTGGTTTTCTGACAACGATAAAATTTTTAGCGTCACCCGGATTCTTAATACGAAAGAGAGAAATCCGAAAGATAATATTTTGTATACATGCATCAACTATGAGAGTCTTATGCAGCCTTTTGAAACGTTGGAGGCTCCGGGAGCGAAGCTCCTTATATTGGATGGTGACGGACAAGCTGTCTATTCCTCGGAACAAGAGTACCCTGCTTCTCTTTTCACGGAACCGTCCGTAGAGGAATTGGATTGGAATGGAGAGAAATATACCGTACTGCATTCAAGCATTTCTACCTCTGGGTGGACGGTATTCCTGTACAAACCTACAGGTCTGATTACCAATTCAGCCTGGCGGATCGTCTCGACCGTTCTGCTCATGATTATAGCCTGCATAGCTGCTGTAGCTGTAGCTGGCTCCCTGTTCTCACGCAAATTTATATCCAGGATTCAGCATCTGCGAAATAATATGAAGACGGTTGAGGAAGGATCGTTGGAAGTGACTGTATATAGTGACTCCAAGGATGAGATCGGGGATCTGATCCGGGGCTTCGGAAACATGGTCGTCAAAACGGAGGACCTGATCAATAAAGTGTACCGAGAAGAAATAGCGCGTAAGGAATACGAAATGAAAGCTCTGCAGGCCCAGATCAATCCTCATTTCCTCTACAACTCGCTCTCGCTGATCAATTGGCGTGCGCTGCGGATCCACGCAACCGATATTAGCGAAATGGCCCAGCTCTTATCCACGTTTTATCGCACGACGCTCAATAAGGGCGACAATATGATACTGGTAGCGAATGAGATTTTAAATGTGCAGTCGTATATGAAGATCCAATTGATTATGCACAGCAACAGCTTCGATGTAGAGTATCAAATAGACGAAGCCATTCTCGCCTATCATATGCCTAACCTGATGCTTCAGCCGCTTGTGGAGAATGCGATAATTCACGGAATCGAGAACAGGAGCAAAGGCGGAGAGATTAAACTATCGGGCAGATTAGAGGATGGTTGTATCGTTTTTCAGGTAGAAGACAATGGAATCGGTATAGAACCGGATCGCCTTGCTCAATTGCTTGAATCCAAACCTACAGGCTATGGACTTAAAAATGTGCATGATCGTACAAAAGTGATGTACGGCCCGGAATACGGATTATCGATACAAAGTGAAGTGAATCAGGGGACCAGGGTTACGCTAAAATTCCCGGTAAACAAACACTGATAAAAGAAGACGGATCGCAGGATACGATGGAGTGGCATCGCTCTCCGGAAATCCGTCTTTTGGAGAATTCCAGATGCCGGCGAAATCGCTAATACGAAGGCGCTCACTTGAGATTTTACTGATATTCCGCAGTTTCGTCCATCAAGGTAATGACAAGTTGTACTCCGTCCTTCATGCCTTGCATGTACAAAAGTTCATTCTCTAAAGCCCGCCTGAAGTGATGCTTATCCTCCCAATCCATATACTCCGGCAGCTTCTTTTTATCCTCGTCGGGAAACATCGCCTCAAAAGCCGAATGTTCTTCGGCACGAAGTTTACGCATCTCAGGATCACGTGCGATCCGTGCCGACACGTCATCCAGCCTTTGCTGAATTGCGCTTTGCAACCATGATGGAAATTGCATTGATTCTTCCCCTCCTCTTAAAATAACCTTAGCTCTATTATGGAGGAGTTTATAAGTACGGATATAGGCTTGTCTGGAGTTATCCTGTTCGCCTTTACATCGCCCAATCAAAGTGCTATGATACAAACATGACGTTAACGTTATATTCTATTGTGAAAGGAGTGATCGATCTTGGACCGTATGCGTATCGGCGAGTTGACAGAACGTGCCGGGGTAACCCAGCGCACGGTCCGTTATTACGAGAGCATCGGACTGCTTCCTTCAGGCGAGCGCGAGGGCAACGGTCATCACTATTACACGGAAGAAACGGTCGCCCGTCTGCGGAAGATCGATCAGTTGAAGAAACTGGGCTTAAGCCTTGAGGAAATTCGGGACATAATCGAGCTCTACTTCACGGACCCTAGCGGAGTGCAGCCGAAGCGGAAGGTTCTTGGCCTGCTGCGCCAGCATCTGGCCGACACGGACGAGAAGCTCGAAGCACTGGGGCAGTTCCGCGCCGATCTGCAGTCCCATATCGAACGCTTCGAGCGGTGGCTCGAGACCAATGATCGAGCCTAAATTTTTTTGCCAAAAACATGACGTTAACGTCATGTTTATTATAAAATTTTAAAGGAGGAATTATATCAATGAGAGAAAACATTGGATTTATTGGACTCGGCCTGCTCGGGCTGCCCGTCGCAGCCAATCTGCTCCAAGCGGGGTATGCGTTGACCGTATACAACCGCACCGCGGACAAAGCGGAGCCGCTCGTTGCCCAGGGCGCGGTACAGGCGGCCCGTCCCGCCGACGCCGTGACGGCCGGGGGCATCGTCGTCACCTTGGTGTGGGACGATGAAGCATTGGAAAGCGTCGTCAGAAGCGATAACTTCCTGGAGCGGCTCGGGCCGGGCGGCATTCACGTGTCGATGAGCACAGTGTCGCCGGATACGGGCAGGAAGCTGGCGGACTTGCACGCGCGGCACGGCTCCGTCTATGTCGAGGCACCCGTCTTCGGGCGGCCCGAGGCGGCCACTGCCAAGCAGCTGTGGATTCCCGTAGCGGGTCCGCAGGAAGCGAAGGAGCGGGTGCGGCCGGTGCTGGAGGCGATGGGAGCCAGAGGGATCTTCGACTTCGGCGAAGAAGCCGGTACGGCCGTGCTCGTCAAGCTGATCGGCAACTTCCTCATCGTCTCCGCCGCACGCTCGCTGGAGGAAGCACTAGGAATGGCCGAGCGCGGCGGGGTCGATCCCAAAGCGGCGGTCGACATGCTTACGAGCACGCTGTTCACCGCCCCAATCTATCAAACCTATGGCCAAATGATCGCCGAGAAGACGGCAACCATCTCCCAAAGCAAAATTCCGCAGAAGGATGTCGGCCTCTTCCTGGCGGCAGCGCAAAACGCGCAATTCCCCGCCCCGCTTGCCAGTCTGCTGCTCGATATGCTGGAAGGCAGAGATCGGAGCAGACAATAGACTGAGCCGATTCGCAAAATAAGAAGGGGCTGTCCCAAGGTCTCGAATGTGACCTGAGGGGCAACCCCGTTTTTTTCGTTGTACATTCGCTATAGTCTAAACAAGCTTGTTGTTTTATACAAGGTTACATTTTAGGAGGATCGATCTCAATCTTCAACCCTTCCCCCTTCAAACCGGGCAACACAAAAGGAACTCGCATCTTTTCGATTCCCGTTTTGTCATTTACTAAGGTTTGAGCCTCCAACATGGCTAAAGCCAAAGGATTCTTAGCTAGTTAACGCACGCAGGCCATTTCTGTTTTGTGCAGACTGCTAAGTTAGGAGCTAGCTCATTAGCTCATCCTAGATCAGAGCGTATAGCTATCTAGGCTGATAGACTGTTACCATCTATCACAGGTTGGCGCATAATGTTGATGGCTCCAACTCTGTCGCGATGTGCGCGATACCCGCAGGAACACTGGTACGTTCGGTCCGTAGCCTTGTTTCGATCCCCACAGTAGGGACAGGTTTGGGAGGTGTATGCAGGATTCACTTCGATGACTTTAATCCCGCCCAATGCCGCTTTGTATGTGATAAACTTCTGCAGTTGATGGAACGTCCAGTTATGCAAGTTTTTTGCGTTTTTACGACTTGTTCTTGTCGCTTGGCGAATGTTCGTTAGCTTTTCCATCTTGATGACCGATACTTGTTCTAGGGTCGCCATGTTCACAATCTTACGGCTGATTTTGTGGTTCTGGTCTTTGATATAGCGATGTTCTTTATTTTCTTGCTTACGGATTGCAGACAACTTCTTTAACTTGCCCATCTTTCTTCTTCGCTCTTTGTATTTGCGGCGGATGTACTTGTTTTGTCTACCGTTACCCACAAACTTCGTCTTGCCCGTGGAGGTGACAACAACGGCTGGGATTTTTAAGCCCAAGTCAATTCCCATCATGGCATCGCCAGTGGTTTGCTCTACCTTTCTTTCAACAGAAATTTGAACGTACCACTTCCCCGACTTCTCCACCAATTTTAATAGGCCAAGCTTGCCGCTGGATATCAAACGTTGTTCGCGCTCCGTTACACGAGCTGTAATTTTGAGTCGCTGTACCTTTCCGTTCAACATCACAGGAAAGGTAACGCTATGGTCCCCAAGAGAGTAGTTCTGGTTATTGACGTAGTAGGCTCTGCGCTTTAGCACCGGACGTTTTCCTTGCTTTTTCGTCTTTTTATGTATGCCTTGTGTATCTCGAATGGCTTGGTTCTTTACTGCGGATGGAAGGTTGGCATCGACATCCTTGGAGGTGAGCTTCGGAAATGTACCCGATGCTTCCGCTTGTTCGGTGAGGAGATTGACCGTTTTGATGTATTCGTCCCCCATCTCCTTCAGCAGGGAAACCTCGTTTGGAAATATTCGAATTTGAACGGTTACGGTTTGCATAGCTTCACCCCCTTGTCTTTTGTTCTTCAACATAACGTTTGATGGTTTCGCTCGAAACATTCCCTGCCGTGCTGACGAAATAGGAACGTGTCCAAAGGCTGGGCAGATGGTTCAAGTGCTTAAATTCTTGACGCAAAAATCGCGAGGTTGCACCTTTCAATTTGGCCATAATGTCCGCTGGAGAATTCGTTGGCAGCACGTTTAAGAATAGATGCACATGATCGGGCATAACTTCCATCGCAACAATAAGCCAATCGTTTTCTTGGCACAACTCTTGCATAAGCTCTTTAAATCGCGCCTCTACTTGACTCACAAGTACCATTCTTCGATACCGCGGGCAAAACACAAAATGGTAGTTGATGAGTGATACGGTTGTTTTCGTTCTTCTATATTCTTGTCCCATACACTAATTGTATCAGTTTAAATATAAAACTGCAGCAACATGAAAGAATGTAGGACAATTAAGCTGTCTAAAGACAGACCTTGTCCTAAGCCGATTCATCCCATGCCTAAAGGTACGGGCTTTCTCGGCTAAGATCTGTAATTTGGGGTTCCCTAGTACTTGACGCTTCTTGGATGATAGCCACAGAATCGCCTTGTTCATCGTTATTTTCATTAGAGCTTCTTCCATCATTTCAGTTATCTACCATTAGTTTACATGGTATAATTTGGTTTGTACAACATATCAGCTAACAGGGCGGCAGCCAAAACTCCCGGAAGGGAGGTGAGGCTATGACAGTATATGAAGCATTATCCTTGATGCTCGCATTCGGCATGTTTGTGATTGCCGTGCTGTCTTTCCATAAAAGGAAATGAGCCGCCCTGTGGTTAGGATGACGGCTCATTTCCAATGACCTAAATCTGGCTGCCCGCTCTTTTAGCGGTGGTTGTACAGGGGATCGGAGGCAACCGATCCTTTTTCTATTTTATGTTATCACATTGAAAATATTCAGGCAATGCATTTACTTTACAGACCCGTTCCGGCTAACACGTCATAGAAAAAGGAGAAATAAGGAAATTTGTTTGCCAGAAGCCAGTATCTCTGGTAATTCGGGTATGTTATGAAATGCAAAATGCCAGATGTTAGTGATTTAAAGATTTTTTCAATTCATTCTTGTAAATTTCAAAATTCATTTCATCGAAACAGACAAACACAACTTTCTTAATTGTGTTGTTGTTATTCGCCAAATACTTCGAAACTTCATCCACGGCTGCCACACATGCCTGGTGTTTCGGATACTTGTATATGCCTGTGCTTATATTGGGGATGGCAACACTTGTTACATTGTTGGAGTCAGCCAATATGAATATACTTTTATAACAATTCCTTAGCTTCTCTTCTTCTTGATTGATTCCACCATTCCAAACGGGACCAACTGTATGAATGACAAACCGGCACTTCAAATTTCCTCCGGTTGTAATCACGGCCTCCCCGACTGGGCAACCGCCTCTTTGATTCCGGATTTTTATACATTCCTCCAGGATCGCCTTTCCGCCGGCTTTATGGATAGCGCCATCTACGCCCCCTCCCCCCAGCAGGCTTGTGTTTGCCGCATTTACGATAGCGTCCACTTCACATTTCGTTATATCGCCTCGAATCAATTCAATGACAGTGTTATTTATCGTTGCAGTATAATTCATGACGTCTCCTTTACGAACTCCATTAGGTGTAGCTTTTCACTTCATTCCTGAGCCAATCGACGTCGTATCCCATCTGATCAAGGATATCCAATCCATCGGGAAATTCCATGCAATTTCCTCCGGTCCATCCATGATCCAAAGCGTATTGAGTAAGTTCTGAAATCCATTTAGGCCGATGTAAATTAACATTTTCTGTATGGTTTCTCTCTCTATTTTTTAATGCCACTCCCGTTAAAAGCGGGCTGCCTGCTATGGGATTATCCCAAGTACAAAACTTAGAAATCATGCTCTTCTGCTGAGAATACTTCTGGTTGATTACATATATATACTCTTTTTCACACACCCTGATTTCCCTGGTCTTTTTCTTCACTCCACAAGCTCCTTCAACGCCCTGAATCTACCCCAAATAAACACTGCCCGTAGTATCTGAAATATTAGATTCTATGTAGCTCAAAAATTCTTCCATACTATTGCAATCAAACCAGCCGCTCTTTTCATTGATCTCATATAAGGTCTCAAGACCATGATAATTCAATAGCATTTCCCATCCGTCTTTGTAAATTACCGCCTCCATGATCTGACAGTAATCAAATAAAGTTTCAACTATTTCTTTATGGATTAAATCCGCAAATCTGTAGCTCGTTCCTTCCGGCAAGTGATAAGTGCGATACGCCAGTTTTTTCTTTTCATATTGTTGCAACCCTTATCCCCCCTTCGAATTTTGACTAACAAAATTTCGTATGGAGCCTAAATATTTTTCCCGGTCGTATTGAAAATTTAGTTCATGCGATTCACTAATACGTCTGATTTCTTCAAACTTTTCAACTAATTGTTCAGCAAACTCAATTATATTGTTGCGCGAGAAAATAAATCGCTTTGAAGGCAGTAAAGACTTATCCATAAACGGGGATTGCTCTGTAAGCCAGATAACAGCGTCATCTTCATGGAAAACATCCACGTAATATCCCCCGCAACCAAATATTCCACAGGTGCCAGATTCATTCCAAAAAATGACTATATCGAGTATAAAAAAGTTTTGATCATATCAAAGAAATTTTGACGCAAATCTGCTAGATGATGATCACTTTTGGTTTTGGTTTTTATGTATTCGAATATTTTATCCTGTTCCCTTTTATGTGTGACGACAACAAAACTGTAATCTAGCCCTATAAAACCATCTCATTGCGATATGAATTAACTATTATTGCAAAGTATACAGCCGAATAATGAGAGATAGACACCATGTTTCTCGCATTTCGGATAACCGTATGGAATGGTGGGGCAGTCATCCCCTTCTTCAATCTCAGACCATTCCAAGTAGTTGTTTATATCGACACTTCTTTTCTCAAAAGCACGGACCATTAAATCAAATTGTTGTAAGCATCTTTGGACCATTTCTTGATTAGGTTCATAATTGAGCCGTTCCCATCCTAACCCGTCAATAGCCGATGCAATAGTTCTAAGCATAAATTCTTTTTCTGCTTCAAAAGAGTCGATCGTCCACGGCATTTCATCAATGTCAAAACCCACCGTTCCAATCCCAACGCAAGCTTGATCCCTCTGGGCCAGCCAGATGACCAGTTCTTTCTCCCGGTTTGTTGTAGCTAAGATCGACCCGCTTAATGCAAGAACCTCAATAAAAACGGAAGTCAATCCATTGGACATATGCAAATCTTCAACGGAGTAAGCCGGATCTTCGGGTAATGAAACATAATTCGCCATCACTATACCTACTTTCGGTTCTTTTAATGTGTATTAGATATCCGCTTTTAGCAGATTATAGTCTTGATTAAAGTAAGCGTGTATACGATGCCCGCCAAACATCTCTCCATCATCGTATTCGCAATAAATTTCGTTAGCTCGAATTTCTATATGAAGAAGTGTCAGGGCAGCCCCAAATTCCTCTTTGGTTACCTCATATTCTCCAGCCTCAACTGCATCCCAATCCAGGTTTTCATCATCTTCGTCATATTCCTAGTCGGGCCAGCGCACGCTTGGCGGCTAGTCTTCCATTATGCATTCCATGTTCTAAAAGCTCGCTTAATTTCTCTCTAGCTGGCAAATATTTGTGATAACCCAAAATGTCGCATGCCCGTTCTTGTACATACATATCCTCGTCATCCAGGAACTTAAGCAAAGTATCCAATTGGTTGTACGGCGTTAACGCCATAACACTGTATATATACTGGCATCTTACATCATCGTCCAAATCGGGGGTTTGCAACATATGATTGATTTGCTCAATACTTTCAAGGTCAACAGCGCTCAACTCGTTATTGTTATTTTGATCCTGCGGGTAATCTTTTTTCAGATCGCCCCAGTCGTGATTCGAATCTTGCTCCAATGCAGCTATAAAAGAGCCGGCACTTCTAAAAGCAGGAGAAAGATCGGTCTCTTCATGATTTAAATAACAGACTCGATAGCTTAGAGGGCCGTTAAAATAGATCCCTACATAATTGGAATTGTCATCGGTCCAGACCGGAATCATACTTTGAAATATTTCGTCCATGTCAGACATAAATTGGTGCAGCTCGGCGATTTCATCGTGACTTAACATGCGCAAGAAAAACTCTTTCTCTTCTTGTAACAAAAAATGACCGTTCAACTGCGCCAATACTTCTTCAGACATTGCGATATTTAGTGATTTAAAGATGTCGCTAAAAGGCATTATTTCTGCTCCTTACATATAATTATATTTCCAGATTGTCGAAGGGATCTCCCCACACTCCACCTTCATCCGCATTCAAAATCACTTTATCGGCTATAATCGAAAGCTTGTACGTACGATCCTGATTCCGAAAGGCAATGAGAAGAGATCGCGGAGGCGCGCTCTGGAGCAGCATTATTTTTGCTAACTGGTTCAAGGTTTGAATTTTCGCGGCAACCGGAAAGAATACTAATGAGTAAAATGACGTTTAAGAATATCCCTCAATAGTTGATTCCCGTTATATGTTAATTCGGAATTTTAAGCATTGAGGTATAGTAAAGCTTGTGCTACGATAAAAATAGTAAAGGAGCCGTGCTTGCAACACGGACTCCCTGTACACTTACCGCTTTAAAGAGCGGTCGGCTGTGCTAAGGTGCTACGATCGAAATAGACCGCATCCTTTGCGTGGAGGGCGGTCTATTTCTTTGTGTTTTGATTAATCGCTACGATAATGGCCACAACCAGCGTCAACAGCGCAATTATTAGCGCGGCAAAACTGATCATGATCATCAAAGTGTCTTTAATCGCCACAGGCATCACCTCCCTTCCGGGAGATTAGCCGTCCGCCCTTATAAGCCAGTTTCGTGTACATGCTATATTGTAGCAAACCTGATCCCGCAATATATCACGGATTCCCTAAAGTCTTGTAATAATCCCGCAGTACCACCGGCAAGGAATACCCAGGCTTTTTTCCTTTGCCTGAATGTCAGCCTCTGGAATGCCGTGCTGTTCCTCATGATGATTTCCCAATATACGGAGAAGTCCTTCGATATTCGCTTCCATTTTATTAAGCCAACCTCCTCGAAATGCGCCTTTGATTCTCATTTTCTTTTCCAACGAACCATTCCATTTGCTCCCACGGATGAAATCCGAATTTTAAGCATTGAGGTATAGTAAAGCTTGTGCTACGATAAAAATAGTAAAGGAGCCGTGCTGGAACACGGACTCCCTGTACACTTGCCGCTTTAAAGAGCGGTCGGCTGTAGGCAAAGTTACGGTTTGAAATAGACCGCTTCCCTTACCCGGGGCGGTCTATTTCTTTGTGTTTTGATTAATCGCTACGATAATGGCCACAACCAGCGTCAACAGCGCAATTATTAGCGCGGCAAAACTGATCATGATCATCAAAGTGTCTTTAATCGCCACAGGCATCACCTCCCTTCCGGGAGATTAGCCGTCCGCCCTTATAAGCCAGTTTCGTGTACATGCTATATTGTAGCAGAATTTGGCAGCCGGGTAAGAAATGATTTTAACAATTTTATTGTTAATGCTCATACTTTGCCAGAATCCTCCCAACGTATTGCCGAAAACCCTCTCGCATTTCGGATGGCCCCACAATTTCGCATTTATCCCCAAAAGCGAGCAGCTTGTCGTAACCAAATTCATTAGGAATGATAGGATAGGTAGCCAAGCAAGTATCCCCCTCTACCCGTATTACATTTCCCTCGCCAAATCGTTCAATAACTTTATCTATCATAGAACGTTCAATACGGATCGTAACCGAAACCCAATTTTGATTCATCCAATCCGCTCCATCCATCGGAAGCGGCGAAAAATCCCGCGGCACAAAGGTTTCCTGTAAAACTTGCAGCTTGCTCATGCGAGCCAATTTGAATATCCGGTAATCCCTTTTTTCAAGACAATAACCTCGCAGATACCAGCTGCTTTCTTTGAAAACGACCCGGTAAGGCTCGACTTTTCGGGAACTTACATGGCCCGCCTTATCAACGTAATCAAAGATTAAGCAGCGATCTTCATTCAAGGCCGTTTCCACATGGCTCAGCAGCGTGCGCAACGATTCATTTCCCTGATTCAACGATAAATCGACAACAAATTTTCCTTCCGGAATCGGTGCCCCACCTTCATGACCAATAGCGCTCAGCTTCTCCAGAACGTGGACAATTTCCTTATGATTAAACAGCAGCTTATAGCTTTTCAAACTGGTTACCAGTGTTTGAACGTCTGTACGCGTGAACAGCTTTTTGTCCACTTTATACGATTTCATCAGGCCAACGCCGCCTGTTGCTCCTTGATGGGTGAAGATGGGCAGCCCGGCAAAAGTCAACGTATCAATATCGCGGTAGATGGTTCTTCTGCTAACCTCAAGCTTTTCGGCCAGTTCCCGCGCGCTGATAACCTCATGTTCCAATAATATGACGATCATCGCAATTAAACGGTCTATTTTCATGCCGCACCTCCTCCTCAAGTATGCCATACAGTTGTCATATTTGGCATGCTACGCTATATACGAATTCAAAATCAACCATTAGGGAGGCAGTTACAAGTGAACAATTTCAAAATCGAAAAAAAGGCATCTTTCCGTATCGTCGGATTTAAAACCGTTTTGACAAGTGCATTAAGCATCCACTCGCCGCATTTTTCAAGTCAGAAAACTTCGTTTTTTAAAAGCACAGTAAACAACGGGAAAATGGCGACGCTGCGTCCATTGTCAGAAAGCCCATACGGCTACGCTGCCGTGGTCATGAATAATGACACTGCATTTTATTATGCAGGCGTTCAATCTTCCCAGCCCCTGCCGGATGACGCCGAAGAAGTATGGTTCCCGGAAAGCGAGTATTTGGTTCTGTCGGGCAGCGGCGGTTTGTCCCGTCTGGCCTTTGATAAATTGGAGGATCAGGCTTTTGGGGCCATTTTAACGGATACTTATGAGTGGGAGTATTCCGGTGCTCCAGTCGCTGAAATCTTGCTTAACGGAAACCCGACAGACGCAGAAGTGGAAGTATGGGTACCTGTAAAGAGACGTAATGATCAGTAACCCATATAATTGGGGGCAGTCTAAATCGAAATTAAAGCATTGAGGTATAGTAAAGCCTTTTCTCCCAGTCGTCCCGCCCTAACTGACGCTCTCCGATCTGCCAAAATTAAGGAAGAAGGCGGGATTCCCTTCCAGTTCCCTTTTCCAGGATAATAGAAGAAGGCAATATCCCTTAAAAAAACAAAATTGGGAGGGAAAGTTGATGTTGCATCGTTTTAAAGGATTAGCCCTATTATCGCTAAGCTGCGTGTTGGCCTGGATCGGATGGACCGGTTCCAGCCAGGCCGCCTCCGCTGTTTCGGAGAAGGATCTCGAAGCGAAGGTGGAGTGGAGTAGAGAGTACGGCGAAAGCTACGCTTCTGCCCAGGCGCGTTCGGTGGTCCCCACTGCCGATGGAGGTTATGTTGCAGTTGGCTCTGCCCAAAACAATGGCGATGAGGCTGGGTATGTGGTCAAGTTGGACAAGGATGGTGCCGTGGAGTGGGAGCAACGGCTGCAGATCACCGGAGACTACACCAAGGATGGCGTTGAGGCCAGACAAATTATCCAGACGCAGGATGGAGGATATCTCGTAAGCGGTGCGATCACCGACCGAACCGAGAGACCGATCACCCTCCCTTATTTGGCCAAGCTTGGCGGCCAAGGACAAATCGAATGGACCCGCTATTATAAAGACCTATACATCGGAACGCATTTATATGCGGGATCCGTGGCGGAAACCCCGGACGGAGGTTTTGCCGTTACCGGGTACAGCGTCAATTCGTATTGGGAAGCCCCCGCATACCTGCTAAAGATCGACAACGAAGGAAACCAGCTTTGGTTTAAAACGTACCGCTTTGGTGAAGGGAATAACCAGGTTTTTAATGAGGTCATCACCACGCCCGACGGAGGGTTATTGGCGGTAGGCTATATCGACAGCGTGATCAACTCGAACTCGGACGCCTCCGTAATCGTGAAGGTGGACGCCCAAGGTGAAGTCGAGTGGGAGAACAAGCAACCCGCTCCCCAGACCGGCCGCGCAGCCTATTCGGTTCAATTGTCGGCGGACGGAGGTTATATCGTATACGGTACACAGCAGCAGAACGGAGAAAGAATCGCTTTTCTCCTGAAAGCGGATGCAGATGGCAATATCGTTTGGGAGAAAAACTATTCTCCCCACGGCGACAACGGCTCTTACAGACAATTAGTGACCACAAAGGACGGATACGCGCTTTTAGGCAGTTCGACCCGCAAGGAAGATGCGAAGTATCAATACCAGATCTCCTACATCAACCAGGATGGCGAGTTGACCGGAAAGCTGCAATATGCGGCTCCGGGACTTGCCGCCGTAGGAAAAGGATCCCCCACTCCGGACGGAGGCTTCATCCTGTCGGGCCAGGTAAAGGAAAACGGAAAGTACCGCATGCAGTTGGTTAAGCTTTCGGGATCTGGACAAGAACCCGGCAATCCGGAACTGGCCGAACTTCGCTTCGCCGATCCGGCCGTGAAACTGGAGATCGGCGAGCGCAAGCCGAGCGTCATCGAGGCCGTTTATACAGACGGAAGTGTCACCGATGTGACGTATTTTGCCGGCTTCAGTTCTCTGAATCCGGAGATCGCCGACGTGGATAAAGCAGGCGTCCTCACGGGCATATCCACCGGAACCGCCGAAATTACCGGCGAATACGGTGGACTCAGAGCCGTGTTATCGGTCACGGTCAATGGCGGATCGGGTGAACCGCAGCCTGGTTCCGGGCAATTCTACCTGGATTCGGACGACTATTCCGTAACCGTCGGCAGTGAGCTGGACATCGAGGCGTTGTTCACCGACGAGGACGGAAACACGTTGAACGTCACCGGCGAAACCCAGTTTACGACGGCTAACCCAGAGATTGCCCAAATTGACGAAAGCGGCTATATCACCGGCATTAGCCGGGGACTCACGTCCGTGACCGCCGTCTACCAAGGCCATGCTTATACGTCGACCCTCCTCGTCGTCAGACCGTATACACCGCCCGGTGTGATGGACAACTTTGACGACTTCAGGGCGATTGAGGATTTGGACCAGTAAGGCCACGCAATCGCTTACCACCAAAAAGCCCGTCCATTTTTAAATGGACAGGCTTTTTTCAATTAAAAACGTGGCTCAACCTAAAAATCGGTGCTTGACTAAACGGTTAATCTCGAATGATCAAGCTACCCGGAACATTTTCTACGCTAACGGATGTTATCGCGCTTATTCGAGCGAAAAAGCAATAATTTCTTTTTTTTAACGGATGTAACCGTGCTTATTCAGGCGAAACCGCCCCAGTGCTGCCGATAAAACGGGAAATAGGCTCGTTGGCAACCGTTACATTTTGTATCCGCTCGTTTTTACGAAAATAACGGTGCTCACAACCATTAGATTTTTTTCGCCCTCTTTTATGTTGCTCTAATAATCATCTGCATTTTAAAGCAGCTTGGCTTGAGTCCGCTAAACTTTGTTATACTAGTGGAATGCCTACAATAACAACTTACTCGCTCACGGAGGAAACATTCCAACATGTTCAGAATCAAAATATCACTAGCACTGGTTACATTAATCGTATGCACTCTGGGGTTCGGGGCGATTTCCCTGTTCGTACACGACAACGAAATACGCAATTTCGATAAGATTGTCACCGCTTGGATTCAGCATTGGGAAAATCCTGCTTTGACAGCCGTTATGAAATTTTTTACGACTATCGGTGGAGGTTTGCCGTTCATTCTTGTGATTATCACAGCCATGGTTGTTTTATATACCGTCTTGAGGCACCGCAGAGAACTTGTCTTCTTGGCCGGTGTCATGCTTGGTTCAACCGTACTGAACTGGGCACTTAAAACACTGTTTCACCGTGCGCGCCCCGTCATTCACCGGATTATTGAAGCTGAAGGCTACAGCTTTCCGAGCGGACATTCCATGGCCGCGTTCAGTTTTTACGGTGCCCTAGCTTTTCTGATTTGGAGGCATGTGCCCACTTCATCAGGCCGCTCGCTGATAATCGTTCTGAGCACCCTGTTTATCTTGGCCATCGGAATCAGCCGGATATATTTAGGGGTGCATTACCCGAGCGATGTCCTCGGAGGATATTTCGTTAGTGGGTGCTGGTTAACTGCAAGTATTTTGTGGTATAAGAAATACGTTATCGATCGTACTCCCTAAGAAGCCAGACCACATTAAGCGGCAGTTTTTCCCCACAACCATGGAATTGTTCAGCTTTGCTTTGCTGAAAACTTTACAATTCAACTTTGGCAGAACGAAAATTACCTTAAAAGCAGGTCGAGCATGGGTTAAACCGCGATGGAATGCGGGGTTTGAAGCCGCCTAGGAAGAAGGGTAGTTCCACGAAATGCAAAAGTGCAGTTCATCTCCGGTCAAAAGCTGCTTTTTTATCGGATAAGCTCAAATGAGATGTACTTTTGCACTTCAATCGCTCTAAAATGGTTATTGGCGAAAAATAGGATGCACTTTTGCAGTTGACCACATCGCCCCCATCAGGTCGTCCTTCTTCCCATGAAAAACGATAAACTCGGCTTTCAGCGTTCAACTCTACCGCTCCCCAGCATCTCATTAGCTATGGTCAGAAAATCTTCACGGCTGATTTCGAATTGTCCGAAGCGAAAGGAGTATCCCCAGTTGCGTTTCCCCTTAGTGAACGTAAGCTTGTCCAACAGAGCGGCAATTTTAACGGTGCGGCAGGGGAAATAATGCATATTCCGGCGATATGGAATAGAGTCATCGTTCATTTTAAATGGATATACGATATCGTCTGTCACCTGGCCAATCGCCGTAAACGCCTGCAGAACTTCCCCGCCCTTCATCTCTGTCCGCGGCGAGTAATAGATGAGCCAATCGCCTGGCCGCATTCTTCCGAGCGGGCGGGCTTTCCCATGGCAAGTCTGGGCGATCCCTTCCCTAACCCCGCGGCTGACATGCGATGCGGAGACTACGCCAATCCAATAGCGGCTCCCTTTAGTTATATCGTTCCCGGCAAACCCCAAATCAGGTGACTTGTCGATCATTTTATTGCGGCCTCCTTTTGATTTGTATAACGAAAGTATACAAAAACGCTGCTGACAACAGCATGTCAGTAGCGTTTCACGGATTTGCAGTGCATATTAGTTATATGGTTTTATTGCTTTGATAACCGCCGATTGAATATAGTCTTCCAAATGGCCGCCAGGCTCCCAATCCTTAATAAACTCATGGGATTGATCTTTCGGTTCAACGGCAATTTCCTGAAATCCGCTGTTCCGGAGCATTTCCTTAACTTCTTCGACGGTTGACGCCCCGGATACACAACCCGCCAGCGAATCGAGATCTCCTTTGATCTCGACGGGAAGTTCCGCGGTGGTAACAATATCCGATACGGCGATGCGGCCGCCCGGTTTCAAGACACGGTAAGCATCATCAAAAACCTGCTGCTTATCCGGAGACAGATTAATGACGCAGTTCGAGATAATCACGTCGACCGAATGATCAGGTATAGGCAAATATTCAATTTCTCCCAACCGGAATTCCACATTCCGGTAGCCGTTTTTATGCGCGTTATGACGGGCACGGCTAACCATTTCAGGGGTCATGTCGACCCCATAAACCTTCCCCGACTCCCCAACTTGCTTCGATGCCAGGAAGCAGTCAAAACCGGCGCCTCTGCCAAGATCGAGCACGGCCTCTCCCGGCTTCAAAGAAGCGATCGCTTGCGGGTTGCCGCAGCCTAACCCCAGGTTTGAACCTTCGGGGACATCCGCCATCTCCTCAGCCGAATAGCCCAATTTGAAGGACACCTCATCCGGGGTAGCGCAGTAAGAAGATGAAGAAGAACTTGACGTGCAGCACTTCGCATCAGTACGGCTGCCTTGAGCTATTTGCTTGTACCGGTTACGCACATGTTGGCGAACCTTATCATTTTGCAATGAATTCATGTAATCTCCTCCTAGTATATCAAAATATTTTGATTAATTAGACAACTTAAAACCCAGCGGATTTCATGAACAGCATCCGCCAGGCTGTTTGTCTGCCTTTCGAAAAACACAGCATAGCTCCGGAGACAGCAGCCGGTTGACTTCGGCATGGTTTAATTCATAATAGCTCCATGTGCCCTTTGTCTCTCTGGTGATTAATCCGGCTTCAAACAGAATCTTTAAGTGATACGAAAGTTTCGATTGCGGCATATCCACGATATCCATTAAATCGCAAACGCACACACTTCCTTTTTGCGTCAGTTCATACATAATTTGCAGGCGTTTTTGATCGGCCAGCGCCTTGAACTTAGCTTCATATTTTGCAAAATCAACCGTTTCATCCGCCTTCGAAATGACGGGCAGCACTCTTATCATATCAACACGCTCCTTTAACAGCAGGCAGGGCAACAGGGTGCGACCGATTTCGCAACCAGCGTTTGGAAAATTTTCGCTTGTTTCCGATCTTTTCGGTTCGGCCACATCCATGCCCGGAGCGCCTGTTGTTCAATTTCATTTTGCTGGAACTGCATGAGTTTCTCCATGACGTAGTGATTCATCATCGTGTCCCCACCATTCATCAAATATTTTTGATTTACGAATCATATCACGGCCAATTGGAAATTTCAACATTAAATCAAAATAGTTTGATTTTTTCTATTCCGCACGATATAAGTGATTGATAATATAATTGATTGATTATATAATTTATCTTGCTAAGTTCGCCAATTTTAAAGAAAGGTGTTAACAGATGACCTCACCCGAAACCTCCATCGCTGAAATGGCGGAAACGCTGAAGTTGCTTTCGGATAAGACGCGTTTAATGATCGTCGCCCTCTTGAAAGAACAAGAGATGTGCGTATGCGATATCGTGGATATTCTTGAAACGACGCAGCCTAATATCAGTCAACACTTAAAGAAATTAAAAACGGGCGGAATTGTGAACGAAACCCGCCGTAGCCAATGGATTTATTACGCATTAAACGTCGGCGACAAACCTTATTTGAACGATATCTTAAATCAACTCCCTTCCATGAAAGAGAAAATGAAAGCCCGTCATCCTAATCGTTGTTGTTAACCCGGGAGGTCTCCTATGCTTATTATCGCCACAATGGTCTTTCTTGTTACCTTGATTTTCGTCATCTGGCAGCCAAAAGAGTTAAACATCGGGTGGTCCGCATGCGGAGGCGCCATTGCCGCCTTAATCTGCGGCGTTGTAAATCTGCAGGATGTGTGGGACGTAAGCCGAATCGTTTGGAACGCCACATTGGCGTTTGTTGCAATTATTCTGATTTCCCTTATTTTGGACGAAATCGGCTTCTTCGAATGGGCCGCGCTGCATATGGCTCGTTTTGCGCGCGGGAACGGCATACTTATGTTCATCTACGTGATCCTGCTCGGAGCCGTTGTCGCTTTTTTCTTCGCCAACGATGGGGCCGCCCTTATTCTTACACCGATTGTCCTGGCCATGGTCAGGGCGCTCCATATGGATGAGCGCATGATCATTCCCTTCATCATGGCCAGCGGCTTCATCTCTGACACGGCATCGCTGCCGCTCGTTGTCAGTAACCTTGTGAACATCGTTTCGTCCGATTTTTTCGGGATCGGTTTCTTGGAGTACGCAAGCCGCATGATCATCCCGACCCTCTTCTCGGTTGCCGCGAGCCTGCTGGTTCTATACTTGTTTTACCGGAGGAGCATTCCGAAGAAATACGATGTATCGCAGCTGAGAAATCCGGTTGAAGCGATCAAAGACGTTCGTTTGTTCAAGATTTCCTGGGTTATTTTGGCGGTCCTCTTTATCGCTTATCTCGCCAGCGAATTTATTCAGATCCCCATCTCCATCATTGTCGGCGCGGCAGCTTTGGTTTTACTGCTGTTCGTAAAACAAAGCCGGGGATTTCAACCCTGGAAGCTCGTCAAAAGCGCTCCTTGGTCTGTGGTGGTTTTTTCCATCGGGATGTACGTGGTTGTCTACGGGCTCCGAAATGTAGGTTTAACGGATCAACTTGCGGAGATGTTCGAATGGATCGGGGCTCAAGGCCTGTTCGCCGCAACGATCGGGGCTGGATTTATTGCGGCAATCCTGTCGTCCGTCATGAACAACATGCCTACGGTCATGATCAACGCCCTGGCCATTGACGGGACAAGCGCAACCGGCCTAATAAGGCAAGCACTCATCTATGCGAATGTCATTGGTTCCGATTTGGGGCCCAAACTTACGCCAATCGGTTCGCTAGCCACCCTGCTTTGGCTCCATGTCCTATCAAACAAAGGCGTTAAAATCACGTGGGGCGCGTATTTTAAGACGGGTATCGTCTTGACGGTTCCCGTATTATTTTTAACGCTCTGCGGTATGTTCATTGGGCTAAAAATAATAGGTTAGTTCAAAAAAATAATGAATGTAAAGGGGAATTTGAAAATGAGTACAAAACCGCTTGTTTACTTCTTATGTACGGGAAATTCTTGCCGCAGTCAAATCGCCGACGGATTTCTAAGCGCTCTGGGCGGAGACAAATACGAAGTAAAAAGCGCCGGCCTTGAGGCACATGGGCTTAATCCCCGCGCCGTTCAAGTGATGCGGGAAGCCGGGATCGATATCAGCGGAAACAGTTCCGATGTCATTGATCAGGACATCTTAAACCGCGCCACTTACGTTATTACATTATGCGGACATGCGGACGAGCACTGTCCTGCGATTTCAAATCCAAAGGTGAGCAAATGGCATTGGGGTTTCGACGACCCGGCCAAAGCAACCGGCACCGAAGAAGAAATCATGGCGCAGTTCCGAACTGTTCGGGACGCTATTAAGGCCAAAATAGAATCGTTCGTTCGGGACGGCCGGTAAAGAGGTTCTGCCAGCGGGATTCCACGTCAGGAGGCCTGCTATACGGAGGAGTCCAAAGAGATTCCGGTACTCCTCCGACTGCGGCAGGCGAATGTGGCAGACTGTATACATTCTTAGCAAGAAACTAAGATTTCATAAAAACTTTACGGTCATTTAATTCTTGGATATCGCGATGATTGTTGTCGTAGTATTCGTAAAAGTCATCCAGTTGTCCTTGGGAAAGCTGGACCGCATCCTTCAGAATGTACCATTCCACATTTTCGGTTAATGGAGGTGTCGTCAAGGACCCCAAATAATGATAGTAGACCAAATGAGCAGGGAGCAATTGGCCGATATCCAGGTTGTCGATCGTAATTCCCTTCTCTCCTTTTGCATTCGCTTTTGCCGCAGCTAAAATTTTCCCGAAAGCTTGATTTTCTTCCCCCGCAGTAAACATAACTCCGATTACAGCGATCCGGCCGTCTGCAGCCTTATGTACAAAGTGCCCTTCAAGCGGATAATGCTTACCATCGATCGTATGCTCGCTTTCGGCATGAAAATGAACTTGAGACAGTGTAAAGGTACGCTCATCAATTTCCGCGGTTCCACGCAGACCCACTTGTATGCTATGCCCGTTATCTTCTATTGAAGTTCCCACTTGGTCATAGTTTAATCCCAACCCGGATCCCTTATAATCAATAACCTGGGATGTAACAATATTTATAGGAGATTGCATGTTGCCCGATACAAACTCCCACTCCTCTTGATGTTCATACGTGAAGTGGCTTACTTCCTGAACTGTTGGATTTTCTTTCTGAGAATTGGTAGTTAAGTTGGTTGCCGCGTGACTCGCAGAACAACCCGCCAACAATATAAAAGCCGTAAATCCGAATACAATGAAATTTTTCTTCATATCCATGCCCTCTTTGCATTTATTTTTTGATCATTATACTCCTTACCCTTTTTTATGTAATGCATCTTACCAACCATATTCAAACGGATATTATAGTTCTACTGGTACAACAAATTATTCAAAACTTCGACATATATGTAAATATTATTACCTAATATATATTATAATCTCGTTGACAATTATGGGGTCATAATATAGTATGTAGTAAATAAATCCAATATATGGATTATCCATCATTTGGGGATCAATTTCCATAAGAATGGACAGGCCTCTTTGGAATTGATTCATAAAAAGTTCATTGAAGGGAGGGATCTGCAGGCACCGATCACGCGCGTCTCAAGTCAATGAAAGCGTTGTCAAAATTAAGCTTGGAAAGCTCGCGGAAAATCCTATTAAAAAATGCAAGGAGGAGTAGAATGATGACAGCCCGGACTTTTGTAAATCGTCATTTATTTATGAAATGGTTTGTTGTTTCGGCAGGTACCCTGTTTCTGATGCTGGCGGGTTCGTTGGTGTTTGCTGACAGCGCTTCCGCACACGGGTATATGACGGACAGCCGCGCCCATCTATGTTCTACGGGCCAAAACAGCGATTGCGGACCAGTGAAATGGGAGCCTTTCAGTGTGGAGGGCCGCGGGGATTTCCCTGAATTCGGTGTCCCGGACGGTCAGATCGCCAGCGGCGGGAAGTTTTTTGAACTCGACGAGCAAACGGCCGATCGCTGGACCAAGGTAGATATGGTAGGCGGGGAGCATACATTTCATTGGAAGCTTACAGCCAATCACAGCACGAATACATGGGATTATTATATTACGAAAAAAGACTGGGATCCCAATTCCCCGTTAAAACGGGCGGATCTTGAGTTATTTTGCCGCTATATCGATGACGGCGCGATTCCGCCAATTGACGTTTATAACGATTGCTTTATTCCGAATGACCGGGAAGGCTATCACGTCATCGTGGCCGTTTGGGATATTGCGGATACAGTGAATGCTTTCTACCAAGTGATGGATGTCCAGCTCAGCATCAACCCGTCGGCACCGACCACGCCAGAGCCAGGATTCCCGGGAGACCCGGACCGTTTCGGAGAGCACCTCATCTGGAATCCCATCAGAGTTTATACCGAAGGTGAAATCGTTCTGCACAACGGGCAGTTCTGGCAAGCTCTCTGGTGGACCCAGGGACAGGAGCCAGGAACGACTGGAGAATGGGGTCCGTGGAAGCTGATCGGCGACGTGCCGCCCGGCGAGGTAGGCAGCGAATCGGACAGCATATAAGGGCATATCCCGCAAGAGCCAGAGGGTAACAATCCCTCTGGCTTTTTGCCCGTTTATTTTCTTAAATGATAAGGAACCGTAGCGACGATGACATCTCTCCGATACAGGAGATGTGCGCGAATCAATAGACTCGATTGGTTATGCAGGATATTGTGCCATCCTTTTTTCGGAATAAATTGCGGGATGACCACGGTCACCTGGTAATTCGCTTCATGCGCCTTTTTTTGCACCGTATCCACGAATTTTATTAACGGATGAATAATGCTTCTATACGGAGAATACAACGTCACCAACCGAATGTCCGGCTGCCATTTCTTCCACTTCTCTTCAAAAACCGCTTCCTCCCCCTTTTCAAAAGGAACGTGTACGGCAATGATTTGATACGGCGAAAGGGACTTGGCATAGTTCAGCGAGTTCTCCACTACACGGGTGATTCCTGCAACGGGTACAATCACCACATTCCCTTCGATCGGCACAGCCGGCTCACAAGTTGAAATTCTCAACTGATCCGCAATCGCTTCGTAGTGCTTATGAATCCGATAAAAGGCGTAAATAATTATAGGTAAAAAGATAAGGACCGGCCAGACATTATGGAACTTGGTGATGAAAAACATCACGCTGACCAACAGACTGATTAATGCTCCGATGGTATTGATCGAAAATTTCTTGATCCAACCTGGAGGTTTTTCCCGTAACCACTTTACCATCATCCCTGACTGGGACAGTGTAAAAGGAATAAACACGCCGATCGCATAAAGCGGAATTAAAAGCTCGGTTTTCCCTTCAAAAACGATGATTAGTAAAATCGAAAAAAGCCCCAGGAAAATGATACCATTCGAATACCCCAGCCGGTCTCCACGAACCGTAAACGCTCTTGGGATGAACTTGTCTTTAGCCAAATTAACGGCAAGCAATGGAAAAGCGGAATATCCGGTGTTGGCAGCCAGAATAAGAATCAAAGCCGTCGTCCCCTGAATGAAGAAATACATGATATTTCTTCCGAAAGTGTGTTCCGCGATCTGGGAAAGTACGGTAACCTCCGCAAGAGGACCTACGCCATAATAATAAGCCAGAAACACAATTCCCGTGAACAATACAGCCAATATGCCCCCCATGGCCAGCAAGGTTTTTGCCGCATTGCGCGGAGCTGGATCTTTAAAGTTGGGGATGGCGTTTGAGATCGCTTCTACCCCTGTCAAAGCGGAACATCCGGAAGCAAAGGCACGAAGCAGCAAGAATAAACTAATTCCAGCCACCGGAGAACCAAGCGGAGCATGTAGTTCCGGCGAAATTTGGCCGGTCATGATTTTATAAAGGCCAGAACAAATCAAAATCACCAGGGCCAAAACAAATAAATAAACGGGAAAGGCAAAAATGGTAGCCGATTCGGTGACACCACGCAAATTGAGAATGGTAATTAACAATACAAAACCTACGGCTATGGGCACAGTGTATGAATGAAGGCTCGGAAAAGCCGAAGTAATGGCATCCGTACCGGCCGAAACACTCACCGCAACGGTCAAGATATAGTCAACAAGTAACGAACCGCCGGCAATGAGTCCGGGAATTACACCCAGGTTTTGCTTGGAAACCACATAAGCCCCACCGCCATGAGGATAAGCAAAAATAATTTGCCGGTAAGACAAAATAAGGGCAACCAATAAAACCAGAACACCGGCGGCAATCGGAATCGAATACCAATAGGCTATCGCTCCCACGACCATTAAAACAAGCAAGATCTGTTCAGGTCCATAAGCGACCGATGACAGGGCGTCGGAAGAAAGGATGGCAAGCGCTTTGGTTTTGCTTAACTTCTGTTCGCCCAGTTCCGTTGATTTTAACGGCCGTCCAATAAGAAATCGCTTTATATAAGAAAGCACAGGGGGTCACCGCCTAAATTACGTTGTTTTTTTATATTGCTCGGCAAAAATAAGTATTATTTCAAACGCAAACTGAAGATTAAGGGCAAATCGGCCAATTTAAGGCAATAAAAAAACACAGGGGCCCCTGTGCTAAACTTCACAAGTCATGCAACCCACTCCTGACTACGCTTAGAACAAAATAAATCATACGTTCAGTGTAAAAGTTTGTAAAGCAAGAGTATGGAAGGTGAACTGTCGGAATCATACAAAAGAATTCATGTTAATCGCTTACATTCCAGAAATGCTCTCCAAATCTAAGTTTATTAATGGCTAGCGCTATTTTGCATCGTTTCGCCTCATCGTCAAAAGATAATTTGAATCAAAAACATGTAAACGAGCGTCCCGCCGGCAATGGATAGTAGCATGTTCCTTTTCCAAATATGGAGAAGTACGACAATAGCAATCGAAATCAATTCAGGAACACCATGGTTGCCGGATATAAAATTCACGTCTTTGATACTGTAGACAACCAATAATCCTAAAGCCGCCGCGGGCAGCACTTTGCCGAGATATTGCACATAACGCGGAGCGGGCCGGCCCGGAGGGAAAATCATAAAGGGAATAAACCTGGTCAACATCGTTCCCAAAACGATCATTCCAATAGTAATTGCCCGTTCTAATACCGTCATTGACATATAGTTTCACCCGCCTTCTTCTCCAGTGGCTTCCGCATCAAAGTGAGCACGCAGAGAATCATCATCATGGAAGGAATAATAAAGTTGTCGCCGTTAAAAATAAAAAGGCCTACTACGGATAGCCCCAAGCCCAGCAACCCGCTGTGATGTGTTGTTTCTTTCATCCATTGTTCAATGAAGATGACCACAAATAAAGCCGTCATCACAAACTCAAGCCCTTCCATGTTTATTGCTATTAACGATCCAAATAGTCCCCCGAGGGTAGCGCCAAGCACCCAATAGATGTGGTTAAGCAAGGTAACGAAAAACATGTACCATCCTTTATTCACCTCTTGCGGGATTTGGGCGGTGTAATTAATGGAGAACGTTTCATCACACATGCCAAAAATCAGATAGATCTTTTTTAACCCGCTCCCTTTGTACTTTTCAAGCATGGATATCCCGTAAAAAAGATGGCGCGCGTTGACCATCAAAGCGAGGAAAAAAGCGCCTAATGGGTTAAAAACACCCAGCAGCAGATGGACAGCGACAAATTCCATCGACCCGGCAAAAATAAGCAGGCTCATCAGGAAAGCATACCCCACCCCAAATCCCGAAGTGTTCATAAAGATGCCGTAGGCAATACCCAGGAATAAAAAGCCTGCCAAAATGGGGATTGTAGCAGGAAAGGCGGCACGAAACGCCAATTGAAGTTCGTTTTTGTTAGGCATGATTTGCTTGCATCTCCTCAGTACAATTACTTATCCATGCCATTTTAACAGTGCAAATCCATACAATCAACGTTATAATTGTATGGATTACAATTTTATGAGGTGTGCAAATATGCCGATAAATTCCTTTACGGATTACCCGATGTCATGGAAACCCGATAGAGACGCCTTGAAACGCCCACTCTATCGTTCGCTCGCCCTACTGCTGGAACATGACATCATAAACGGATTTTTAGCCCCGGGTACAAAACTCCCGCCGCAAAGGGAACTGGCCGATTTTTTGGATGTGAATTTCACGACCATCACACGTGCTTACAAACTGTGTGAACTTAAAGGCTTAATCTATGCGGTGACAGGCAGCGGTACTTTCGTTTCAGCCAACGCGGCACGCTCCATCACCATTTCGAAAGACAAAATTTCAAATGAAATTATCGATCTTGGTTTTGTCGCCTCATTTGAGCAAAGCAACAATATTGTCGCTGAAGCAGCTAAGAAGGTGACGGAGAAAGGTTATTTGGAACAGCTCTTGAATTACAATGACCCTACAGGTATCCCCCATCAAAAAGTAGCGGCGCTAAACTGGATGGAGGATTTTGGAATCCATGCAGACAAAGACAATATGGCGATCGCTTCCGGGGCGCTAAATGCATTGGCGATCACGTTATTAGCTCTGTTTGAACCAGGCAACCGGATCGCGGTCGATATGTATACATTCTCTAATTTTATCGAGATTTCGAAATTGTACCGTATTAAATTGGTCCCGATTCCCGGTGACGAACACGGCATGCTGCCGAGTGAGCTTGACAATCAGTGCCTTCAAATGGATGTGCACGGCGTTTTTCTGATGCCTTCTTGTTCCAACCCCACGACGGTCATGATTCCGGACAACCGCAAACGCGAACTGGCTGCCGTCATTCGAAAGCATCGGCTGATTTTAATTGAGGACGATATACATGCCTTTCTGTCAGCCGGTATTATGGCAGATTACGGACAACCAATGTTTCAGCTTCTCCCGGAGCAAACGGTGTATATTTGCAGCACATCCAAGTCCATCTGCTCGGGCCTTCGAGTGGCTTATATCGTGTTTAGCGAGGCATTTAAAGAGAAGATCGTGAAGGCCATTTTTAATATTAATGTCAAAACCTCTTCATTGGATGCCGAGATCATCACCGAACTGATTTTATCCGGAAAGGCAAGTGCAATTACGGCGAAAAAAAAACAGCTGGCGGAATCCGCAAACCGGTTGTTTACGGAGTTTTTCCCGCAGCTGCCTCGTACCGGCCATCCACTAAGCTTCTATAGATGGCTTCCCATATCGGATGATGCCGATGGTACGCACATGGAGAATTATTTTCTGAAACAAGGAATTCGCGTGTATCACTCCGATCGCTTTTTAAGCGGGGCCAGTAGGCGGGACAAATATTTACGAATAGCCCTTTCTTCCACCAATTCTCTGGAGGAATTACAACGAGGATTAGGGATTTTGAGTAGCCACTTTCCTGAATTGATCGGTTTTCGCAAAAATACGGCTCCCCTTTAGGACATATTGATCGCTGCCTTTCCATGTATGTGAGTTTTTATTTTTTCTTCTAATTTGCACATAATTATACGGATCAGGCGCATACACTTTATATCCTTTAGCCCGGCATCTGCTTAAAAATGAGACGTCTTCTCCTAATGACACATGGGGAAATCGGACGCGGTCGAACACATGTCTTTTGAATAAGATGGTCCCTCCCGCAACTACCCCAACGAACTTATTCTGTTGTTTGGGAAAACGAAGGACCAGCAGCTTTTTAGCTTCGAGATACGCCAAATACGCGCGTTTTCCCACCACATCGGCATTTGACCGGCGTAAAGCCTTCATTTGCCCGGTTAGATAATAAGGCGAGTAGAAATCGTCATCATCAAATTTTGTGATGTACGGGTATTTCGTTTTACTGACCGCATAATTAAGACAGCTGCCTAAAGATTCTTTTTCAGGAAGCTTGTAGACGGAGACATTTTTATACGTCTGGGCAATTTTTCGGTATTTTGCTAATTCCATGCTATCTTTATTCAAGATAATAACCAGTTCTTTGACCGGGTAAAGCTGATTTCTGTAATTCTTAAGAATATTATTGAAAAAACGCGGGCGGTTCGTGCTTGTTATTATTGATATCCCTTTTAACGAGCTAGAAGTTTGGCCCAACTCCCTCTCACCTCCAAATCAATCAATAACGGTATATGCTAAGCCGCATAGCAGTGCTTGTTCGTTTGTTCCTGTAAACGGCCGGCGCCATCTCCTTCACTATTTCAGCAGTATTAGTGTTTGAAGCAACATGGCTCCCCACATCAGCAAGCTGCATCCCCAGCACGCTCGTGAAATCCAGCGCTCGGCCGGCCCCCCGTTTTTAAACAACCGCAGGGCGATTTTAAGCTTTGGCAGCAGCAAGAAGTGAATCCCTTCGTCCCCAAATATATCGCCGGCGAGATGAGCCCACCAGCCGATGACAAACCCGATCGCTGCCATATTGATGATTTCCGGTTGCTGGGCAGAAAAATTAAGCAGGCCTATGGATAGTACAGCCGCAAACTCCGGGGTATGAATCACCCCGCGATGTTTGACTAGCGGAAGAATGAGAAACGCAAAGCCGGCAAAGGCCGCGATCCAGTGTAAGTCATACATCGCGTACCCTGCCAATAATAAGGCGCCGATACCGATCAAAACCAAACTCCGCAGCCTTGCCAGCAGCCAGAACAGGATGGCGGCACCAATCCATAACGGCCCGCTCTTCACCCATTCCCCTAAATGTCCCGGTACATTTCCAAATTGGTGATAAGCCATTAACCCTATACCGATGATCCCGACAAATCCGGACAAAGTTTTAAAGAGACGCCGGTACCGGAGGGGAAACTGGATTCGATTGCTCACCGTGCTGGTTTTATGATCAAAGTCCGGGAACACTCCGCCGATGCCTGCCGCAGCCACAAGCGCCGCTGCAATTCCCGCATCGGTTTGCATGGCTAATGACGGCATCATAAGCAGGCCGGCCGATCCCGCTGTCACTGCCAAAGCAATATGCCCTTTTTTATTCACATTCATCACCTTATTTCTGTAATAATGAAAAAGCCTTATAGGCGGCCTTACTATTCTACAAGAATTTTTAATATTTGCGAACAAAAAAACAACCCTTGCCCCGCAAAACGAGACAAGGGTTGCCTGCTAGATCCCCAGCAATAAATCCGGCTTCGTGATGTTAGAGCGCTGCTGGATTCGCAATAATTCCCGTCCCTGCCGCAAATAGGACTTGATCGTTTCCACCCGGCAGTTCAAGACGTAAGCCGTTTCCTCGGGCGTCAGCCGATGAGCGTACTTCAGGATCATTGCGATCCTAGGATAAAAAGGTACGTGGCCTAGCATTTCTTCCACCGCATCACTCGGTTCGCCGGTGCGATCTTCTTCGATACCGGTTTGCACTGAGCAGGATACGGCGAGCGAATACAACCATACATGAAACGGAAGGGAGAAATCGTATTCGCCCAGCCGCTGCCTGGCCGCAACAAATGTACGGACCACCTGATCCTGAGCCGCGGTTTTATTTCCAGCCATCCGGAAGCATAAGTCGAAAATCCGGCTATGGTACATGTTAATCAGCTGCTTAAAAGCGCGGATTTCCCCGGCAAGCGAACGCTTAATCAAACGCTCGGGCTTAACCTTCATGTTCGGACACCTTTGCTTCCGTCTTCACAATTTCCAGCTTGCGAATCCGATGGCGGTCCTTTTCTCGGACGATAAACTTCAACGGACCGTACTCCCACTCGCTTCCCTTCTTCAAAGCCGGATTTTGCGTATAGACCCATCCCCCGATCGTATCCAGTTCTTCGTCAAGCAATTCGATGCCCAGCAGTGAACAGACCGACTCCAGCGAAACTTTGCCGTCCACGAGAATGTGGTTTTCTCCCAACTTTTCAATTTCGGCTTTCTCTTCCGAATCAAACTCGTCGCGGATCTCGCCGACAATCTCTTCCAGAATGTCCTCAATCGTGATCAAACCGGAGGTACCTCCATATTCATCGACCAAAATGGCCATATGCACCGATTCCTGCTGCATGCGCAGCAACAGATCCTTGACCGGCATAGCTTCCGAGACAGACAGGACAGGTTGTATCAGCTTACGTATTTCCAAATTCGAATCATCGCTTAATTGCATCAAAAATTGTTTGGTATTGATAATGCCCAGGATATGATCCTTGTTCTCCTCCAACACGGGAAACCGGGTATATTGCTCGGACTTCATGACCTGAAGCGCCGCTTCCTTGCCGGCCTGAACGTCGATGCACACCATGTCCGTACGCGGAACCATGATTTCACGGGCCAGCAGTTCGTCGAAAGCAAAGATTTTGTTCACATATCCGTATTCCGCTTGGTTGATCATCCCGCTCTTATAGCTTTCCGTAAGAATAATGCGCAGCTCTTCCTCGGAATGGGCCTCCTCGTGTTCTTTGGCCGGCTTAATTCCGAAGATGCGCACCAGGCGGTTGGCGGAACCGTTCAAAGCCCAGATAAAGGGGTACATCGCTTTATAAAAGTAGATCAAGGGCTTAGCTGTCAGCAAAGAGACCATTTCCGCTTTTTGAATGGCCACGGTTTTAGGAGCCAATTCGCCCAGCACGACGTGAAGAAAGGTGATCGAAGCGAACGCGATGCCAAAAGATAAAATGCTGCTGACTTCCGCAGGCAAGCCGTACCGGTCAAAAACGGGATGCAGGATTTGCTCCACGGTGGGCTCCCCCAGCCATCCAAGTCCCAACGCGGTGATCGTGATGCCTAGCTGGCAGGCGGATAAATATCCATCCAGGTTGCTCGTAACCCGCTGCACGGCCAATGCGTTTTTCCGGCCTTCCAGCACCATCTGGTCAACCCGGCTGGATCTCAGCCGCACGATGGCAAACTCGGCCGCCACGAAAAAGGCGGTGGCCAGAATCAGCAAGGCAACCAGAAACAAATTCAAAGCATACATGCAAACACTCCTCACTAGAATGAGTCTCTAGAACTTTAAATTTATAAGTTCTTATGAACTTATATTATCAGAGTTCATATAGCAGTATCAACATCTTACTTTGCCTGATTTGGGGCAAATTGCTCCGAATTTTAACTTCTTTATGCCTTTTTAACTCACAATGCTGGTTTTACTTCTTCTTTGACTTTTTTTCGCCACCGTCGTAAGATGAGTTCGTAAGAACTTATATGGAGGAATTAAACATGGAAACATTCCATCTCACCCGCAGCGAAATGTCACAGCTCCTGCTTAGCCTGAGCGGTCAAAGCCAAAAAGCGCCCAAAAACATCCTCCAGGAAGCATGGGCGAAATCGCATAAAGAATTGATAGCAGGCGGCAATTCATTAGGCGCTTTTATCTCCACGGCCCTGCCCCCGATCTTTGAAAAATTGATGAACATGAATCCAAGCGATCTAGGACTGTCGCTTAACGATATCGTTGCCTTGGGCTCTCAGATTGAATACAACCATTTTGCGCTGACAGCGGTGCAAAACTGGGTAAAACGCGATTTGAAGGAGATTATCGGTTCTCCGAGGTTAGGAAAGAAATATTCGATCGAGCAGGCGGCAATTCTGTTCATCATCGAGGATTTGCGGGCCGCGTTGGACCTGGATTCCATTAGAAAACTGCTTTTGCTGATCTTCCACGATTTTGATGATCAAGCCCAAGATCTCATCAGCCCCATCGACCTGTACGCAGGTTATTCCGGGATTTTCGAGGAACTTGACCAGAACAATGACCAGGTGCTGGATCTCCAATCCGGCCACTTGAGCAGAGACAAAAAGCAGGATCATCTCATGGAAACGACCGTGAAGAAAAAAGCGGATGAATTTGCCCATGGCCTTGCCGGCCTTAATCCCCAGCAGCAGGAAGCAGTCAGCAATACGATCGTAATCGCCATGTTATCCGTTCAAACCACGTATTTTCAAACCTTAGCCAAACGTTTCCTCAACGCTTCTCTTTTTCTGCACAATTTAAGGTAGGGAGATGAGCGGGCCAAAGCAAAAAAGCGCGGCTTCCGAGTTTTCGGAAACCGCGTTTTGCTTTACATTATGGAGATGCCGGCTCATTTCTTTGTTTCACTAGATTAAATCGGACTTTTCCAATAATCTCTTGATGATAGTGGCAATTTCAGCCCGCGTTATGAACGCCTTAGGCTCCAAATTCATGTTATTTCTTCCCGACACGATCCCCGCCTGAACCGTATCAGCTACTCCGGCCGTTGCCCAAGCAGAGATTTCCGTTTCATCCTGATAAGGCTGCAAAATAGCATCCAGGGATGAACCACTCGCAATGCGATCTTTCAACCCTGTTATCTTCATGGCATTGGCAACGATCGCCATCGCCTCTTCGCGGGTAATTTTCTCATCAGGGCGGAACGTTCCGTCCTTATAACCTTTGATCAAGCCATATTGGTATGCCGTGTTCACGGCACCGGAATACCAGTCCGCCTCTTTAACATCGGTAAAGGAGCTTTCTCCTGCCCCAGAACCCAATCCGAGACCGCGAACGATAATCGCCGCAAATTCGGCGCGGGTAATATCCCGATCAGGGCTAAACATATCGTCGCCCGTTCCACCCGCGATCATCCGGGACCCCATGTCATTGACGTAGTTTTTGGCCCAGTGGTTTTCCATATCTTTAAACGCCAACGGGTGCCATACTACTGCATAGGTGCTGTTCGTCAAACTATTGATTTTTGCGTAATAGATGCCATCTTCTTTGATCACCTTGGTTGGTACATGACGAACGAATCCATCCGGTTCTACCACCACACCGGTGGTAATCCGGTTCGGGTCGATCCCTTCCGGAAGCGCTAAAGCGCGCTCCACATATGCGTTAAATTTTGCTGCTTCTTCGGTGCGGTCGCCATAAACCGCGCTCACTTTGAAGTTAAGCGGAGGAACGACCAGCGTCAGCCCGTCCCGCTCGGCCGCTTTCTCAACCGTACGTACAGTCTCTGTCTGCGGTACGGAAATTTCAATCTTGACTTTGATGTCCTGCAAAGCCAAGCCTTTACCGAAACGCTCCGAAATGGAATCAATATCGATTTGTTCCGCAGGCAAGGTGTAAGTTGCCTTCTCCGAGCGAATCACCACAACGGCTTGCTCGGTTTCCATATTTTTGACCATGCGTCCATTGAATTCGCCAACGACAACATCGCTCCCCGCAGAAACAGATAGCGTTATGGTAGCGCCTTTACCTTCGTCCGTGAGCCGCTGCCGCAACTTTTCTTCATTCACGGTAATGGTCATGACTTTTTGTCCGTTCACGTCCTCCATTGCAGCCGTTCCCACATTGTCAAGCTTCCCGTTCACAAGCACGTCTGCCCCTGTATTCTCCTGCTCAGGCTTCTGCTCTGGCGCCGGCTGAGAAGAGGAATTGCTATGATTATTTCCCGACCCGGAATGTGTACCGGAATTTCCGTTATCACTCCCTGGGGTATCTTTCGGCGTAACGGCATTGGACGGTGCAGACGGCGCACTGCTGCCTACGGCATTTTTAGCTTTCATGATGAAGGTGTACGTGGTTCCGTTCAATAAACCTGGGACGGTAATCGAAGTTGAACCGGCTTCTCCGGTGGCAACAAGCGCTCCTTGAGCAGTGAAGACTTCGTAACCCGTAATCGAACTTCCGCCATTATCCTGCGGAGGCGTAAAGGTGATCTTAGCGCTGCCGTTGCCCGCTTCCGCCGTCACATCGGTTGGTGCTGATGGAACGGTTGCAGGCGTTGCGCTTACCTGATTGGACTCGCTTCCGAGTCCTTTACCGTTACCTGCTCTCACTACAAAATAATAGGTTGTTCCGTTATTCAAATCCGGCACCTGATAAGTTGTACTTGTCACTGTCGCGATGAAATCAGCGTCAAATTCCCCCGGTTCGGTCGACATATACAAATTGTAATACGTGGCGCCGGTCACCGTATCCCATCGCAAATCAACTTGACGGTCCCCTGCCGTGGCGGCCAAATTCAGCGGACTAGCGGAAATATCCGGTAAGTCGACAACTTGAGTAACTGTGAATGTTACACTTGCCATGTTGTCTGCCGATACAGTAACCGTTGCCGTGTAAGTTCCCGCCGCCAGTCCAGGCTTGGCTTGAATCGCCAAGGTTGTTGATGCATCAGGATCCAGTGTACTTTGCAGAGGCAAAGTAAAGTCAAATGCGTTGACATGAACACCGCCGAGCGAGACGCTCAAGTTTGAAAGACCCGTGGTGCCTGTATTAAGAATGCGAATCGCTTCCGGTTCTGAACTGCCATAACCTTGAACCAGCCCAGGCAAGGTCATATCGCTGATCGGCTCAATGGAGAACGTATGGGCTATCGTATAGGTGAAGGTTGCAACCTCGCTGCTTTCCGAGCCATTTTTTACAGCGATGGCCTTCAAGGTCACCGTACTGCCCGGCGTTCCCGCAATAGTGACGGTAGATCCGCTTGGACTATCGGCCGTAGGATTGGTTCCATCCGTCGTATAGTAGATGACCGCTCCGGGCGAAGTTGCGCCGAGCGTTACTTGGCTGTGATTTGTCAGCACCGTACCACTGGCCGGATTGGCCGTTGGAGCAGCCAGGCGCTCTTTAACCGATACGGTTATATTTTTAGATGCCACGCCCCCATCCCCGTCGCTGACTTGAACCGTTAGCCAGTCTGTACCGTAATACCCTTCTGCCGGCGTGTAACTGACGGTACCTTCGGGAACGATATCGGAACTTCCGCTGGGCGCATTTGCCCCGGAAATACTTACCGTCCCATGTACCGGCGAGGAAGTTAGCGTCCAGGTCAGAGTCTGGCCTGGATCCGGGTCACTGACATGCAATAGAGGCTTAAGATCAACAGGGCCCGAGTCTTGAGCGACTGTCAGCATCGACTCGGTGCCAACAAAGGCCGGCAAGGTATTTTGTCCCGGGATTTTCTTAAACGTTCCCTGACCGTCAAACATGAATATTTTGTTTGCACCGCCATCCGCAACATAAATATTTTCGTTGTCATCAACGGTTATATGGCGCGGATATTGTAAATCGGGATGTCCAAGCGTCAAGGCATAACTTCCGTCTTTATTAAAAACCTGCACGCGTTTATTATTTGAATCCGCAATGTACAACCGATCCTTACCGTCAATATATAGTCCCATGGGGGAATTGAGGTGACTGTTGTCGTTGCCTGAAACATTTTGTACCCCAATCATTTTAACCTGCGTATAAGTATCATCGCTATCGTGCTGGAACACCAGTACAATATGGTTCCAATATTGAGAGATGTAAAGGTTGCCTTCGGAATCAACCGCAACTCCCATGGGTCTGTCCGAAGTCGAAGCAACCGGGGTATATACTCCCGTCTCAATGTCCATCCTATATACGCGATTCCAATTTTGATCCGAAAAAAAGATATGCCCGTTATCGTCAAGCGTCATAGCTTCAGGCGCCGGGTTGGCGAAATTAGGCAGCGGAATGGAGCGAAGCCAGCCGCCCTGGCTGTTGAACTCCTGAATCCGGTTATTAGAGGCATCGAAAACGTAGATGTTTTTCGTGGAATGCTCGACGGCAACATATTTCGGAATACTGAAATGAGCATTGTCCGCTCCCGAAACCCCTTTTTCGCCGAGCGTTTTATACACGCTTTCATCTTGATTGAAAATTTGAATACGTTGGTTACCCAAATCCGTTACATATAACTTTCCATCATCGGCCGCCAAACCTAAAGGGGCACTTAAATCCCAACCCGGCTTCACCACCGTTGCCGCCGCTTCAACGTGGACGCCAATACTCCCTGCAACCCCCGTCACGAGAATTGTAAAAATCATAGCAAGCTTACGAAACATACTCACCCTTTTCACTCCCTCACTCTCCCCCGAGAAATATGTAGAAAATTGTCGTTTGAACACAATTGTATAGGGGGCCAATAAACAAATAATAAACAAGTGAGAAAAGTTCTTGACAATCTGAAGGGACAGCCTATATCTTATTCAGTCATACATCCACAAAGGCCGTCCGGAAATAAGTAACCATTGGCCCCGTAAGCAAAACTGTGCAGAGAGTTCCTACGCCGACATTGAAGAAACCCGGGTAGAACATAAAGGAAAAAAAGGGCGCTATTTCAGCGACAACCCTATGTTGCGTAAAATAGTGGAATTTTATGGATTTATTTTCATGATTTAGTGGAGAAAGACCGCTTTTAGACCTATTCATCAAAAAATAAGACCCAAAATTTCCCTTATTGATGATAAATAGGCTCAAATTCGAAAATAAGGACCAAAAGTTCCGCTATTTTATAGGAGCGATACTGAGCACAAGACTAATATAGAACAAAGTGCCCTATGGCCCCCGACCGTAGATAAGCCATATTATTTGATGAAACCCTTCAAAGAAACGTGAGAGATTTGAGAGATTTCAATATAGGGGACACTATTTCTTTTGAAGATACAATTTCTTCGATTAAGTATGACAACGATAAAAACTATACTCTTTTGGGATTTAAAGACATTGATGGTGACATAGTCAACTGGGTATTTAAACGTGATTTAAATAGCAGCTTCAAGGTCGGTGGCTCATTACGACTAAAACTACGTTGTTAAAGAGACAAACGGATTTGAGAATATTGATTTAATCAAGAACTTCCAAGACAGTGGAGAAACGGCTGATGAAATTGATAAATACTTAGTTAAATAAAGAAACAAGGTGATATTATCAATAAGGTAAAAAATTGGGCAGTTATAGCACTAGTTTTCTGGGGAATATTTCAAATTTTTTATTATATACTTAAAAATTTAATTTTTGGACAAATCAACATACCGTCACCTTATGAAAATATTGTTCAGTTAATAGGCCTGGTCATAATTATTCTACTCTCAATAATTTTTGCAATACTTTTGGTCAAAGGAAATAATAAACAGTGACAAAAGAAGAGGGGGCTATATCGATATCGAGCCCACTCTTCTTTTGTACGTTCGGCTGGGTTCTATTGAATTGTCAAAGCGGCTACATAACACTACTTCCCCGGCTTGACCTGAACGCGCAACTCGTCCTCCGGCTGATTGGTGGTATACATATAAATGTAAATGTCCTGCTCGGTTTTGTTAAATTTCTCGTACACGTCTATATTCTCATTCCCCTCGTCTCCAAGCATGCGGATGAGAGCAGGCTTCCCGTAATTTCGCTCCCCGCCGTCGAGATAATAGGTTTGATTCACCCCGCCAAACGCCGGATCGCTGCTCCGGGATTCTACATACAGATTGCCGTCCTTCATATAGTAGGTCCATGTGATTGGATAACCCGCGATGCTGGAACTCACGGCTTGCCGCTTCGTCGAGATGTCGGTTAGCCGGACCGGATGGCTATCGCCCTTGTACTCGTCGACACGATGTTTCGCAATCAGAGTTATCGGCTCATTGGCCAACGCTTCCGGTGTAAGGCCAGCCATTTCGAACCGCAGTTCGGTTTGGGCCGGTTCATTGGAAACGGGCCAGAGTCCGCCATCGAGAAGCTTGCCCCCAACATCCAGCTGATATTCCGTATAAGGCACCCTTGCGTATTCCTCTTCATGGGTCAACACAAGCCGAACCTGGGTTGGTGTAACGATCAATTCAGCAATTTTTGTTCCTCCTGGCACCTCCTTGATCGGAATATTCAGCCGGTCCTTAAACGAGCTGCGTTCCAGTTGCTTCTTCGAGAGGGCGGTACGGAGACTCCAAGTTCCAGCGGCCGTTCCCAGCGTACGGTCATATTTGAGCTGGAACGAAGTTCCTTCAGCCCGTAAGTCAGTTGCCAAATAAATTTGCTGGTTCGAATATTCGTCAGAGGCTTCAGGTGTTCCGAATACTGAGGGCTTAGATTCCCGGATTCTCTCGCCTTTAGCGTTGACAGCTTCAATACGAACCCAGCTGTTATTTTGAACCCACGAGTCGGTGAAGCTAATAACTGATTTCAGCAGCATTTGTCCTCCGGCTTGCTCGAAGGATTGCAGCGAAACGGTGCCGATACCGTCCTTCTGGATGTTGAATGTCTGGGTCTCCGCACGGTCGGGACGAAAATCGATGGCCTGGCTGCCGTCTCCGACGAAGCGGATATTTTCCACGAAAAACTCCACATCGGCCTGGCGCTCATTGAGCACCCAATCCGTTTCGAAATACCCTTGATATACCTTAAGCTCCTCATTCCAATGTTGGTTGTAGTTGCCCTCGATCACCCGGCCGCTGCCATCGCGAAGTCCGATATTTTCGAAGCTGATAGCCTTCCCTTTCCAGGCCGGGCCGGGATCGAGGCTGTACAGAAGGAAGGTCCGGTTCTCATCGGTAAAAGCGGTATGCAGCGTAAGCGTTACGCCGTCCCGGGTGACCGACTGTTCGATCGTTTGGCCAAGGCCCTGCTCCAGGGCCGTTTGAATCCCGGCTCTATAAGATAGAAGGTTCGACCAATCATACGTAACCGCTGCATATACTGGCGTAGCTATAAGGGCAACGGACAACGAGACGGCGATGGCGGTCCGTTTCCGGTTGCGTGGACGCGGAATTGCCGCTTTCCCTCCGGCGGCCATCCGTAGCTCGTCTTGGCGGATGCTGCTCCACATCCGGTCGAAATCCGGATAAGACACCGTGTCCGCGTGTTTCATTTGGTCTTTTAACTGGCTTTCAATACGTTCCAATTCGTTCCTCTCCCTTCAGCGATATGGGGTGGGTTTGTTCCAGTTTCTTGCGCATCATTTTCAACGCTTTATGAAGCCTTGATTTTACGGTTCCTTGCGGAATGCGCAAGGTTTCGGCGATTTCTGCCATCGACAATTCACCGATATAGCGGAGGGTTACGACCGCCAGCAGCTTATCGGGCAGCTGCTTCAGCAGCTTCTCCCATTCGGCGGAGGCCTCCTTCTCTAGCACGAGCGCGTCCACAGGTTTAACCGCTGCAGCGACGGCGTGCTCATGCAGCCGCTGCACCTCGGATTGCTTTTCCCGCTTTGTCCGGTTTTTTCGGAGCAGGTTCAGACAGTGATTCATGGTAATGCGCATAATCCAGGCCCGCACATGCTCGATCCGCTGCCAGTCCTGCCGAAACACGGTGACGAAGACGTCATGGCATATATCCTCCGCATCCTGCGCGTTCCGGAGCATGTAATAGCAGGTTCGATAGACGTCTTTGTTGTAGCAATCAAACAGCTCACGTTCCGTCAATTGCTGCACTCCTTTCTTTGCGTTATGTCTTATAAACAGATGAGCTTTGAAAAGAGTTCATTTTTTTCGAAACCGCTGTAATAAGAACGAAACAAACCGTCAACTCAATAACCCTACAATAACAAAAGAACACCCGTCCCGCTCTAAATAGTGGGGCAAGTGTTCTTCTACTAGGATTGAACATTAAAGAAATAAAGGTTAGCACGTAAAAAAAACGCGGCCCCCGAAAACCTCGGAGGCCGCGCTGTTCTTGACATTATGGAGATGCTGATGAAGGGATTCGAACCCCCGACCTACGCATTACGAATGCGTCACCGTAGTGATTTGTAGGGCCTAATAAGGTCTTAAAAGCCCATAAAACAAGAGTTTTCTAAGATTCAAATACTTATAAAGTTTTATTAATGCCGTTAGAAATTTTGTTAGAAGTTATCATAAACGATTTAGACTTATCAGGTATATTTCGTAGTTCAGCGGATCCTCGGCAATTCTCATTTAAAGCTCAAAACATAATCCCCGCTAAAATACCAAAGAAAATTCCCATTTAAATAATTTTAATTTTTGAAAAAGGTCTTTACACCGTCATAGATAATAATTAGACCGATAACCACAGCAAGAGTCCTTACGATCAACTCAGCACTCAAAAGATTTCCCATTACTTGATTAACATTATAATAAGATCCTGTAATAAAAACTGGCGAAAACATAATTAATATTCCTACAATGAGGCTAACTAAAAGAATCACTATCTTACCACTACTGCTCAAGTTACGACCTCCAGTAAAAATTTCAATAAAATAGGATAATAAATCTAAAATAATAGTTACCATGAAGGAAAGAAAAACATCCTCCATGGTAACTGCAAGTCTACTTACTCAACTTAATCCCAATCATAATCATCTTCCTCATAAATTGTTGCGTACCAGTTACTAGAGTAGGAAACACTAAATGAAAGTTCAAACGATTCGCCGATACCAGCTGTACCACCACCAGAAATAGTCGTCGTCCCATTGTCATAAAAATCTCCACTGACTATATAGTGAATTCTATTAGCATGTTCTAAATTAGTGTAGACCGTACCAGCGTATTGCTTAGATACACCTTGATACACTCTGTTCATAGTAGTGCTCAGAACTTTTAATATACCATAAAAAGAATAACCACCTTCAGTTGTCTCACAATAGAATTTCAAGGATGGTTTATAACTCTTCATAGCGTTAAGTTGTGCAGTAAAGGTCCTATATGTGGCTAATTGTGGACTTATAGTGGCTGTTTTCGTTCTTTTTCCAGAATAAAAATTAGAAAGGAGAGTTTCTCTAGCCTGCTCCACAGAAATACCACTATCATTAGCATAGGTTGAGACCAATTCATCAAAAGTCAAAACATCACTCATTTGCATATCGGAAACTTCTTGTTGGACATTAATCGAAGCTTCAACATTATCGGCAGGATTCCTTGACGCTGCAAAATCATCAGCTGCAACAAGCGGAATACACAACACAAAAGACAGAATACCAGAGGCAATACTTGATACCATCCTTTTCCTACTCATATCACAAAAAACCTCCTTGGAATTTATTTCCTATAAAACCATAACTCCAATTAAGTTATAAATCAACATCAATACCATTTATTTCACATTTTTAACATATTTGATTAATTCGATAAGGGGATTATTGGAAATTATACTTTGAATAAAATAGAATTATTTTAACTTATAGATGCTTGCTTTCTATCCGCTTTTATGAAAATTCGAAATCAATAAGGATCTACCTCAAAAGCATCCCGTGCCTGCCTCAACTCTACAAAATAAAAAATTAAGGTTCGTACCTTCAATTAGACCACAAGATCCGGAACTTCGATCCCTTCTGCAATAAATAAGCTGGAAATAAACAAAAGAACACCCGTCCCGCTCTAAATAGTGGGGCAAGTGTTCTTCCTGTTTGGATGAGGTGCGTTAATTGCAAATCTTGCTATTCCTGACTGGACACTCTAATGCTAATGATGATCTATCCGTTTGTACTAAGCGTGAGCAAGCGTTTTAGATTGTCATCAATAAATTTATTATCGGCATTGTTGATTCCACGACCGGCAAAATGGCCCCAGATCGACTCGATAGGACTAAAAACAGCATTAGGTATACGCTTAGCTTCGTATTCGTTATCGTCCGCCTTGCAGAAGAGATCCGTACTCCCAGGCATGATGCAGGCGAGCGCTTTAATACTTTTGAGCGCCTTATCGAAATCTCCGTTATAGGTGGGATTTGCACTAATATCTGCATTTTGTCCGGTCCATAACATGGCCAGGACATTGTGCGGATCCATCTTCATAAAGCTATCTTCCCAGACACCCGCCACAAAACCTGCCAATGAGTCGAATCCAAGTTCACGATAAAGTTCCTCCCTGTAAAACGCATCCGATAAGCCCCATCCCGCATAGACACGGCCAACGGCACGCATGTCTGCAGAAGTCAACTGGTTTAGTTTACTTGAATCAAAGCGGGCGGCAGCCATGAGCGCAGCTTTCATTCCGTCCAGGACCAGATACGTTTGGGGCCAAGGCTTGGCAACTCCGGCGAAAGGCGCAATTCGTTCCACCATATCCGGATAACTTGCCCCCCATTGGAACGCTTGAATACCTCCCATTGACCATCCTGCTACGAGAGCGATCTTGTGAATACCGAATTTTCCGGTCACCAGCCGATGCTGAAATTGAACGTTGTCATAGATAGTTATCTGCGGGAAGTTAGCCCGGTCGAATGGGGGAGGCGTGTTACTGGGAGACGAAGATAATCCGTTGCCCAGCAGATTAGGAACGATAATGAAATATTCTCGCGGATCCAGTGCCATGCCGTTTCCAATCAACCATTCATTCTGAACATGCGTGTCGCCAAAAGCAGTTGGATAGACGATGACATTATCTTTCTTTTCATTCAATTTTCCATAAGTCTTATAAGCGAGAAAAGCGCTCGGTAACGTCACTCCTGATTGCAAGGTTACGTCACCCAAATCAAAAATCTCATAATCCATCGTATTGTCTCCCCCTTCAACATGAAACCACACATTTAAATTGTATTTCTTGTACTTAGTATAGGCTTGTGGTACCCTCAATAAAAGTGAATAGAATTCAAAGTAGTCTTCAATAATATTGAAAGTAAAAGGGGGACTGTATGATGGAATTGCGTCAACTGAATACGTTCCGCATGGTTGCATCAACGTTAAATTTCAGTCGGGCTGCGGAAGTGCTGGGCTATGTCCCCTCCAACGTCACGATGCAAATCAAAGCATTGGAGGATGAGCTTGGTGTTCGTCTCTTTGACCGTTTGGGCAAGCAGCTCGTTCTTACAACTGCGGGTAAAAGCTTTTTAACTCATATTCAAAGCGTTCTAGATAAATTGGACGAAGCTCGCAACGCCGTTCATGACAATGAAGTTCTAAGCGGCACCCTAACGATAAGTGCCAATGAGGTTATTTGCGCCTATCGGCTTCCCGCTGTCTTTCAACGATTTCGTTCGCAGCATCCGGGAGTTCGTTTGATCTTCCGCTCCGTTCCAAATCAAGAGCTCAAGCAAACACTCTTTGAGGGAACCGCGGATGTTGTCTTTATGTTGGACGAACCCATTCGCTCGAGCGGACTTGCCGTGGAACCGTTGGTGGAAGAAACTTTCCGCTTGTTCGCTGCTCCAGATCACCCGCTTGCAAAACGAACTGTGCTACAGCTAGGAGATTTTCACGGAGAAGTGTTCCTGACGAATGAAAAGGGCTGTCCCTATCGCACCATGTTTGACCGGTCATTTGAGAAAGAGGGCATTGATAGTATTACGTATTTGGAGTTTCAAAGCGCTGAGGCCATTAAACAATGTGCAATTTCGGGAATCGGTATTGCCTTTCTTCCTGAAATCGTAGCGGAAGCCGAAGTTGAACGGAGCGAACTTATTGCTCTTCCATGGCAAATTCCGGACTTGCACGTGTATACACAGATGTCATGGCATAAAGACAAGTGGCTTTCACCCATCATATTATCTTTCATAGAAGCAGCAAGAGAGGTTATGGCTATAGAAGAGGGGAATAAAACTGTTTAGCCTATTCATAAAAAAATTCCCGAGCTGGCACCGTTCGAGCTATAAACGTCACTTATTTATTACCGAGTTGTTCCGCCAAACCGATTAGAAGTCCTTCATTTCCACGAATGTAGCAGAGCCGATACGAGTCCTCGTACTGAACCACTTCGCCAACGAGCTGAGCACCATACTTAGTGAGTCTGGATACCATTTCGTCAATGTCTTCAACAGTGAACATGACGCGTAGATAACCGAGGGCATTTACAGGAGCAGTTCGGTGATCTGATATAGTAGGCGGGGTGAGAAATTGCGAAAGTTCAAGTCGGCTGTGGCCATCCGGGGTAACCATCATAGCAATCTCTACACACTGTGAACCCAGCCCGGTTACGCGGCCAGCCCATTCACCTTCGACAGTAGCTCGCCCTTCGAGCTTCAAGCCAATCTCCTCGAAGAACGGGATTGCGTTATCAAGGGATTCTACAACGATGCCAACATTGTCCATTCTTAGTAATTTGTTTTTTGCCATAGTTTTATCTCCTTATGTGTACAAATTTATTACCTGATCATCTTCATATTTATTCTATTAAGAATTGCCAACTCCTTGCAAAAGATTAACATCTTGTCACAGTTCATGAATCGATTATAAATTCCTACCTAACAATGCTCCCACTCGTTGTGCCATGCAGTGAGAGGGGTAGGGCTTTCCGTTCTTGAACCACCATTCCACTACCCCTACGATAGCAGCTCCAAAAAATTGAATACTCACATCTTCACCGTCACTTAATTCTTGAGATCTTCCATCGGTTATGTTTTCTTCATTCTTTAACTCTTGGAGGACAAATTCAAGGAACCGACTGCGAAAAAAAGGGCCCCCTTTACTCGCTAACATCGTTGAAAAGAATAAATAATGACTCTCAAAGTACTCGAACCATAACAATACTGTATCAATATAATCGGTATTATTAACTGCTAATTCGCAAAGTTCCCGTAGTTCGTAAATATGTTCTTCGATTAGCTTATCTAAAAGATCATATTTATCCATGTAGTGAAGATATATTGTTCTTCGGCTAACATTTGCCCTATCGGAAATTTCTTGTATAGTAATCTGATCAAAATTTCTTTCAGTCATCAGTTCAATAAAAGCTTTTTTTATCGCTTCTTGAGATTTGATTATTCTTCTATCCACCTTAAACATTGCGAGAGTCACCAAGCTTTCTGGAAAAATACACAATTTAAATGATTCGTGAACAAATGCACAAATTACGGCTATTTGGTAATTACGGATACCTTCTTTTTCGTTTATATTATACACAGTTGTTATCTAATACACTAATGTGTATTTTTTGCGGATATTAATTGAAACCAGTAGGAGCCGATCCTCTTTGCAAATGGCAAGCTGCTTCAAAGCTTTGGCAGTCCAGCCGTGCTGTCTAGCGGAGCAGGCACAGGTAGAGGTAATAATCAACATATTCGAAGGGGGAACTATTCAATGAAAATCACGGTAATTGGAGCGACGGGTACGACAGGCAGGAAAGTGATAGAGCGAGCACTTGAATTGGGACACGAGGTTGTAGCCGTGGCTCGTCGGCCGGAAGTCATCGCCCCCACAGAACGCCTCAGCGTCCGACAGGGAGACGTGCTCGATATGCCTAACATTGCCAAGGCCTTGGCCGATACTGATGCGGTAATTAGTTGCATAGGTCCGACCAGAAACTTTTCGCCGGGCACCATAATGCCGGAGGGCATCACGAGCATCCTCAAAAACTTTTCGCCAGGCACCGTCATGTCCGAGGGTATCTCGAACATCCTGGCAGCCTGTCAGAGCGCCGATGTCAAGCGCTTCGTTATGCAGAGCGGCATCGGTCTAAGCGACGGAAAAGAGCTTTCCACGCTCAATCGCTGGGCCATACGCATTTCGGGCCGCATCTTCTCGAAGGCGGTCGAGGACAAGGCCATTGCCGAGCGTGCAGTGCAACAGAGCGACCTGGATTGGACCATTGTACGACCGGGCGCACTTAGCGACGTAGCCGCCACTTCGAAATATACAGCAGGCCCCTCCACCCGCATCGCTCCATTCCTGCCGCTTTCCTTCGCAGACTGCGCCGACTGCCTCGTACGGGCGGCGACAAATGAGCCAACCTGGATCAGGAAGATCGTTAACGTTGGGCGGTGATGAGGTTATTTTAAAGGGAAGGAGATAGCCGAAGATCGACGGTCCCCGGTTAATATTTTCGCAACAGAACGGTGTCATTCGCCTATACACACGCCATAACAACATCTGCACCAAGCTTTAAAGCATCAAATGTTAGAAGTTCCCTTTTTACGCAAAAAAAGCGCGGCCCCCGAAAACCTCGGAAGCCGCGCCGTGCTTTACATTATGGAGATGCTGATGAAGGGATTCGAACCCCCGACCTACGCATTACGAATGCGTTGCTCTACCAGCTGAGCTACATCAGCAAGTTCACTTTTAGCGAACAAAAATTATTATACCGTGTTTTAAAAATAATGCAAGCCCTAAAGTTTGGGAATTTTGCGCAAGCCCGTTTTGTCCGGATTTCGTGGTGCTTCCGGCGCACGTTGCGTGCCGCGCAACGGTCAACGACATGGTCCCACCACACACGTGGCGCTATCACAATGCTGCCACAACCAAACCGCTTGCACTACAACTTCTCCCTCACGGATTGAAGCTTCTGCTCGGACGAACTCGCTTTGTCGCGGCGGTCGTCGATCTTGATCGAGGTCGACACCCGGCCGGCGCCCGACTGGAACGGCGCTTCATGAATCGCCCGGATGGCCGCGAATACGTCGTCCAGCGTCCCTTCAATAATCGTGCTCATCGACGTCAGCGTGAACTTAATACCTTCTTGCTTCTCCAACACCCGTTGCAGCTCGGCCACATAAGAGCTGAGGCTGGTGCTGCCCGTGCCAATCGGAATAACCGTCACTTCCGCAATCGCCATTTTCGTTCCCCTCACTTTACTATATTTAATTCCCGTCCGAGTACTATTTTATCAATTCCCCACCGGTAAATACAAACAAAAAGGGGCTCAAAAACATAAGGGCAAAAAATGTCGTTATTCCGGCGAGATCCGTCAATTTGAGAAAATAAAGGAAATTTATGTCGCTATTTTCTCGGACCGTAACAAAATACCCGCAATCTGGACCGTTCATAGGAAAATAAGAACAAAAAATTCCGCTAATGGGGATGAACATGCTCAGCCCCGGATAATAAGTACATAAAGTTCCGCTATTTTGAAGGCCGGCGGTTTCCCGTTCCAGTAACCAGCGCTTGGCCAACGGTCGACCAGTAGGTGGCTGTTCTAGCAACCGGTGGTTTGCCAACGAACGGCCGGCCGTTCCAGCAACCGACAGTCGGCTGGCGAACGGTTCGCCGTACCACTAACCGGCTATCAAGTACCGATTTCTAGGTGGCTCCCCCAAAAAAAGCACAAAATTTTTTTCTCCTCCCCGCTTCGCGCATCGCCCGCGGGCTCCGGCGGATTTGTCCCGGATTCCGGCTTGTCCATGTGATGCAAGTCACACTTTAAACACAATATATTGTGCTAATCTTGTTTCAGCGAAACAAAATATAGTGTAAACCGCTAAAACCTGCGAGGAACTGGCATGATGTCCGTATGCAGCTTTTACATATGCCTTATTGGATCGACAGCCGTTGTAGAAGAAGCTTCACTAGGCAGCGCATTCGGGCATGTTCAACCTGGGCAGGTTGGAGATGCCTTTTTACTTAGTGTTAAATTAGCTTTTGGGGAGGAGCATTTTAATATGGCATTGCTAAACCAAACCTTCACCGGCCGGGACACCATGCTGGATGAAGTCATTCAAATGGGCGAGGAAATCATTCAAAGCCGCAACCTGGAGGTGCTGCGCGAGAACGCGAATTTGAACGGCGAAAGCTTCTCGGGCAAAATGAGTAAATTCGGCAGCGAGTACGCCAGATGGTATGCGACTTATTTCATCCTGCCCAAACGGGTGGAACAGGCGATTAAAGACAACATCGTCTACGTGCATGATCTCGACCAATATGCGATCGGGACAACGAACTGCATTTTCATCCCGTTCGAAAAGCTGCTGCGCGAAGGGTTCAACACCGGCAACGGCAGCGTCAGACCGCCGAATTCGATCATGACCGCGATGGCGCTGGTGGCGATCATTTTCCAATCCCAGCAAAACTCCCAGTATGGCGGCGTATCGGCCAACAAGCTGGACTTCGACCTCGCCCCTTATGTGGCCAAATCATTCGAGAAATATTTCCGCAAAGGCCTGGAATATTTCGAAGAAGGTGCCCGCGACGCCGAATTGGCCGGGAACGGGGACATCTCGATGAGCCGCAGTGACCTGCAAGAGCGTTATCCGAAGTCGTTTAAATTTGCCCTGAAGGAAACCGAAGCCGAAACGCTGCAGGCGGCCGAAAGCCTGATCCATAATCTCAACACGATGTCGAGCCGGGCCGGCGGGCAAATCCCGTTCACCAGCATCAACTACGGCACCTGCACCTCGCCCGAAGGGCAGATGGTGATTAGCTCCCTGCTGACGGCCACGATGCGGGGGCTGGGCAGCGGGGAAACGCCGATTTTCCCGATCCAGATTTTCAAATGCAAACAAGGCGTCAACCAGAACCCGGACGAACCGAATTACGGGCTGTTCCTGAAAGCGGTGGAATGCTCGGCCAAACGGTTGTATCCGAACTTCGCCAACCTGGACGCCCCACTTAACCTTATGCATTACGACCCAAGCGATCCGGATACGGAATTCGCCACGATGGGCTGCCGCACCCGGGTGCTGGCCGACCGCTTCGGCCGGAACCATCTTTCCGGCAAAGGCAACCTGTCGTTCAACACGCTGAACCTGGTCAAGCTCGGCCTGGAGCACGGCATTGCGCTGGGACGGCGGGCAGAGGCGGACGAGCGCGGCTTCTACCGCGAGCTTACGCATTACATGGACATCGCCCTGGAAGGGCTGCTGCATCGGTTTAAAATTCAAGCGGCCCAAAAAGCCAAGGCATCCGACTTTATGATGCGCGAAGGCGTGTGGGAAGGCGGCGAACACCTCGGGCCGGAGGACGCAGTCGGCGAATTGCTCAAGCACGGCAGCTTGTCAATCGGGTTCATCGGGCTGGCGGAATGCATGAAGGCGATGTACGGCAAGCACCATGGCGAGGATGAAGCTGTCTATCAAAAAGCGTACGAACTCATCTCCTACATGCGCGATTATTGCGACCGCCAAAGCGATATTCATAATTTGAACATTACCCTGTTCGCCACGCCGGCGGAAGGCTTGTCCGGAAAGTTCACGAAACGTGACCACGCGGTTTATGGCCCGATTCCGGGCGTAGTGGACAGAGAGTACTACACCAATTCGTTCCACATCCCGGTGTATTACAACATCAGCGCGGCAAAAAAAATCGAGCTGGAAGCCAAGTTCCATGGGCTTTGCAACGCGGGGGCCATTTCATACATCGAGCTCAACGGCAATGCCCGGAACAACCAGGCCGCTTTTCTGAAAATCGTTCAATACGCCCTGCAGCAGCAGGTCAGCTATTTCAGCATCAACCATCCGATCGACCGCTGCTCGGCTTGCGGCTTCGAAGGCATTATCGGGGCAACCTGCCCTTCCTGCGGCAGCCATGAGAACGACGTGCACATCCGCCGCCTGCGCCGGGTCACCGGATACCTGACGGGAGATTACCAAACGCGGTTCAACGCTGCTAAACAAGCGGAAGTCCGCGACCGGGTCAAACACGACGCATGAATATTTGCGGCTATTACCCGGAATCCATCAATGAAGGCGAAGGCCTGCGGGCCGCGATCTTCATCAGCGGCTGCCGCCATTACTGCAAAGGCTGCTTCAGCCCGGAGACGTGGAATTTCAATTACGGCGAGCCATTCACAGCGGAACGGGAAGCCGGAATCATTCATGACATTAAAAACAACCCCCTGCTGAGCGGCTTGACGATCCTTGGCGGAGACCCCTTCTTCTCCGCCGCCGAGGTCAGCGGGTTTATCGACCGGCTTGTGGCGGAGACCGGGCCGATTTCGATTTGGATTTACAGCGGATATACGTATGAGGAGCTGACAGAGCATCCCGGGTCCCCCGAATACGAACTGCTGCGGCGCTGCGAGGTGCTGGTGGACGGGCGTTTCGTCGAAGCGCTTCGCGACCCTGCCCTGCTTTACTGCGGCAGTTCGAATCAACGGTTGATCGATATCCGGCAAAGCCTGGACAGCGGACAAGCGGTTCTTTGGGAGCCAAGCCTCCCGTTCATGCGATAAATTGAATCCTCGAAGAGCGCAGATGGCTGCGCTCTTTTTTTTCGGACGCTTCCCCCAACGCTTTGTTTATCTTCAGTTTAAAAAGTGGGATATAATAGAATAATGTCGACTTGCAAAGCAATCCGTTCGGGAAGGAAGATTGATACATGGATTTATTGATTACGGTTATTTTACTGCTTATCTGTCTGGTCGTTTCCAACATCATCAGCCACTACATCCCGTTTATCCCCACCGCGCTCACCCAAATTGTGTTTGGCATCGCCATCGCGCTGGCGTTTGACGGGATTCATCTGGAAATCGAAACGGAATGGTTTTTGCTGTTGTTCGTAGCCCCGCTGCTGTACAACGACGGAAGGCATTTCCCCCGCGAAGAGCTGTGGAAACTGCGGGGGCCGATCTTAGGCAACGCCATCGTCCTCGTTTTGCTGACGACGATCGGCGGCGGTTATTTCATCCACGCCATCATTCCGGAAATCCCGCTCGTCGCCGCCTTCGCGTTAGCGGCCATTCTCTCGCCAACCGACCCCGTCGCCGTGAACGGCATCGCCAAGCGGATTCACATTCCGGACAAAGTGCTGAATCTCGTCCGGGGCGAGTCGCTGATCAACGACGCTTCCGGCCTGGTTGCCTTCAACTATGCGGTCGCGGCGGTCGTGACCGGCTATTTTTCGCTGCGAGAAGCTGTTTACGACTTTACATACATGTTTATCATTGGCGCCGTTTTGGGCCTCGTGCTCAGCCTGGTCATGACCTGGCTGCGGTTTTCGCTCCGCAAACAGGGCATTCAGGACGCCACCCTGCATTCGCTTCTGCAGATCCTGACCCCGTTTATTATTTTTATCGTCACCGAAAACCTCCTGCACGCTTCCGGCGTCATTGCGGTCGTCGTGGGCGGCATCGTGCATTCCCTGCTGCGGGAACGAACGGAAACGATGCTCGCCGAGGAGCAGGTCTTGACGGAAAATATATGGCAAACCGTGCTGTTCATCCTGAACGGAGTCGTCTTCCTGCTGCTGGGGCTGATCATCCCGTCATCCATGCGCGCCACGGTGGAAAACCCCAACATCGGCAATACGCTGGCGATCGGCTACGTTTTGGCCATCGGGGTTGCCATTTTAGCGATCCGTTTCGTCTGGTCTTATTTCTTTTCCCTGTACGAATATAAAGCCGCCAAATCACCTGAGACCGCGGCAAAACCGAGCGTTAAAAACAGCCTTCTGGTCAGCCTGACGGGCGTCCGCGGCGCCGTTACGATGGCCGGGGTGTTGTCCATTCCCTATGTGGTCGCCAGCGGACAGGCTTTTCCCGAGCGTTCGCTCATCCTGTTTTTGGCCGCGGGCGTCATATTGTTCACCCTGATCGCCGCCACCCTTTTGCTGCCGCTGTTCAGCAAAGGAGCAGCCGAAGGCGAAGCGACGGACGAATACATCGACATGGCCGAGGCCCGAAGCAGGCTGCTGCGGGTTGCGGTGCAGAAGATTAAAGCTGAAATGAACGAGCACAACAAAGCCGCCGCCTATCAATTGATGGACGAATACAAAAGGCTGTTCCGCCCCGTGTATCTTCAGCAGAACGCCCACAGGCTGGAGCGGTCGGAAGCTTTGGGGAAAATGACCGAAATCCAGCTTGCCGCGCTAAAAGCCGAACGGAATTACATCCACGAAACGATGCAAAGCGGCGGAATGAGCAAGGAGATGTTCGAAACCTTCGAGAAGGCGCTGGACCTTCGCGAAGAAGGGCTCTGCCGAACCGCCCGCGCCCGCATTTCATTCCTGGTCGGCAGCGCCGTCCGCGACTGGCGGCGGGCCACCCGCAAGTACCGGCAATTTGCCGGGCTGCGCCACGGCCAGGAAATCCAGCTTCAAGCGCTGCAAGCGGCACTCGAGTACTTGAAGGGCCTACCCCGGGAAAAAGAGCAGGACCTCGCCCTGCAAAGGGTGATGCTCCAATACAAGCGGGTGATCGCCCACTTGACCAGTCCCGGGCCGCAATTCAGCGAACAGATGGAAGCGCAGAAAGAAGAGCTGCGCATCCAGGTGATGGATGCCGAACGCGCGGAAATCCACAACATGTACGAAGCCGGCAGCATCAATTGGGAACAGGCCCGGGAGCTCAGAAGAATGGTCAACCAGGTCGAAAGCGTCACGCTGATCGAGCACGCGGAATAAAACGAATTTCAAACAAGGGTTGTTCCGGTTGGTTTTCCAACCTTTGGAGCGGCCCTTTTTTTCGGCGCAAGGAACCTTTTCCCCCGCTCGTTCGTCAAGTAAACAAGATAAATTACGGGAGGAAGTGTACCTGCAAATGCCGCGATCAACTGTAAACATCATGCTGTCGCTGTCGCTAACCGCGATGTTGGCGGGGGCTTTATTAACGGGATGCGCCGATAAAGAGGGGGCTGCTGGCCCGGGACCCGGGCAAACCGGTATGGAACAAAACGCGCCGGGACAAGCAAACAACGTTGGCGGAAGTAAAAATAGCAGCGGAAATGGCGCTGCGGCGGAGTCCGGCTCCGAACGGAAGCAAATCCTTGAACAGTTTGAGCGTCTGCAAACCGGTGATCCCGAAGCCAAGGATTATTGGGTCTTTTTCGATGAACATTTGGCGGCCCTGCCTCAAGATGACGCCGGCCTGCTGATGCAAAAGCTGCTCGCTTTTTACGAGGAAGACCTGCTCAAAACGCAGGATAAATTTGCTGAAGAACCCGTTACCCAGGCGCTCTCCGAACTCGGCTGGCCCATTCCGGACGAACAGCTGAAGCAGATCAAAGACGATGCCGTCCGCCAAACCGTCCTGGGCGCCCTGGCCGGCGGCTACAAGCTGGAAACGGCCGAAGGCATGGTGTTTCCCGTGGTCAACTACGGAGCGCTAAAAAAATACAGTTCGGCGCTAAGCGAAAAAATGCAGGACTTCATTGCGCTGCTTGCCATGGATTCGGACGCCAAAATGGCCAGCGACGGCGGGCTCGTCATCACTTGGGATGAATTGGCCGAGCGAGCCGTCGCCGCTGAAAAATATTTTACGCAATATGCAGGAACGCCTGAGGCACAGCAAGCCAAAAAGCTGTTTTATACCCGCTACTTGACAACCTATCTGTACGGGCTGGACAATACGCCGATTTTCGATTTCGATACCTTCAAATTAACCGACGAGGTTAAGGCCAGTTACGAACACACGGTCAAAACGTACCCGGGCACAAAAACGGCCGCGGCCGTGCAAGGCTTTCTGGACGTGCTGAAAAATGCGGATTGGCAGGTGTTCACCAAAGAAAACGGCAAGCAAACCGATGTTCCCGCGGTAAAACAATACCGCGACCGCGTTCTCGCCGGAAATGCGGATTAAGCCTTAGATACCGCAGGCGCCGCGCTTGCCGTTCAAGGCGGAAACCCGCAGCTCCGCCCATGGCAGGGCCAGCCCATCCGGATGGCTTATGTGCGCCGTCCGGCTTTCGCCGGGAAGCAGATCAAAGTAGTTGTCGCTATAGCGGACGCGGCCCAGCGGCAGCTCCAGCTTCACGAAGCGCGCGGCCCCCGGACCCGCCGCGGTCACCGTCACCGCTTGCGCGGCCTCGTCGACCTGTACGTCCAGCCGGGTTTCCGGCAGGCGCAAATCCTTCGGGTCACGCAAATAGTAGCGGTTCGCCGGGGCGGCAAAACCGGAGGCGGACAGCCCGGCCATCACCTCCTCCGGCGCGGCCCCTTGCAAGGCTGCCGCTTCCTCCACCGCGCCGATCCGCACCGCGGACTGCGGCGGAATGTCCGCCGCAAAAGCGGCCCGGTACAAGACGGCACCGCCGTTTAAGGCGTGCACCGTCAGCTCCACCGTCCCCCGCAGCGGCTCCAGCGTATCATTGACCACCCACACTTGCAGCGGTTCGTCCGGCTCATGCTCGAGCGAAAGCAGCACGGGGTTATAGAACGTTTTGGCATAATAAAAAGAAGCCTTTGGCAGCAGCTCGTAGTCGATCATCGACCAGCTCGTGCCCGGCCAGCTGTCGTTAAGCTGCCAGACGAGCGCGCCGCTGTTGCGCTGCCGGTTCCGCCGGAAATGCTCGATCCCGTACTTCAATCCCTCCGCCTGCGTCAACATCGAAAAATCCATGTATTCCTCGATATCGCGCGGAATCCCTGTATAGCCCTCCATCAGCAAAATGCCCTTGCGGTGGTTCGTATCCTTGTTGCGGTAAGCCATCTCCGCGCTCCCCCAGACAAACTGGCCGGCGGGGATGTTTTTTTCCAGCGTGTAGCGGTTCGCCGCAGCGTGCATGCCAAATTCGCTGCTGAACAAGGCCAAATCCCGCTTGTAATTTTTGAACGTCACGCCTTCGATGCTGTAGTCGAGCTGCGGCTTCTCCCCCTGCATCCGCGGGTACACCGAACCGTGCCAAACCTGCCAGTTGTGGCGGTCTCCGGTGTGCGGGTCGTTGGCGTCGTAGCCGCCGTTTGCCCCGTAAGGCGAAGAAGGCCAATACGGGCGCGCCGGGTCCAGTTCCGCCAGCACTTCCGGAATCAGATCATGATAAATGCGCTCCCCGAAAAAAGGCCCGGTAATATCCCCGGCGGCGCTTTTCATATCGTACAGCCAGTCGATTTCGTTATTGCCGCACCAGAGCGCGAGGGACGCGCGGTTGCGTAATCTTTTGACGTTATCGATGACCTCGTGCCGCACGTTGTCCATAAAGTCCCGGTTGAAATCGGGGAACAAGGCGTTGGCGAAAGCAAAATCCTGCCACACCAGCACGCCCCGCCGGTCACATTCATCGTAAAAAACCTCTTTTTCGTAGATACCGCCCGCCCAGACGCGCAGCATGTTCATCCGGCCCTCCACGGTGAGGTCAATCAGCCCGCGGTAGGTCGGCTCCGGGATCGAGCCGATCAGGTTGTCGGCCGGGATCCAGTTGGCGCCTTTGGCATAAACCTTAACCCCATTAAGGATAAAAGCAAACGCATTGCTGCCATCGTCGTTACGTAGGGCAAGCTCCAACGTGCGGATGCCAAACGGCTGTATGCAGCGGTCGACTTCCTCCCCTTCGGCGCGCAGCACGACCTCCAACGTGTACAAATACGGCTCGCCCAAGTCGTGCGTCCACCACAGCCGGGGATCGCGGACCCGCAGCTCGGCTTCGACCCGGCCGAAAGCTTTGCCTGCGTGGGTGTAGCCGGTGCCGATGCTGGTGTCGGCTCTGTTAGCACCGGCGCTACTTACGCCACTACCGCCGTCTTCACCTCCACCAACGAAACTACCTACGCCCCCGGCAGCGCCGCCTTTTCCCGCCCCTTGCTCCCCAAGGATCGGAAGAACAATGCACGCCGCCTCCCTCCCTTCGGCATCAAGCAAGCGGACCGCGGCCTCGGCCAACGTCCCTTTCCGGAAAACCTCGGCTTCCGTGCTAAAATGAAGCACCGCTTCCCCCGCCTCCACGGACCGCGTGCAGGCGTACACGCCGGTCAGCTTGGCCAGCTTGCGGCGCGTGAGGTGCACCTTGCCCCAGATGCCCACGGTCACGATTCTCGGCCCCCAGTCCCAGCCGAAATTCATTGCCGCCTTGCGGATCCAGGGCCGTTCTTTTGTATAGGAGGACCATTCGAACTGTTCCTTGTCCTGGTGATGCAAATGCAGCGGATCGAACCTTATGGCCAACACATTCCAGCCCTCGCGCACAACCCGTGTCACGTCGAAAACATACTCCCGGAACATGTTGGCCGTCCTGCCGATTTCATGCCCGTTGACATAAACCGCCGCAAACGTATCCAGCCCCTCGAACTTAAGCTCGATTCTCTCCCCTTTCTCGGGCGCGGCGTCCAGCGTAAACGGCGTGCGGTACCACCATTCCTTGCCCTCGATCCAGCGGCATTTGGCGTCGTTATGCCCGAAATACGGAGGGTCGATGATGCTCCGTTCCAGCAGCGCCGAATGCACGTCCCCCGGCACGGCGGCGTCAATCCAAAAGCGGTCGTCCAAACCGGGCGCCGCCAGTTCATGGGCAGGTTTTTCCCCTACTTCAAAATGCTGCAGTTTCCAAGGACCCGACAATTCCATGCTGCTTCCCTACTTCCCGAAAAAATTTGGTTTATGCTTCCCCATACAGCAAACCGCCGTCCAGCGCCTCCTCGCGGAACTCGCTGGGCGTTTTTCCCGTGTGCTTTCTGAACAGGCGGCTGAAATATTTCACGTCCTCATACCCGGTCATCGCGGCGATTTCGCTCACCTTGGCCGGGGTCACCGCCAGCAGATTCATCGCCCGGCGCATCCGTATCCCGGTCACGAAGTCGCCGAACGTGCTCCCGGTTTCTTTTTTGAACAGCTCGCTGAGATGGCCGGGGTGTAGGTGTACGTACGCGGCCACCTGCTGCAAGCTAAGCGCCTCCGCCGGGCAGGATGCCATATACGCCTTGGCCCGCTGAACGTGGGAAATCTGGCTTGCCCCGGGTGACGTGTGATACATGTTCATAATGCCAAGCAGATGCCGGAACAGCTCATCCTTCAGCCTCCCGGCTTCCGGCTGCTCCTGCGGCCAAGGCTCGATGCGTACCTTCTCCTCGCGGCCGACGGCACGGAGCGTCCGTTCCAGCCAGCGGTGCCCGATGGCCGCTGCCGAATGAAGGCAGGCCCGGAACGATTCAGGCGTGCATTCCGGGTCCGCCGTCAGCGTATCGGCCAACTCCTGCGTCCACGCTTTTAAGGCCATCCGGTCATGATCCAGCAAAATCATCCCCAGGGCGTTTTCCTCCTCTTGGGTCAGCACCGTTTTTCCGCCTTTTCGCCCCGCCAAATCGGCATAATCGAACATCGTCCCCGCCAGCAAATCATGGTATTTGAACGCGGCAGCGGCCGTGGCGTAACTCCGGTGCACCTGCTCCGCGCCTACCACCGCCTCTCCGGCGGCTATCCGCAGCCGGCACTTGAGCAAGCCTTCGATCCGCTCGAAGGCGCCTTTAAACCGCTTGGCCCCGGCAGGTTCAGCGGCGGCGAGCGGGACGGCGCAGACGATGAATTCCCGGTGGATCAGCACTGCGGCGCTGGGGATCAAATCCTCCAGCATGTTCTGCACGGCAAACCGGAGCAGCCCGCCGGCCGCTCCATCCGCCCCCCAGCCGCCGGCGCACAGAAGCAGCGCCTGCCAGCGGTCCGCTTGCTTCACCGTCCCGCTTCCTCCGGCTTCCGCCAAGCCGGCGGCAAACGCGTCTCCGGCTAACGGCTCGCCCTCGACGATCCACTTGAGCAGCAGCCGCTGCCGCTCCTCGCGCGCCAGCCGCATTGCCCGCGAATCTTCGGCGCGGCGCTCCGCAATCCGCTGCTTGGCCTGCAGCACCGTCTTGATAATCTCTTCCGGCTTGCTCGTTTTGAGCAAATAGTCGCCTACCCCTTGGCGGATCGCTTGCTGGGTATAGGCAAAATCCCCGTAACCGGACAATATGATAACCTCCAGCGCGGGCAGCATCCGTTTCGCTTCTTCGGCCAGTTGGAGTCCGTTTTTGCCGCTCATGCGGATATCCGTCATTAAAATCTCCGGCTTCTCCTCACGAATGCGCCGCAGCGCTTCTTCGGCCGATGCCGCCGGAGCCAGCAGCGTCAGCCCCAGCTCGTTCCAGGCGATAACGCTCGCCAGTCCGGTCCGGATAATGACCTCGTCATCGACGATCAACAGTTTCATGGCGATACCTCCATGATCGGAATCGAGAAAGCAACCTCCGTCCCTTCACCTTCCCTGCTATCCACTTCCAGCCCCGAGTCCCGGCCGTAATGCAGCAGCAGCCTTTCGTGCACATTGCCAAGCCCGTATCCGGCATGGGGGACGGCCTCTCCTGGGGTCTCACGCACGGCAGCGGGACCAACCCCTCCATGGGTCTCCCGGACCCCATCGGCATCAACTCCTCGAACCCCATCGGCAGCAGTTCCTCCACAAGCCTCCCCAACCGCAGCAGGAACAGCTTCCCCCCGTGTCCGCCGCTCCAGCATCCGGCGCACCTCGGCCAGCCGCTCCGGGGTCATGCCGGGCCCGTCATCCAGGACCGCCACCTTCATCCGCCTTCCTTCCGGCTGGATCAGAATGGTGATCGTTCCGGGGCCTTCGCGTTTCTGAATGCCGTGGATCAGTGCGTTTTCCACCAAAGGCTGGAGCAGCAGCTTCAGCATCCATTTATCCAACAGCCCTTCGTCCACGATATAGTCGACGGTAAATTTGTCTGGAAAACGGATCGACTGCACCCGCGCGTAATTCCGGATATGCGCCAGCTCCTGCTCCACCGGGCAGTATTCCTTGCCTTGATTCAGGCTGATCCGCAAAAAATCGCTAAGCCCCTCGACCATGTTGGCTATCCGCTTCTCGTCCGCCATCAGGGCGATCCAATGGATCGAAGACAAGGTGTTGTACAGAAAATGCGGGTTGATCTGCGCCTGTAGCGCCCGCAGATCGGCCTCTTTTTTGCGCGCCTCGCCGCGGATGACCTCCTGCTTGAGCCGTTCGATGTGTGCGCCGAGCATGTTGTAGCTCCGCCCGAGCCGGCCGATCTCATCGTCCGTGGTGGCCGGAAAACGCGGCAGCGGCCGCTCCGGATCGATCCGCGACAGATGGCGGGTCAAAACACGCAGCGGCAGCGTGATCCGGCGCACCGTCAGCCAAATCAGCGCGGCGCAGACCACGACGGATACCCCCACAACGGCGGCTGTCAGCGTCAGGATGTAGCGGTTTTCGGCGCGGTATTGCTCATACGGCACCGTCCCGAGCAAAATCCAGCCGGTAAGCGGCTCCCGGCGGTAGAGGACGGTCGACTTCCCGCCGCCTTCGCCGTATATGACGCTGCCGCTCCCGGTCTGCTGCCGGCCGGCGTCTTCCGTCAGCAGCGCGAGCAGGCCGGGCGCATAGGCAGCCAACGGCCGGCTCAGCCGCGACTTGTCGGCGGAGGAGAGAATCGTTCCCTCCGCACTGATCAGTTCAATCCTGCCCGCCCCCTGGCCGAAATCCGGCGCATTCCAATTCCGCGATACTTCCCGCTCATCCAGGCTGATCGCCAGCCAGCCGAGATGGCGGAAATCGTAGATGCTGCGGATCGGCCGAAACAAGGTGATGACCTGCGTATCCCCAGCATAATCGCGAATCCGGTAAACGTCCGACCACCTTTTTCCCCCGGCGGCGATAGCTTCCTTGGCAGCCGCCGGAAGCTCGCTTTCGTACCACGTCGCCGTGGACAAACCAGCGTCAAACCGCTCCGGGTAAACGGCGATATTGGCGATATAATGCTTGGAAGCGGCCAGATTGGTCATACGCCCGACGAGCGCCGTCCGCTCGGCTTCCACATCCTCGTCTCTGCTGAGGTAAACCTGCAAATCGCGCTCCCCGATCAGGAAGATCGACAGCGTTTCGATGTCCTCCAGCATAAACCGCAGGTTGGCGTCCATTTGCTTTAGCATGTCGCTGCCCGTCAGCTTGGTTTTTTCCTCGGTGATGTTGGAGGAGATCAGAAAGGCAAACAGGCCCAGCGCCAGCATCGGCACGATCATGGACCCCGCGATCACCACCGACAGCCGCCGCTGCAGCGATGAAGTCAGCCAGCCGCGCATAATGCCCTCTCCTCTCTCTAAGGTGATATGAAAAACATTCTAACGGTTGCCACAATCGCTATTTGCTCCAGCAACGCCGATTTCAATTTCTAACGGATGCCATAGCGCTTATTTCGCTTAAATCCGGCTATTTGAGCCCAAATTAAGGAAAATAACGGCGCTGGCAACCGTTAGAATTTAGAACATGCCTTTTTTCGCCAAATAGCGGCTGTCACAACCGTTACATTTCCGGCGGGCGCATGATCCACTCGAAAACCAACGTTTTGCGGAAAATCTCAATAGTACCAGGACCACTAATCGTCTTGTGCAAGAGTTAATGCAACGCTGGTTCCCGCAACTTTCAGCATCAGCCACCCGTACACACCTTCCCGCACCAAGCCCCTCGCTCCCCCGCCTCCTATCCTTTCACCGCGCCGGCGGTCATCCCCTTCATCATCTGCTCCTGGAACAGCAAATAAAGCGCGATCGTCGGCAGGACGGAAAGCGTCATTGCCGCCAGCGTCAGGCCGTAATCGGTCTGGTAGCCGTCCGCGAAGTTGGCGATGGCGAGCGGCAGCGTTTTGAGCGCCGTTTTGTTGATAAACACGAGGGCGAACGAGAAATCGTTCCAGGCGTGCAAAAAGCTAATGATCGTAACCGTGGCCAGCGCCGGAGCCGACATCGGCAGCATGATGCGGAAAAACAAGCCCCACAGCCCGGTCCCGTCGATAAATGCCGCCTCCTCCAGCTCGCGCGGCACGCTTGTCAAATACGCCGTCAACACGAAAATCGCCGTCGGCAGCGCAAAAGCGGTATAGGGCAATATCAACGCCCAATACGTGTTCAGCAACGACATTTGCTTCATCAGGATAAACAGCGGCACCAGCGTGCTGTGAATCGGAATAAGCATGCCGACCACGAAAAAGGCGAACACCCCGCCCTTCCAGCGAAACTGAAAGCGGGCCAGCACAAAGGAAGTCAACGCCGCGATAAACAGCGTAAGCGCTAACGACCCGGCCGACACCACCAGCGAATTGCCGAAGGCCGCTCCCAGCCGCGAACTTTCCCACGCCCGGACGAAATTGTCCCCGCGCCACACCTCAGGCAGCCCGAAGGGACGGGCATAAAAATCCGCATTTGTTTTAAAGGCGCTGATCACCAGCCAAAAAAAAGGGTACAACGTTAAAATGCCATAGATCGTCAGCCCCGTCCATAAAATTCCATTGCTTATTTTTCGCAGAACGCTACTTCCCTCTCTTGGCGGCGTCACTACGGATATCGGCGTCGTCGTGTTCATTCTTGAATCCCCCCTCCTTTCACGCCGTGCTTTTCTTGCGGCTCGTCAGCCATTGGCTCGTTCCGATCAGCAGCAAACTGATCACCATAATCGTCGTCGAAATCGCGCTGCCGAAGCCGTAGCGGTAGGTCGAAAACGTCGAGTTGTACATATACGTCGCCAGCAGTTCGGTAGCGTGAGCCGGCCCGCCCTTGGTCATAATGTACACGAGGTCAAACGACTTGAGGCTCCCGGAAATGCACAGGACGACCGCGACCTGAACCGTGTTTTTGATCATCGGCAGCGAGATCGCCACCAACTTGCGCACCCCGGACACCCCGTCGATTTTGGCCGCGTCGTGGATTTCTCCGGGGATGTTTTGCAGCGCGGATATGAAAATGATCAAATACAGGCCCACATAACTCCAGACCAGCGGCGGCAGCAGCGAATAGATGGCGATATTTCCGTCCGACAGCCACTGCAGCTTCCATCTCTCCAGCCCAAGCGCATCCAGCAAAAAATTAAGAATCCCGATTTGCGGATGGTAAATGTACTGCCAGATCATCCCGATCACCACCGTCGAAAGCACCATCGGCAAAAAAACAGCCGAGCGCAGGAACCGCTGCCCCCCGCTCTCCTTATGCAGCAGCACCGCCAACGCCAGCGCTAACGGAATCTGCCCAAACACTGAAGCAAGCACGAAAATAATGTTGTTTTTCAGCGCCCGCCAAAACACGGGGTCCCGTAAAATTTCCGCATAATTACTCAGCCCGTTGTACTTCGCCTCACCGATGCCCGACCAGTTAAAAAAGCCGTAATACGCCGACCAGACGACCGGCACAAACACGAACAGCGCATAGAGAATCACGGCGGGCGCCAGGCCCGTGAAGATAAAACGCCTGCTGCGCAGCGCATTCATAAGCTCTCACTTCCCCTGATTAAAATAACCCCTCCCCCCTCAAGGGGAAGGGGCGTCATATTAGTTCGCCGCTACAGCAGCCTGCGTGTCCTGGATTTTACGCCCGATGTCCTCTGGTTTGCCACCCATCAGCAGCTCCTGCAGCCCGTTGTTGACCACTTCGACCGTGGCCGAGCCAAGCTTGGAATCATAGACCGGCACAATTTTGATGCCCTGCACCAAGTCGTACAGCTCCACGAACAGCGGATGTGCTTTGCTCTTGTCCAGCTCGATGTTGTAGCTGACCAGAGTGCTGCTGTCCAGCGTCGCCTTTTGCCCGTCCGGCCCGGCCAGCGCGTAAAACAGCTTCATCGCCGCTTCCTTTTTGCCGCCATCCAGCTTCTTGCTGACGCCAAGACCCGTTCCCACGACGCCGGAGGTCGTAGCCGGATCGCCTTTGCCGCCCGCAATCGCCGGAACGATCGTGATATGTGTGTTGTCCAGCACCTCCGGCGGCGCGTTGTTGACCAGATTGGCCAGCGCCCAGCCGCCGTTGACGACCATCGCCGCGTTGCCCTGGAAGTACAGCTGCATCATCTGCGTTTCGTCCAGGCTGTTGAAGCCTTCCTGGAACGCGTTGATTTCGCCGAGCTTCTGGAATGTTTTAAGCGCCTCAATAAATTCAGGGTCGGTGAACTTAGCCCCATCCTGCTCCACCGCTTTCAGGAACCAATCCGTCCCCGTAATCCGGTCCGCCACCGTGCTGAAAAACGTCGACTGCGCCACCCAGTTCGCTTTGTTGCCCAGCGCGATCGGGATCACGCCGTTGTCGTTGAACGTCTTGATCGCCGCCTCCAGTTCCTCCCACGTTTCCGGCACTTTGACGTTGTATTTTTTGAACAGTGCATCATTGTAAAAAATAAAGGAGCTCGGCGCCAGGTTCATCGGAACGGAGTAGGTCTTGCCGTCCACAGTGTAACCGTCCAAGGCGTTCGGGATGAAGCCGTTTTTCCAGTCAGGATTGGCGTTCAATTCGTCATCGATCGGTTGCAGCAGATCGCCTTTGACAAACTCCTTCGTCATCGCGTCCGGCCACATCACGAACAAGTCGGGCATTTCGTCGGCCGCCGCCACCGTGCGCAGCCGGGTTTTCAGCCCATCGGTCGGCAGCCCTTCGTCGACCACCTCGATATCCGGGTTTTGCGCCCGGAAATCTTCGATGATTTTCCGCATCGCCACCGCCTTGGCATCCTGCCCGGTCCAGTTATGCCAGATGGAGATGCTCACCTTCTCCCCGCCATTCCCGCCGCTGCTGCCGGCGGTTTCGCCCCCTCCGCCGCACCCGGCCAGCAGAAGCGCCAGCATGGCGGCGCCGCAAATCATAGCGATCCATTTCTGGGTCATTTTCTTTTTCATATCCGGTAATTCCCCCCTCGATTTATGGTCAATCCTATTGTAATGTTAGCGCTGTCAATTTAGTAAGGTGACGATTCGCGGCATGAGGGGTGAAAAATTTCGGATGTGGGACTCCCGCACCAACTAAGAGAAACGCCTGACGGCGTCCTTTAATGGCTCTGACTTCTACTTTGAAGCGATTGGAGGGATGAGTATGGGGGTTCCCCCATCCCCATTCCCTCTTCGGCTCTACTCCGGGAGCCTTCCCCTTCTTTCATGAACAGTATAGCGCCGGGTACCTCGACCCTTTCCAATCTGTAGTCTACATCCAGTGGACGTTGCTCTAACGGACACCAGCGACCTTATCCGCCCATTTCCCGGATATTTCCCAGCCTAACGGACACAGGCGACCCTATTTCGCTCTAAACCCGTTCATCCAGGCCGATTTGAGGTAAATAAGTGCATCTGTGTCCGTCTACATTTTGCAAACCTCTGTTTTTCCGAAGATAACGGCTCTGGTGTCCCTTAGCCCTCTACCTTGCCCGAAATTTTATTAATTCAATACGGTGAAAAAACGAGGCCGCCCAAACGCAGTTCAACACTGCGCCAGACTGCCCCGTACAGTGATCATTCCCGGGCTAGGCCACCCCCGAAATAGCGTACTTTTTGGGCGTTATTTCGGCATTGTTCCCCTTTGCGCGCAAAATAACGGTAAAAGATGTCTTTATTCCCCCCGCAGCCCCCGGTGATACCGCCTTTTTACCTCCCACGCCTAAAATAACGACATAAAACGGCCCTATTTGGCGAAAGGACCGACATATCGCGAAAATAACGCCCTTTTGTTCCGCTATTTCCGCCGCCCTGGTCTGCCAGGAAAACTAGTTTAACAAAAAAGGACCCGCCCTAAGGGCAGGTCCAGCAGTTCCAACTGAGTTCGCGTACCTGTATATCTATATATCACGTATCCATGCTAATGTCGTCCCACGCTTCATCCCGGTAGCCGATCATCCAGAACAGTGCCCGGCGCCGCTCCATCACGACGCTTTCGCTCAGGCCGCCCGCGGGCTCCCGGCCTTGAATCCGGTCGTTGACGCAGGCCCAGTGCAGCCGGTAGATTTTGTCGGCCTCGTCCAAAATCTCTTCCGGCCGGCGCAGCGACGTCCGCTCCAAAAACTCGGCAAAACCGCCGCAGCTTGAAACCGCCTGAATCGCAAAATCACAGTCACACGTATGGTCCGGAAAATCGAGCGAATCCACCACCCTAAGCGCCCACAAAAGCGCCCAATAGGCCTCGTATTGCCAGGTCAGGTTGATGGCGTCCTGACGGGCAGGCTCCGCTTGCTCCAGCAGGTCTCTCTCCGCTTCGGTCAATTCATCCGCCACCCCGAACTGGTCCAACAGGCCGGTCACAAAAGCTTTCGACTCCGCCTGATCGCTCTCCTGGGCAACGTCGCACGCATATTGGATTGCGATCAACAGGGCCGCCGCCCGCCGGGCAATCTCCTCCCTCGACTTGACCTTAAGCTCGCTTAACGGCGGGAGTTCGGGCAGATGCTCCAAATACGGGATTTGCTTTTCTTTGAGATAAGCCAAATTTCTTTGCTTTCTCTCCGCTCCCTCCGGGGTGGAGCGATCTTCACCCCGAATTTTTCGCGTGCAGGCCCGCGGACTGAAATCCGCGGCATCAGACCGGCCGTCCGGATACACGATCACCCGTCCATCCCGGTCCAGCAGCGTACCATCGGAAATAAACCCGATCCCGTCCACCTTTCCGGCAAGACGCACAAAGCGTTCGAGGTAGTCCTGGCCGTACTCTTTTTCCGTTTCGATCGCCAGCATCGTGTTGATCACGGAGATTTGGAGCAGCACGCGGCGTTTCAAATCCTCGTCTTCAAAGGGAATGCTGTCGTAAAATCCCATCATCCCCGGAATGTTGTTATCGAAATAATCCGGATCGGTATCCTCCGAAGCCACACGAATCGTAATTTTGTTGTTTTTAAACCAGCCTTTCGGCAAGACCGAAAACTCCGTTTCGCCCGAGCCTCCGCCAGTTACTTTAAAGCCATCCCCAAACGCCTCGTGAATCAGCCCGCCAATATCGCGGATATCGTTCCGGGACGCAAAAATCGTAAAATAAGCCAAAAAGCTTCCTCTCCTTTTATAAAAGCGACGGTATTGTTCATCCCATAAACGGTTTACGCGCTAAAATAAAAAAGCGATGTTCCCGGCTCGTTACATGCCCGTCCCGCTCAGCGGCTTCGTGCAGTTCAAGCAGCCGCTCAAAGCAGCGGTCCACGGAAAAGCCGGCAAATTCCCATTCGATGATTTTGGCGAAAAAGACAAGCGCGCCCACATCCTTAAAACGCAACTCCGGAAAACACTCCTGTCGGTCCAGCACCGTAAATCCCGCTTTCTCCAGCACTTCCGCCGTTTGAGCCAGTCCGAAATCCGCCGGCGTCGTCATCGCTCCCTCGCCCAGCAAAAGCCGCGACAGCTCCCGGTTGTTCATCCCGCCAACCTGCTGAGTGACGAACACGCCACCCGGCTTCAGGATGCGGCTGACCTCCCGGGGGGAAAACGATTCGTGCCGGTTGATCACCAGATCAAACAAGCCATCTTCAAACGGCAAAACGTCATCGTCCTCCACGAATTTGACTTCGATTCCGCAGGCGGGCAGCTTCGCCCGGCACAGCTCATAGTTGGGCGGATAGCTCTCCGTCGCGTACGTTCTGCCCGCCGGCGGCGAAAGCGACAGCAAAAACTCCCCACCGCCTGTGCCCATATCCAACATGACCGTATCTTCATTTATTCGCGTCCGAACGTTTGCTTTATAATCCCAAGGAAGCTCTTCTTCCGCCATCCGGCCGGCCAGATAAGAAAAATCCCAGCCCTGAAAGCCTTTCGCTTCTTCCGCTTGCCACCGTTTTCTTAATTCGTTTCGGTTTATCGCGTTCATCGCACAATTGCTCCTCTCGTTTATTGGTGTTCTAAAAAACGAGCTGCGCAGTTGCCTGATAACTCATTACTTAAGCCCAGTGAAGCCGGTTACCAGTTTATGCAACTGCACCGGGCAATTACCGCAGAGCTTACATCTCATCGCCAATTCACCATATGTATTGTTTTAATCATCATACCAGTGCCCACGATGGGGAGCAACAGCAAGGTCCGGGGCTGCTTGGATGGCTGTCGACTCAGATGTCTTCCCGCGGCTTTAACGCAGCGCTTTGGCGATGATCCATTCCAGCCACTTCCACGGCAGCAGCGCTTTGCCCCAGATCAGCAGACGGGAGCCCTGCCCCAGTGCGTACCGCAGGCGCGGAGCGCGCATGCCGGCGATTCGCGTGATCAGATCGGCCACCTCCTGCGGATCGGGCGCTGTCTCCGCCGCTTTGCGCGAATACCGGAGCACCGCCTCAAGCTGCGCCCGGTAAGGGGAAGCGGGATCGCTGCGGATCTCGCCAATTCCTTTGTTCCAGATCGGAGTGCGATAGGCTCCCGGCTCCACCAGCACGACTCGGACGCCAAACGGCCGCAGCTCATGCCGCAGGCTTTCCGAAAAGCCCTCGATAGCGAATTTGGAAGCGGCGTAAGGCGCATAACCGGGAAAACCGGCTAAGCCGCTGACGCTGGAGACGTTGATCACGAGTCCCCGCCGCTGCGCGCGCATCACCGGCAGCACCGCCTGCGTCACCGCAATGACTCCGAACAGATTGGTCTCCATCTGGCGCCGCCAGTCTTCCATCGGCACCTCTTCGACGAAGCCGCCGACGGCCAGACCCGCGTTGTTCACCAGCACGTCAAGCCGCCCGTACCTGCGGAAGATCTCGTCCACGGCCGATCCTATCGACGCATGCTCCGTCACATCAAGACGAACGCAGCGGATTCGATCCGCCACCCCTTCACGGACCGCCCGCTCCTCAAGCTCATGCCTGCGCTCCAGGTTTCGCATCGTGGCCACGACCTGGTATCCCCTGCTGGCGAGTGTCAGAGCCGTGAGCAGGCCAAATCCGCTGGACGTCCCCGTAATCAGGGCGACCGGCAGGCCGCCGCTTCCCAGAGCGGCACCGGCACCCCGCCCGGCTTGTTGCTCCGCCATAAATCTTTCCCCCTGTCTACCAGAAATCTAACGGTTGTCACAGCTGTTATTTTACGAAAAATGACCTTTTCTAATTTCTAACGGTTGTGAGCGCCGTTAATAGCCTCAATCTGGGTAAAACTAGCCGGGTTTCAGTGAAATAAGCGCGATGGCAACCGTTAGAGTTTGAAATCGGCGTTTTTGGAGCAAATAGTGGCAATGGCAACCGTTAGAAATAAACAATGTTGGTCAGAAAATTCGATGCAATGAAACGCTGTTGCTCTATTTCTCTCCAAATGGGCTATTCCGCCGCCGAAACAGCGCCATTTTTTTCACTAATGTTTTCGCTTATGCTGCTGTTTTCCTCCGTCCCAGCCCTCCGTTACTTCCCACGCTACTCCCTAACCGCCGCTTTACGCCGTTCGACCCGGCGCAGCTTGACCGCGCCCGGAACGAACATGTACGGGCTGAAGCGAACCTCGGGCAAGTCGCTCTCCAGCCTATGGCTCAGCTCCTGAAGCTGCCTGGTTACTTCGGCCTCCACGTCCGCGCGAGAACTGTCCGGGGGGAGTTGCAGCGAAATGTCCAGTTCCCCTCCGGCGAGCTGGACAACCCGGTAATGCTCGATCGCAGCCGAGGCGGCAATGACCGCCCGGGCCATAAAATCCGGAAACACCGCGACCGGTTCCCCCGTACGGCTATGAGGAAAATACAGGATATCGTCGCAACGCCCTTCGATCCGCTCAATGGCGGTAAAGGGGCAGCCGCAGGGGCAGGGCTCCGCCGCTTCGGTCAGCACATCGTCCAACCGATAACGCACAATCGGCTGAGTGGTGCGGGAGAAGTCGGTTATGATCGGCACGAAGCGCCGGGTGGCCGGGTCGAGGTATTCTTTTTCAATGTGGACGACATCCTCGTTCAAGTGCAGCGTCCCCAGCTCGCAGGTCGCCCCCAGAAAACCTTCGGTGCACTGGTAGGCCTGATGTACCGTTTGCCCGAACGTTTTTTCGATCACGTCCCGATCCAGCGGATCCAGCACCTCGGCAACCGAAATCAGCTTGGACGGCTGTGCCGTCAGCCTGCCCGCCGTGAATTCGCCCGCCAGCATTCTCAGCATGGAAGGCGGAGCGACCCACACCGTCGGCCGATAAGCCTCCATGCGTTCCACCAGTCTGTCGACCGGGTCCAGCAGGTCAAAATACCGGAATTCCAGCTTTCCGCGCCGCACCGATTCGTACAGATTGCTGTTCGCCCGCAGAAAAAAAGCGATCTTTGCCGGCTTCCACAGCCCTCCGGGCAGCAGCTTCGCCAGCACCGTTCCGGTCCAAGCATCCTGCTCCCGGCCGCTCACCAGAAACAGTCCGCGATTGCCCGAAGTTCCGGACGACAGGCCGACCGTTATCCCTTTGATCACAGGTCTGAAATTGCGGGTAACCTCCCCCTCGGCGGCTAACGCCAGCGCTTCCTCTTTCAGGATGCCAGCCGTGTTGAGCCGGTCGAAGTGCGCCATCATCAGCGTCTTGTCCATCAAGGGAAAACTCCTCCAAGCCGAATCCTCAAGACCGTTCCAATGCTCGCGAAAAAAAGAAGAGTTACCCCGAACCCAACGGATATGGCGAAGCACCCGGCGCTCCTGCCAACGCTCCAGACGGGCGCGGCTGCCCCATTTTCGTCTCCGCCGCGTCAGCCAGTAATGATATACGATCCGCAGCGTACCCAGAATGCTCAACGTTCCCTCGCCTCCGTTCCCCACAGCCTGAGCGCTTCGGTGCAGTGGCTGGGCACGATCCGGATGTCCGGATACTTCCGGTGCAGCTCCATCAGCCGGTCGAAGCTGCGTCCGTACTCTCGCCTGTCCGACATGATGATTCCCGCCGCCGGATGCGGCCTGCGCCCTTCGCGAAACGCCCGGCTGGACCACACCGTATCCGCGCAAAGAAAATAGTCGGCTTCCTCCGTACTCGCGAACAATCCGATCATGCCCTCCGCATGGCCGGATACTTCCACGGCGATCACGCTGCCGTCCCCAAAGACGTCGAATCCTTCCGCAAAAGGAAACTCCGGCCCGAAGCGGAATCGCTGCGCACCGGCGTCAATGGGCTCCGATCTTGCGGCGAACCGCTCGGGGGCCGGCAGCAGGCCGGGTAAGAACCCGGCTCTGACGGCGGCCAGGGGATGCAGCGAGCGTACGGCCTCGTAGGCTTTGGGCAAATAAATCAGCTTGGCCTGCGAAAAATCTTTGACGCCCGCGATATGGTCGGCATGAAAATGCGTCAAAATCACGTATTTGACCTGTTCCGGCTCCACGCCCAGCCTCTCCCGCAGCCAGCCCGCGGCGCTGTCGCGCTCCTCGTACACCACCGGCGTAATATACCTGTACAGCGCATTTGGGAGCTTGGCGGTCTCCGCAAAAAAGCGGGAGCTGTACCCCGTATCCACCATCACCGGCCCATGCCGGGGATGGACGATGCAGGCAAACCCCGCCGGGAACTGGACCGGGCGCAGCCGCCCGCCGCGCAGGGTCAAAAATTCCGGATGAGTGCAGTACCCGGCCGCGCCCAAATACAATTGCACCCTAACCTTAGTGGGGATGCTTGTTTGAGCCTTTGACACCCCAGGCGGGAGGTTCGTTTGAGCCTTTGACACCTCAGGCGGGATGCTTGTTTCACCCCCGGGCGCCCCAGACAGGAGGCTTGTTTGAGCTTTAGGCGCATCTGGTAGGATGCTTGTCAAGGCCCCGGCCGCCCTGGCCGGAACGCTCGTTTGGATGCTCTTCATCATGACCGTCCCCTCCACCATTCCGCGAAACGCCGCAGCCCTTCGTCCAGGCTGACGCGCGGAGCATAACCGAGCAGCGCGCGCGCATCCGTGATGTCAAGCGTTTGGCTCAAGGCGAGCGTCCCGGCGGTATAACGCGTAAGCAGCGGCTCGCCCAGCGCCGGGATCAGCCGGTGCAGCCCTTCCAGCACCGTGGCCGCTCCGTAGGCTTTCCGGTAGGAGATGACGCGGGCCTTTAATGGCAGGTCCAGCATACGGAACAGCGCTTCCACCAGCCCGGCGAATTCCCGCGGCTCGCCGTTCGTAATATTATAGGCCCGGCCCGCCGCATCTTCGGGGGCATTCCAGGCGTCCAGCAGCGCGTCCACCGCATTGTCCACGTAGGTCGCGTCGATCAGCGCCTTCCCGCCGCCGATCAGCGGTACACCGGACTTGCCGCTCGCAGCGACGATACGCGGGAACAGCGCCTGGTCATAGGGGCCGAATACCGCTCTTGGCCGGATAATGACCGATGGCAGCCCCTTGGCGTGATACCGCTCCACAACCTGCTCCGCCAGCCGTTTTGTGGCGGCATAATGATTCGCTCCTTTTACAGGCAGCGGCTCGGACTCACGGATACCCAGACGGGGGACGAAATCGAAATATACGCTAGGAGTCGATACATGAATGAAGCGGCGCACTCCCTCTCGCAGGCTGGCCTCCGCGAGTATCCGGGTCGCCTCCATATTGCAGCCGTAAAAATCGCGGTATCTGCCCCATGGCGAGGATAATGCCGCACAATGAAAGACCGCATCCTGCCCGGAGCAGGCTGCGGCGGTGCCGCTCTCGTCGCGTAAATCCTGACTGCGGAACCGGATGCCCTCCGCCTCGAGCCGCCTGCCCTGCTCGGGGCTGCGCCCGAGACCGGTTACGTCCCAGCCCTCCCGGACCAGCCGCCTCGCCAGGTGTCCTCCCAAAAACCCCGTCGCCCCAGTTACCAATGCTTTCATGATGGTTCACCGTTCCATTCTATGTCGTAAGTTAACGCTTCGGTCAGCGTAATCCCCAATCTGCGGGCGGTGCGGAAGGCATCGTATACGACCTGCGCCTGCTCCAGCCATGGCCTAAAGTCATCCGCCCGAAAAATGACGTCACGGGTCCCTCTGAGCGCCCCCAGCCAGGAGCCTAGCTCTCCGCGCAACAACTCCCGCCAACCGCAGCCGAGCATCGGCATGGCCAGCATCGCCTTGCTCCCCGGACGGGGGCGGACGATGACGCCTTCGGCCGCCAGCTCCTCTGGGCTTAGCAACGCCCGTTCCAGACCGATGCCGGGCTCGAACAGATGAACGCCGCTGGTCGTCCGGGGATTGCATTCGATCCCGTACAACTCCCCGCCGTTTTGCTCGATCAAATCAAAGCCGATCTGTCCGCAGAACCTCGTTCCGTCCAGGAAGCGGCGAACCCATTCCAAAGCCCCTTCATGCTCCATGTATTCAAAATGAACGCTCGCCCCCGTTTTTCCGGTCCGGTAACGGCTGCCGTAAGCAGCATGAGCCACGATGTGCCCATCGTGCACGACGCTGTAAGTACATACCGCCCGGCCGGCAATGTAACCCTGCGCCACCCAGGGCGATGTCTCCGACAGCTCGCTTCCTTCCGGAGGCGGCGGCTGTACGCTCCTTGGCGGTACAGCCCTATCGTTCCTCATCGGCATTGCCCTGTCGCTCCTTGGCGGCATTGCTCTGTCGCTCCTTAGCGGTATACTCCCGCCACTCCGTGATGGTATAGCCCCGCCGCTCGTGAGCGGCATTGCCCCGCCAGACCTGCCGAGGCGCTCCCCGGGCGGTTCCGCCGCTGCGCCTATCCTCAGCTCTGCCACCGCTGAGCCCCTACCTGGGCCCGCCCCCGCCGTCACCGGCATGATGACGCGGGAAGCAAAACGCGAATAGGCCGGCTTCAGCACCACCTGCCTACCTTCCGAAGCCGCAAGGCTCATCGTCTCCTGCCATGCCTCGCGGCCGTTCAGCAGCGTTGTAGGCGGGACGGGCAAGCCCAGCGAAACGGCGCGCTGAACGAAACGGTATTTATGATGCCATTCGTGAAGCAGCTCCAGCGGCGACACCAACACGCGGCAGCGGCGCTTCAGTCGCTCCGCTCCGCCAGCGATGACGAAGATCTCTTCGCACAGCGGAATCAACAGGTCGATGTCCCACTGCTCGATCACCGTCTCCAACGCGGCCAAATAATCCTGCGGCTGCTGCCGCGGAGGCGGAACACGGAAGCTTTGCTCCACCGCCGCGGACCGCCGGCACAGGTGATGCGGCGCGCTCTCGGCCGCGTATACCCGGTGCCCGGCGCGATGCAGCAGGCGAGCAAACTCCAGCGCAACCGGAGCCCGTCCTCCCGTGAGCAAAATGCGCAGCGGCTTAGTAGTCAAGCAGCAGCCCTCCCAGCGACAGGCCCGCCGCCGTCCCCAGCATCAGCACCCGGTCACCGCGCCGGATGCGCCGCTGCGCGATCGCTACATGCAGCCCCATCGGAATGGAGGCGGCGATCGTATTCCCGTGGTTCCGCGTATTATCGAAGAAGCGGTCCTCAGCGATGCCGAGCTTCTTGCGCAGCAGGCGCATCGCCACCGCGCTGCCCTGATGCGGAATCACGAGCCGGATATCCTCCAAGCGGGTCCCCGACGGGGCCAGCAAACCGTCGAGAAATTCCGGAAGCAGCTTGGAGGCCATGCGGAAGATCGCCTGTCCGTTCATCCTGAACAGGAACGGCTCGGGGCGCTCCGCCGAATATTGCGAGGCATGGCGGCGGGTTCCGCCACCGGCGATCTCCGAGTACCGGGCGCCGCGGCTGTATGTTTTCATGGAGGCGTAAACGATCCGCGAAGCCTCCTCGGGTTCAGCCTGGCCGATCACCACAGCGGCCGCCCCGTCGCCGAACAGCGCCGCGCTCTCTTTATCGGCCCAATTCAGCCCGGCCGAAGCGATCTCCGTCGCTACCAGCAGCACCCGCCGGTACCGGCCCGCCTCGACCAGGTATGACATCACGTCGAGCCCGTTCAGGAAGCTCAGGCAGGTGGCGTCCATATCAAAGGCCGGTACCCCCGAGTCTTCCTGGCCCATGGCTTGCTGAATGAAAACGGCCGTGCTGGGCAGCGGCTGTTCCTTCGTGCCGCTCGTGCACACCAGGCAGTCGATATCGGCAAAGCTAAGTCCGGCGCTTTCCAAGGCCATTTCCGCCGCCCTTGCTCCCATATAGGACGACGTCTCCCCTTCGGCCGCATAGCGGCGTTCGCCGACCCCCGTGATTTTGCCCGTCCATCCGGCCGGAACGCCAAGCAGGCGGTCCATCTCCTCGTCCGTGACGCGCCGTGAAGGCATGTATTTTCCCGTGCCGAGTATTTTTACTTTTCTAAGCTGCATTTCCCCATCTCCACTTCTTGGTTGTCGATAGTTGTGACAATTCATCCCCATAATGAAAATATAAAGTCCTCGCAGGCGTGAATTCTCAGGAATCCCTGAATCTAAGGCGTGGGTTTGGTAGTTGTGACTGGAAAAAATCCAATAGATTGCCGGAAAACAAATACCATTTTGAGCTCTCATTGGAAAATATCCAATAGATTTCGTTCGAATCGCCCAATTTGCGCCCTTCCGTGCCTAATCTATTGGAAATATCCAATCAAGTCGCCGTATTTGCCACTAAATTTCCAATTCTATTGGATATTTCCAATCAGCCCATTGAGTTTATCCCAACTTTTAACAACGGCAGGGACAGACACCGGTCTGCCCCTGCCAACGGCCATATCTTCCACAGTCTTAACCCCGCATGCCAAAATAGTTCGGCCCTAAAGCCGTTGTTAGTTCCGCCCAAGTGCGAGCGAATACGTTCAAGCACGTAACTAAAACCGCTATCGCGATACGATCTCCTTTAGTGCCCCATCCAGTGTTTCGTACCTAAACGTGAATCCTTCCCGCAGCAGCCGTTCCGGCAGAACCCAGCGGCTCTTCAGCACCAGCTCCGTCTCGGTGCGGATGAGCCGCGCCCCGAGCTCCAGCATCCAGCGCGGTGCGGGCAGCCCGATGGGAACGCCCATCGCCCGGCGCAAGCTGGCCATCAGTTCCCGATTGGTGACCGGATGGGGAGCAGAAGCGTTAAAGACGCCTTCCAGCTCAGGATGCTGCTGCAGGAACACCACGATCCGAAACAGGTCTTCCATATGAATCCAGCTGAACTGCTGCTGCCCGGAACCTTGCGGCCCGCCAAGCCCGAAGCGGACCAGATTGCGCATCGGGCCCATCACCCCGCCGTCATCCAGCACGATGGCGATGCGGAGCGCAATCCGCCGTGTGGCCGGAAGGTCAAACGCGAAAAAAGCCTGCTCCCACGCCTTGGCCACATCAACCGAAAATCCCGTGCCGATCTCGCCGCCTTCCTCGGTCATGGGGCGGTCTTCCGCATGCCGGTAAATCGTCGCCGTGCTTGAATTGATCCACAGCGCCGGAGGACGGCGGCATGCCAAAACACTCTCCCCGAGCAATCGCGTGGTCTCCGTTCTTGACTCCAGGATCAGCCGGCGGTTTTCCGGAGTATAACGGCAGTTCACCGATCTGCCGGCCAGATTGATCAGCAAATCAGCCTCTTCCAGCGCTTGCGTCATTCCCGGCCGGTCATCCCAGGAAATGTGGGAGGACTGCCTGGAAATCATGCTGATCTCATATCCCATATCCTTAAATCGGCGCTCAAAAGCCCGGCCGACAAACCCCGTACCTCCAGCAAGCACCACTTTGGGCATCATGAATCCACTCCTGTCGCAAATAAAATGGACAAAGTTCGTGATATATTGTCGTCATTATATCATGGTTTCGGAGTTGAATTTGCCCAAAGCCGCCAATCCCGCAAAATGGTCCGCCGGACCCATCGGTTCTGCTTTGGCAAACATTGCTAATCATTAAATTTTAAGCGATAATTTAGGCTATCCGAATTACAACCAAAACGATAACGGGGGGATTTACCGTGAGCAAATACGGAATGTACGCCAAATTCACCGCCAAACCCGGCGAGCGCGACAAACTGGTCGCTATCTTATTGGAAGCCGCCGCCGGAGCCGAGTCGGTTCAGGAATGCGAGTTGTACATCGTCAATGTCTCCGATACGGAACCGGATACCGTGTGGGTGACGGAGGTATGGAGCAGCAAGGAAGCTCATGGCGCCTCACTCGAACAAGAAGCGACGAAAGCATCCATCCAGCGGGCCATGCCGCTGATCGCCGGTGTGGAATCCATCCAAATCCGCCCTGTCGGCGGCAAGGGCATATAACTCCGAAATAAGGGGGCGATACGCGAATGAATATTCAACATGATCCGTATATTCGCAGCGATCAGGAGCGAGAACGCCTGCACAGGCTTGCAGCGCTCGCGGTGAAGTTTGCGGAGCGGGCCACGGAGCATGACCGGCTTGGCACGTTCCCGCATGAGAACATCGACGATTTGCGCGATTTTGGCTATATGAAACTGACCGTACCCGAGGTGTTTGGCGGCGACGGTATTTCTTTATATGAAATGGTGCAGCTGCAGGAACGGCTGGCGATGGGGGACGGCTCCACGGCGCTGGCGGTCGGCTGGCATGTCGGCAAGGTGCTGAACTTGCGGGAAAGCCGCAGTTGGCCTGAACCGGTATGGGCGAAGCTATGCCGGGACACTGTGGAAAAAGGCGTCATGATCAACGCGTTCGCCAGCGAGCCGGCGACCGGCAGCCCGAGCCGCGGCGGACGGCCCGCCACGACGGCTGTGGCCGCAGAGGGCGGCTGGGTGCTGAGCGGGCGGAAAAATTTCAGCACGTTATCGCCCGCACTCGACCGCTGCATCGTCACTGCTTTTTGCGAAACGACCGGTAAAACCGAAGAGTTCCTCGTCATGATGAAGGACGGCGTAACGATCGAGGAAACCTGGGACACCCTCGGTATGCGGGCTACGGGCAGCCATGACATTATTCTCGACCATGTTTTTGTACCGGAAAACCATTTGCTGAAGCCCAGCGGCGCTGCGATTGACGACGGCGGCGGATGGCTGCTGCACATTCCGGCCTGCTATATGGGCATTGCCCTGGCCGCGCGGGAATTTGCCCTGCGCTTTGCCGCCTCCTACCGCCCGAACAGCATCAAAAGCCCGATCGCCGAATTGCCGAATATCCGCCAGTTGATCGGACTGATGGAGCTGGAGCAGCGGACGGCCCGGCAGATGCTGTACGCTGCGGCGGACCGTTGGGACCGCCATCCCGAACTGCGGCCGAAGCTGCGATCCGACCTCGGGCTCGCAAAAATGATCGCCACCAACGGCGCGATCCGGATCGTCGATCTGGCGATGCGCATCGTCGGCGGAACAAGCTTATCGAAAAGCCATCCGCTCGAGCGTTACTACCGCGACGTCCGCGCCGGCCTTCACAACCCGCCGATGGACGATGCGGTCATGGCTTTGCTGGTGAGCGAGGCGCTGGAGGGGAAGCTGGAAGGGAAGGAGCGCTAGAAAATGATTCAACCATGCGTTGTTCGCGGAAAAAGCTGCATGTCGAGCAAATCCCATGAAATGCAAAAGTGCAGTTCATTTCCGGCCAAAAGTTACTTTTTTATCGGATAGCCCTAAATGAGATGTATTTTTGCATTTCAATCGCTCTAAAATGGTGATTCGCGAAAAATAGCATGCACTTTTGCAGTTGATCCCACCAGGCCGTCCTCCTCCCCATGAAAAACGAACAACTGCAAGAGCTAAATCATAGCTTCGCTGCGAAAGTCGGGTTAATTAGTCCTCAAGCAACCAATCCCGGGACGCGCTTAGCCCTTGGCCTTAAGTTCCGGCCCCTAATTCTTGAGCAGTTCCCGCAGCATCCCTTCCCTATTGTTCAAAAATTCCTTCATGATGAAGTAATGGTCGGTCTCCTCAAGCTTGACCGTACGGATGCCGTCCGCCGTCAGCTGGTAAATCACACTGTCGGGGTAAGCCATCAAAATTGGCGAGTGAATGGAAATAATGAACTGCGAATACGAACGGACCAGATCGTGAATGCGCGACAGCATCGCCATTTGCCGGTACGGCGACAGCGCTGCTTCCGGCTCGTCCATAATGTAGAGGCCACGGCCCCCGAAACGGTTCATAAACGCCGCGAAAAAAGACTCCCCATGCGACATCATGTGCAGCGACTTCCCGCCATAGGAGGCGATCAGAGGCGGCCCGCCCGGCTCACGGTCAAGGTTGTCGATTTCCGTGGCCAGGTTGTAATAGCTTTTCCAATGAACTTCGGCGTACGCCCAAATGCAACAGAAATCGCTAGTTGGATTTGGGATAGGTAATCCACAACTAAAAATGCCTGTCCGAAAAACGGCCGGAAGCCGCCGGACAGGCGTTGTTGCTATTAGTATGTTATGAGTTCCTTGGGATCTTCCAGGCTCTAGGCTCCGACGCCAACGCCCTGCAGGAATTGGAACAAAGTTTCGACCTTTTCCTCCGTCAGGTCGCCGCTGTTGTCGAAGACGAAAATCGATGAGGACGGGATATCCCAGTTGATCTCCGGGACGAATTGGACGCGGTGCTTGAAGTCGTCCCAGTGTTCCAGCTTCCACGTATCGCGCTCGGTTTGCCGCTCGATGATCCTTTCCCTTTGCGTCTCCATATCCTTCAATGTGACGACAATGACCTTGACGTCCACTTCGCGTTTGCTTAAACCCGCCGCCTGAAGCACCTCATCAACCCAAGCTTTATTTTTAAGCTCCGCCGTGAACGGGGAAATCATAAAGACATTTTGGCCCGCCGCCAAGTTTTCGATACAAATGTCCTTGGTCGTGTCATACTCCAGATCGCGAAGATGATGTTTGTAAAAATCGGAATCGCGGTCGTTGACGTCCAGCCCGTTCATCTCCAGGATTTTTTCGACGAATCGTCCGCCGACCGTATCGCGGTCCAAAAAAGCCGCCGGCATGCGAAACGCCAGCTTACGGGCCACCGTCGTTTTCCCCGTTCCGGCGACGCCCACAAAAAAAACCAACTTCTGCATGATGTAGCGATCCTCCTTAAGTATCTGCCTATAGCCTAATCCCATTGTACTATACAATTTGGAATCGGCACACCTGCAGCCGTATGGGGTCTGACGGACGACTTGCAGCCCTCTGCCCGCGAGTCATCCGCGGGAAACACCAGCGGACAGGGCCGGCGCAAAACAGCGCGGAACCTTACTTTTGTTGCCGGGGAAGCCCCGGTTGTTTCCGGAAATTTTACCGGGACGTTTTCCACGGCCATTCCCGGTTTTACCGAGGAGATCCCACGGCCCATTCCCGGATTCACCGGGGAAATTCACCGAGGAGATTCCACGACTTTTTCCGGATTTACCGGGGCAATCCTTGGCTTTTCCCGAAAAAAACTGCCGGGGTTTCCCTTACGCTTCAGCGTCGTTGCCGACGATCCGGAGCAGTTCTTCCCCTTCGCGAACCTCTCCCTGCCGGAGCGGAAGCACATCGGTGTAATCGAACGTATTGGTGACGATCACCGGAGTAACCGTAGGGTAGCCGGCCTCCCGGATCTTGTTCACGTCGAATTCCAGCAGCAGTTGGCCGGCCGCAACACGATCGCCTTCTTTGATATATGAAGTGAAGTGTTCGCCGTCCAGCTTGACCGTATCGATCCCGACATGGACCAGAATTTCCGCGCCGTTATCCGACACGACCGCCAAGGCGTGCTTTTTCTTGAACGCCACAGTGACGGTTCCGTCGAACGGAGCAACGACCCGGCCTGCGGCCGGCTCGATGGCCACGCCTTTGCCCATCGCCCCTGCGGCGAAGGCCGGATCAGGCACCTCCGACAGCGGAACCACCTTACCGCTTAACGGGCTGAGCGCCAAGTCGCTGGGTTTATCGGAAGCGGCGCCTTGTTCCTGATCCCGGGCCGGTTCGGCCGAAGCACCGGTTTTGGCTTCTTCTTCAACCGGGTCTTTGAAGCCCAGCACGTAAGCCAATACCGCGGACAGCAGGAACGAAGTGGTAATCCCGATGATCAACCCCGGGAAGCCTTGACCGCCAGGGCCGTAGAAAATCGGCAGCGTCAGCAGGCCGGGAGCGCCGGAAGCAAATGCCTGGGTACCGGCTTGGCCGATGATCGCACCGCCAACGGCGCCACCGATCACCCCCGCGATAAACGGACGTTTCAGCGGCAGGGTTACCCCGTACACCGCCGGTTCGGTAATGCCGAACAGGGCGGAGAGTGTAGCGGAACCGGCCAGTGCTTTCAGCTTTTTGTTTTTCGTTCGCAGCATAACTCCGAGCGCCGCGCCCGTCTGAGCGAAGACCGAAGCGGTAGCCGCCGGCTTGATGCCGTCTTTGCCGTAAACCGCGATGTTGTTGATGAATACCGGGATCAGGCCCCAGTGAACGCCGAAAATAACGAGCAACTGCCAGGACGCGCCCAGAATGGCGCCGGCGATCAGCGGGCTGAACGCGAAGGCGGCCAGCAGGCCGCTCGCGATGGCGTTGCCGACATACACGCCAAACGGTCCGAATACGATCAAAGTCAGCGGAACCATAACCGCAAGCGAAATCAGCGGTGTCACGAAGTTTTTGATGCTCTCATGAATCACGCGATTGCAGAACTTTTCCAGCTTGCTCATCACGATAACCGACAAAATAATCGGAATCACGGTCGACGAATAACTCATCATGATCACCGGGATGCCGAAGAAGTGTGTCTCCGTTCCCTCTGTTTTCAACTGGATGATCGTCGGATAGAGCAGCGCTCCGGCAATCGCCAAGGCCGTAAACATATTGCCGCCGAACTTTCGGGCAGTTGTCACCGCCAACATCGCCGGCAGGAAATAGAACAGGCTGTCCGCCGCCGCATACAAGATGATGTAGGTCGTATCCGTCGTATGCAGCCAGCCGAAATTGCTGGCAATCAGCAGCAGCCCTTTGAGAATACCGGCTCCCGCCATGACCCCAAGCAGTGGAGCGAAGATGCTGGAAATGACATCGATCACGGCTCCAAAGCCTTTTTTGCCGCCCTTCGTTGTCTCCTCGGGCTTGGCGTCGCTCAAAATGTTGGAAACCCGGCCGATGGCGTTATAAACCTCCGGCACCGTGTTTCCGATGACCACCTGGAACTGCCCGCCGCTTTCCTTGACCGTGATGATCCCGTCGGTCTTCTCCAGCTTGGCTTTGTCCGCCTTGGATGTGTCCTTCAGGGTAAACCGCAGTCTCGTCGCACAGTGGACGAGCGAAACGACATTTTTTTCGCCGCCTACGCCCTGAACAATTTCTTTAGCTAAATTCTCGTAACTCATGCTGTGCACCCCCACCATTTTGAATAAAAGCAATAATTTAGTGTTTTTTGGCAAATAAAAAACCTAAGCCTTGAAAAATAGTAGACCGCAATGTCTCGCTATTTTTCACGACTTAGGTTTTGCCTGCATCACCAGTAACAATCCCATTAAGATGCTGATTTGGTTTTGATGGCTCTATAATATACCGCTTTCTTCTCTTTGTCAACGCTTTATTAGCGGTTTACAACCCGTTCGATATGCACTGTCAAATAAAGCATTTCCTCGTTGGTTAATTTGTGATTGTACTCTTTTTCCACGAACATTTTGATTTTCTCGGCGCATAACGCGGCTTCCCTATGCTTCTCCTTGATCAAATCGAACAGGTTGTCATAGTTCTCCTTGTAGTGCGTCCCCTTGAGCACCCGCTGGGCAAAAAATTTCAGATGCGTTATGAACCGCAAATAGCTCAGCGAATCCTCTTCAAATTCCGTTCCAAAATGATATTTGACGATATTGATGATCTGCTGCATGAACTTGGTGATGTCCATGGTGGTGCCGACTTCCTCGTTCATCTCGGCATTGACGATATGGATGGCGATAAAGGCCGCTTCGTCCTCCGGAAGGTCGATGCCCAGCTTATGTTTGATCCGTTCCAGCGTCTTCAAGCCAATGCGGAATTCTTCCTTGTACAGCTGTTTGATCTCCCATAGCAGGGCATTTTTGATCTCCAGTCCCTGCTGTTGCCGCTCCACCGCAAAGTTGACGTGGTCGGTCAAAGAAACGTAGATATTTTCGTTCAGCTTCTTGGGGAGGTTCTTCTTGGCATAATCGATAATCTCCTCGACGATGACGATCAGCTCGATCGGCACCTCGCGCAGCAGCATCTTGAAATTATCGGAGGTCTGCTTGTTTTTGAGCGCGAACACCTTTTCGATCCGGCTTTCGTCCACCTTATCGCCGGGCTTCTTTTTAAAAGCGATCCCCCTGCCCATGACCACCAGCTCCGCGCCGTCCTCCTGAAGCACGCTGATGACATTGTTGTTAATGACCTTGGCTATGTTCATATGACCCCCCCGTCCTTTATAACCGGCCTGAGCCGGCTCCCTGCCTTCTCGTTATATCATTTTCTCCGGTACAAACAGAAAAAACCCGGCACGGCAAAATGAATCCCGGACCAAGAATTGTCAACGCTTACAGAACAAAGAGGGAAGCCCCGGTTATCCGGGACCTCCGATTTTCCATGTTCATCAAGCCGGTGCGATTACTCGCCGAGGTTTTCGCCGTTTGATTGGATGACATTTTTGTACCAGCCGAAGCTTTTCTTTTTGATCCGTTTCAGCGTGCCCTTGCCCTCATTGTCCCGGTCCACGTAGATGTAGCCGTAACGTTTTCTCATTTCGCCGGAGGAGGCGCTGACGATGTCGATCGGCCCCCAGCACGTATAGCCGAGGATTTCGCACCCGTCCTGGATCGCTTCGCCCAGCTCGGCCAGATGGCGCTTCAGGTAGTCGATCCGGTAGTCGTCGTTCACTTCTCCTTCCGGAGTGACCTCGTCATGCGCACCAAGCCCGTTTTCCACCACGAACAGCGGCTTCTGGTAACGGTCGTGCAATTGGTTGGCCGTAATGCGCAGGCCGAGCGGATCGATGGTCCAGCCCCACTCGGATTTGTCCAGATAAGGGTTGGCGACGGAGCCGAACACATTGCCGCTCGTCATTTTTTTGTTCACTTCGGGATCCGTGCTTGTCGTGCGGCTGGAGTAGTAGCTGAAGCCGATGTAATCGACCGTATGCTCCTTCAGAATCTCCGCATCGCCCGGCTCCATCTCGATGGTCAGCCCGTGATCGCGGAAAAAGCGCTTGGCGTACCCCGGGTACTCACCACGTGATTGCACGTCGATGAAGAAGTAGGACTCGCGGTCTTTTTCCATGCCCTGATACACATCATCCGGGTTGCAGGTATACGGATAGAAGCTGCCGGCCGCGAGCATGCAGCCGATTTTGGCGTCCGGAATCAATTCATGGCAGGCTTTAACCGCCAGCGCGCTGGCAACCAATTGGTGGTGCGCCGCCTGATATTGAATTTGCTTGACATTGTCGCCTTCCTTAAATACCAGGCCCGCGCCCAGAAACGGCAGATGCAGCAGCATATTGATCTCGTTAAAGGTCATCCAGTACTTCACTTTGTCCTTATAACGTTCCAGCACGGTCTTGGAATATCTTTCGAACAGCTCGATCATTTTACGGTTTCTCCAGCTGCCGTATTTCTCGATCAGGGCCACCGGCACATCGAAATGGGCCAGGGTGACGACAGGCTGAATGCCGTTTCTCAGCAGTTCGTCGAACAGGTCATCGTAAAATTTCAGACCGGCCTCGTTTGGAGCGGCGTCTTCCCCGGCGGGAAAAATACGCGCCCAGGAAATCGAGACGCGCAGCGCCTTAAAGCCCATCTCCGCGAACAGGGCAATGTCTTCTTTGTAACGATGGTAAAAATCGATCGCTTCGTGGGACGGATAAAATTCGCCGTCCAGCGGCTTAAACGACGGAACGTTGCCTTTCATGATGCTTCTTCTTTGCTCCCCCGTCGGCAGTAAATCCACCAGGGTGAGGCCCTTACCGCCCTCCAGATAAGCACCTTCGGCCTGGTTTGCGGCAATCGCCCCGCCCCATAAAAAGTTTTCCGGGAATCTAAAACCGGTCATGTTCATGCTCCTTTCTTGTTGCTGGCGTTGTAGGACGAACCCTTCGTAACAAAAAAACCCGAACAACCCCGGCCGCACGATCGGTGCGTACTGGAGCGTTCAGGTTATGCCCGAGCGGTAACATCCCCGTGTCATTTTTGATTGATTATGCTACAACTTTAACAATCATTTGGGGAGGATGTCAACCAAAGAAAGCCGGATACGCGGCCACGTGTCATGAACCGGAAGGTCAAGTTGACTGCTGGCGCAGCTTCGTTTCCCGCACCAGTTCTTTCACGTTCTCCTCCAGCCGGATCTTTAGCTCCTCGGCAATTTCGAAGCCGCCCTCTTCCTTGCGGACCACTTGCGAGTCGACCGTATACACGCCGCCCAGAATATAACGTGCGCCCAACACGGACAATACCGGCTTTAAAGCGTAATCGATCGTCAGCAGGTGAGCCAGGCTGCCTCCGATGAACAGCGGCAATACGACTTTGCCAGCCAGGCCCTTTTGCGGGATCAGGTCGAGAAAGGTTTTGAGCACACCCGTGTATGAGGCCTGGTATACCGGGCTGGCCACGATCACGGCATCCGCCTCGGCCACCATCGCATTGGCTTTGACGATCGCCGCGCTTTCAAATTTGGTATGGATCAAATCTTCCGGCGGCAGCTCGCCGACATTCAAATGCCGCACCTCAAACCCTTCCTTGCCCAGCAGCTCCTCTGTCAGAGAAAGGACGGCCACCAGCCGGGACCCCGGCGTCGGACTACCGTTAATAATCGTAACTTTTGCCATGTTGGATCTCTCCTTTATGTACCGCCGTCAGGCCATACAGCCTGTCGCACTATGTGTTCTGCCGCACCAAGTGTACTGTCGCAACAAGTGTACTGTCGCAACAAGTGTACTGTCGCAACAAGTGTACTGTCGCAACAAGTTCCCGTTGCACTATGTATACTGCCGCAACAGGCGGTCCGTCACACCAAGAATTCTGTCAAATTCCGATGAACCTGCTATGTTTTAAAAAGATGCTATCAATATTTTAAGTAAAAGTCAATGAAAGCTACTCCGGCGCTTCGGGCGGCGTCTGGGCACATCCCCATAGGCGGTTGCATACGATGAAGCAAAATTACCGTTTTCAGGAAGGGGCCTGTTCGTAATCATGAATCCCGTGTATCCGTATATCGGCAAAAAAACGGTCTGCGAGGAGCAGCCCATCGCTTTTCCGCCGCAGCATCAGGCAAAGCAGCCCGGTCTGGAAAGCTTAATGCATCCGCGGCCGATTTTCGACAATCCCGAATACCGCGGCAGCGGCAAATTGCGGGGAAAAGTGGCCGTCGTGACCGGCGGCGACAGCGGCATCGGACGCGCCGTGGCAGTGGCGTTTGCCAAGGAAGAGGCGGACCTGGTCATCCCTTACTTATGGGAAACCTCCGATGCGGAGGAAACGAAAAGAAGAATTGAAGCGCTGGGGCGGCGCTGCCTGCTCATCGAAATCGATCTGCGCCGCAAAGCGAACTGCGAGCGGGTCATCCACGAGACGATGCGCCACTTCGGGCGGCTCGATGTCCTGGTCAACAACCACGGTGTTCAGTACCCGCAGCGCAGTATCGCCGACATCTCTGAAGAGCAGCTGTATCAGACGTTTCAAACGAACATTTTCCCGTACTTTTTCCTCGTGCAAGCCGCCCTGCCCCACCTCCGGCGCGGCTGCTCGATCATCAATACCGCTTCCATCGTCGCTTACAAAGGGCACAAAACGCTGATCGATTACTCCGCCACCAAAGGAGCGGTCGTTTCGTTCACCCGTTCCCTGGCCCTTTCCCTGATCGATTGCGGCATCCGCGTCAACGCCGTCGCCCCCGGCCCCATTTGGACGCCGCTTATCGTCTCCAGCTTCTCCGCCGAGGAGGTCGCGACGTTCGGAACGGACACCCCGATCCGCCGTGCCGGCCAGCCGTACGAACTGGCTCCCGCCTACGTGTACCTGGCCAGCGACGACTCCTCTTACGTCACCGGTGAAACCGTACACGTCAACGGCGGCGACATGGTAACGGCCTAGAAAAAGGGACGTTGGGGGCGCCCTCCGGGGGCGTCCTTAACCTTAAAGTTGGCATTCTCACGGTTCTGCCAGAAATAGCGGCATTTTATGGCGCTAATTTCCGGAATTTAACTATCCGCTCAAAATAGCGGTATTTTATGTGCTTATCTATCTCCGCTCCCGGAGAAAATTAACTTTTCCCGCCTTCACCGGGTAAATAACGCCATAAAAGTCCCTTATCTTGCGCCAGTCCAGTAAAAAGTCAGAAATAGCGACGTTTTTTACCGCTATATATTCGGGGTGGGCTACCTGCCGTGACTTCCTTTCGCTGTGTCCGGGTAGGCGCTGCCATGGACTTTCTTTCGCTGTGTCCGGGGTAGGAGATGCCGCGGCAATTCTACTTCCTCTATCCCGGTTGGGCGATGCCGTGACTTTGCATCGCCATGGCCGGGCTGTGCAATTACCGTGGTATTTATCGCCATATCCGGGTGAATTCCCGAAGGGACCAGGGCCAAGAGCCGGGCGGCCAAGCCGCTTACAGCGCTTCGATGATGTCCCCGGCCAGCAAAGAAGCGGGAGACCCGGGCCTGGCGGCCGCGGCGCGTTCGCCGGCGAGGCCGTGCAGGTACACGCCAAGCGCCGCTGCCTGAACGGCGTCCAGGCCTTGGGCCAGCAGCCCGGCGATAATGCCCGTCAACACGTCCCCCGATCCCCCGGTTGCCATGCCGGGGTGCCCGGTGAGGTTGACGAAAACGCGGCCGTCCGGGGCCGCCACGACGGTGCGCGCGCCCTTCAGCACGAGCGTGACGCCGTGCTGCTCGGCGAAGCGGCGCGCCAGGCCGATGCGGTCCCGCTGCACCTCGGCCGTCGGCAGCCCGGCCAGCCGGGCCATTTCGCCGGGATGCGGCGTCAGGATCGTCGCCGCGTCCCGGCGCTTCCACGCCGCGAGGCCGCCGGCTGCGGCGAGGATGTTGAGGGCGTCCGCGTCCACCACCAGGGGACGCGGAGCGCCCTCCCATAAGGCGCGCAGGAAGGCGTCCTCGCCCGGGAAGCGCCCCAGCCCCGGGCCGACGGCGAGCACGTCGCGCGCCGCCAGCAGCCGCAGCACTTCGTCTGCTGCGGCTTCGTTCCAGGCGCCGGCGTCGCCGCTGGCGGCCGGCGCCAGCATCAGCTCGGGCACGGCCCCGAGCACATGCGGCAGCAGCGCCGCCGGCAGCGCCCACGTGGCCAGCCCGCAGCCGGCGCGGAGCGCGGCTTTGGCGGCGAGCAGGCCGGCGCCGCTCAGCGGCAGGCTGCCCGCAGCGAGCAGCACGTGCCCGTACGTGCCCTTATGGCCGTAGGCTTCGCGCCGCAGGCCCGGATCCACACCGAGCTCGCCGCGCAGCGTCTCCCCGGTGAGGACAACCCCTGCTGCCGCCATGCCCTGCGGCAGCTCCCGGGGGATGCCGATATAGCGGACGATCACATCCCCCGCTGCCTTCGCCCCCGGATACTGGGTCAACCCCGCCTTCAAAAAGGCGAGGCACACCGTAATCCGGGCCCGGATGCACGGGTCGTACGTTTCGCCCGTATCGGCGTCCAACCCGCTGGGGATGTCGGCTGCAACGATCGGCAGCCCGCTTTCGTTCGCCTCCCGGATCAGGGAGGCGTAAACGCCGCGCGGCGCGCCTTTGGCGCCCGTGCCGAGCAGCGCATCAACGATCCCGGTTACGCCCCGGGATCGGGCCGCCGCCACGGCACCGGGAGCGTACGCCGCGCCCGCAAGCCCCAGCGCTTCCGCAATGCGCTGCTGCAGCGCCGCTTCGCCGCCGAGCTTTTCCGGCGCCTCGGCGTACAGCAGGCTTACCGTTACGCCCGCTTCGGCCAAATGCCGGGCGCACACCAGGCCGTCGCCGCCGTTGTTCCCTTTGCCGACCAGGATCAGCCAATGCTCCGGATACCCGCCCGTCGCGCCCAGTTCGCCGAACCCCCCGGCGTTAGGGGAAACCAGCCCAAAAGACGGCTCACGGCCCTCAAACACGCTTCGTCCATGCCGTCCGTCTGCCTGTAAGGACCCGCACATGTGGACATCCGATCCCCCAGCCCGTCCAAGCCGATGAACGCGAGCGTAATCTCCGTCTCCCTGTCTGGCCCCACTCTCGTGGACGTCCGTACCAAATGCCTGCAAGGGCTTGTTCTCGCAAACATCCCAGCCGTCATCGCAAATTCGTTCAGCAGCCTTTTCCCCTCTCCGTGCGGGCCATTCACCGAGCTGTTGCCGGCGCTTCCGGCAAAAGGCCAGCACCTCTTCGGCGATCGCCCGTCCGGCGTTTTCCATTAATGCGACCGCTGGAATCCCCATCTGTACAATCGCATGCCGGTCAATCTCCCGCATTTGCTCCGATGTCACAAATCTCATTCCTGCTCCTCCCTTCCTATCCAACGTCATTTCGTTAACACCGGAACCGGCTACCTTCTCCGATATTACTACAAATCGCTGACATGCCTTACCGACTTTGCCGTTATGTACAAACTTCTCCCAATTCGTCTTCTCTTCACCAATCCACGCTTACACCTAACCATACAGTCCGATCTCCATACCGCGCTAAAAAGCTTTAACTAGTTCCTCTCTTAATAAGCAACGGTAAACCGTGCGCCCGGGAATTGCGGATCTTCGACCTCGTCCAGCAGCGCCACCGCATAATCTTCGACGGTGATCCGGCTTTGGTCCCGTTCATCCGTGATCAAACGATCCAAACCTATCCGGAACTGCCCCGTCCGTATGCCGGGTTCAATGACTGCAGGCGGACAAATTACCGTCCAGTCCAGGTCAGAGGCTTGATACAACGCCAGCGCCTCGTTGTGCGCCCGGGCCAGCGGACGAATCTCCTCCGGAAACTCCGGCGTATCCATCAGCCGGACGCCCGGCGTTACCTCAAGGCTTCCCGCGCCTCCCACGGCGATCAGCCTGCGGGCGCCGCCGCGTCTTGTCCCTTCGATCAGGCAGCGCGTCGCCTCCTGCATCTCGTCCTCATCCCCAAAGCGCGGCCCATAAGCGCTGATGACAACATCCTGCCCCTCCGCCGCCTTGGCAATGGAATCAGGCATCAAAATATCCCCTTCGATCACGCGCAGCGTTCCATGTTTGCCTTTCGCCGCTCCCGCCCCCGTTTCCTGCAGGTCCGCTTCGGCAAGCCGCGACGGATCGCGCACCACCGCCGTCACGTCATGGCCGCGCCGCAGCGCTTCGGCCAAAATACTTTTTCCAATCGTTCCACTGGCTCCAAACAATGCGATGTTCATTGGTATCTATTCCGTCCTCTCTACGCTTGTCGTCAACCCTAATCGGCTGCTCTTATTATAATCATCCCAAAAAGGCAGTTCAAAACACCGCCTGCCCCGATACCGCCAAGATTTGTGGTTCCCCGACCGCTTCCTGCTGTATAGTGTCCAATAAAGTGGATTTGCTTTTAGAGAGTCTATTATGGAGCCACACTGGATATTTCCAATACAATTTGTTGAAACTCCCTTTTCCACGGATCGCTCATTGGAAAAATCCAATAGATTTCGCTCGAATTGCTCGTTTTGCGCCTTGCTAAGCCTCATCTATTGGAATTATCCAATCAAGCCACTGTATTGGTCATCAAGTTTCCATTCTAGTCTACATCCAGTGGACGTTGTTCTAACGGACACCAGCGACCTTATCCGCCCATTTCCCGGGTATTTCCCAGCCTAACGGACTCACATGACCCTATTCTGCTCTAAACTAGTTCTTCCAGGCCGGTTTGAGGTAAATAAGGTCGTTTGTGTCCGTTTACATTTTGCAAACCTCCAATTTTCCTCAAATAACGGCTCTGGTGTACCTTAGCCCCAGATTCCGCTTCTCCCCCCTCTCTACCTGCGCCTCGCCCTCTACCATGACCGAAATTTTATAGATCCTATAATCTTTAAAAAAAGCTCCCGGCGCTTCTGCCAGGAGCTTAGCCAGTTTATATGTTCGCGGTGCCGTTCAACTGGCCGCTCTTGCCCATTTCCTTTAGCCTGCTTTGCCGAGTAAAAAACTGATGATCAAAATGACGAAAACGATCGCCGTGATCAGCACGAAGAGGTAATCTTTTTCCGCCAAAAACACAAACAGCGAAACAAACACGCGGAGCACCGGGGTCAGGATCAGCAGCAGCAGCCCTGTCTGAATGATAGCGGCCGATTTCAAGGCGACCAGCCCGCTAGCGATGTCCCCAAAACTGGTCGGGAACGTGTCTCCCGGATAGCCAGTGTTTCCCGTCACCAAAAATAGCAGCAAGCCGGCGATGATCACGGCGGCGGCCAGGATGACGCCGATCCGCAGCATTTTGCTGACGACAATTTCCGCTTCGATGGCGCGGTTTTTTTCCGCAGGATGGCCTTCGTTCATATTAACCCCTCCATCCTTGGTAAATCATTTGGCAGGCGATATAAATCATAACCGGAATAAACAGCTTGCGGATCGTTTTGCTTTTCAGCCGCTGCATGATCCGCGACCCTACGGTGGCCCCGACGAGAACGCCCAGCGCCACCGGGGCGGAAATGGTCGGAATGATGTCTCCGCGCAGCAAATAAATGCCCGCGCTGGCCGCCGCCGTGACCCCCATCATAAAATTACTGGTGGCCGTGGACACCTTCAGCGGCATTTTCATAAACACGTCCATCGCCATCACCTTAAAGCTGCCGCTGCCGATCCCAAGCAATCCGGAAACGACGCCCGCCCCGTACATGACTCCGAAGCCTTCATAGACCCGGTCGATGTTATAAGCTACGCTTTTGCCGATCGCTTTGTCGTAATACTCTCCCTGCAGCCCCAGCTTCCTCGCGACGGGATGGAGCCGGACGCCCTCCGGCACTTCCTGCTTGCCTTTTTTGATCATGGAATAAGCCGAATACAGCAACAGCAGGGCAAAAATGAAAAATAAAATCCGCGGTGCGATCAACGCTCCGATAAAAGCCCCCGTGATTGCCCCGACGGTCGTGGCGATTTCCAGAAACATGCCGACCCGCAAGTTGGTGATCCGGTCGCGCAGGTAAGCCACCGCCGAACCGCTGGACGTGGCGATGACGGATATAATGCTCGCCCCGATCGCATGGTTGATGTCGACGCCAAACAGCAGGGTGAGCGCCGGCGTAACGATAATGCCCCCGCCAAGGCCCAGAATCGAGCCCACGATCCCCGCCAATATGGCGATTAGAAAAATTTCGATAACGATCGTTGTCAAAACTGCATCTCCTTTGCTGATCATTTTTCCTTGACGACTTGCAGAAATGCTGACCACGATGCGCAACGTTGGTGCTAAACCGGCGTATGATGCGCGCGAGAATGGCCGATAAGCAAATTCTGTGCTGAGCAGGCCTTTCTTAATATTTTACGCCCGGTTGCCGATCCGCATAAACATGCCGTGCGACTGAGGCGCCGTATATTCAAAACCAAACTTCCGGTATAAGCGGTCCGCCGGCGGATCGGCGATCAGGCTCACATAGGTCAGCGGCGGCGCGCTTGTCTCCAAGAAACCGACGATTTCCCGCATGATCCTGTTTCCCAGACCTTGTCCTTGGGCATCCGGGCGAACGGCGATATCAACGATCTGCATAAAACAGCCCCCATCACCGATCACCCGTCCCATCCCGGCCAATCCTTCCGGATCGTACAGCGATAAGGCGAACAGCGAATTTCTTAATCCGACCTCCGCTCCTTCCGCGCTGCGAGGGCTTAATCCCGCTTGCTCCCTGAGCCTGACGTAATCTTGTACGCTCGGTACGTCCCTGATGACCCGGATCTCCCGGTTCACTTTCATATGTACACTCCTTCCGATAACCGCAAAAAAACACCGCCTGCTCCTATCGTCAGCTACCAAGTATAACATTTTGCTTTTCAGACTTCACCCTCAATTTCCGGGAATTGCCGTTTTTTTGACGAAGCGCCTTGAAATTCGCCATGCTCCTGTGCAATAGTGGAAAGAGGAAAATGGAAAGGGGGATCACGGTGTCCTTTTCGGAATGGTTGACTTGGTTTCGGCTGCACCAGGGGGCCGCTGTAACCGCCTTCCTGGCGCTCGTGATTTTTCTCTGGTTGTACGGGACCGCCCGCCGCAGAGCGGCGTTTGAAGAACATAAACGGCTGGAGCATTTGAAAAACAGCCTGGAATTGTACTCGGCCGCGATCGCGGCGTTGATGCGTGCTTTGGACAAACCCGTTCTCTCGGGGGCGGGAAAACGCTTGTTGTTGAACAAATTGCTGGCATTGCGCGCCGCTCCTTACGCTACGGAAAACGCGCTGGCACAAGTTTCGGCCTACGCTGCCGACGGCGACGCCGCCCGGCTTGAACTGCTGCTGAAGACGCTGGAAAGGGAAAGCGAGCAGTTGATCGCCGAACGGGACAAGCTGCTGCGCCAGATGGAGCAGCCGGGATGGGGGCAATGGCTGTGGCGTTATTTTCGCCCCTCGCTGCCGTTTCTTTTTGCGGCCGGGTTGTTTTTCACGTTCTTATGGCTGCTGCGGCTGGTGGACGAGTTCACCGCGGCAACGGGCGAAGGGCCTGACCGCTGGCGCTATTGGGCGTCATGGATCCAACTCGTTTCAACCTGGTTAGCGCTGGGGGTATTTTATCCGGCAGCGATGAGCCTCCGCCGCAAAAACGCAAGCTCGACGCTCGCCCGGATTCTTGCCGCGCTGATCGCCGTATTGGCCTTGTTCCATCTCGCCGGGTACATGTTTGCTCCTTATATTCTGGGCCTGCAGCTGCTGCTTTTCGGCTGGGGTTACCGCCTGAACGGCCGCAAACCGCGGAAATCGCGCCCATATGTCGGCCATCCATCGGCAGCTTCAGGCGACGGCAGCGACGGCGGCCACCCGGACGCCAAAAAGAACGACGAACCGCGGGACTGATAGTCGCTTGACGTCCGGGCTCCCGAGCGCTAAGCGTGTTGTTCCCGGGAGAAATGCGCACTAACGTCGCGTAGTTCTTGGCGCAACGCTCACATTCCCGGCGCTTGTCGCATCGGGAACCGTCGGAGGACGCCGTTGGAGCCGGGCCGCAAGCGAAAATTCCGCGAAATGCCCCGAAACGCCGCGAAATGCAAAAGTGCAGGCGATTTTTGTCAAAACGCCCCGAAATGGTCACTCGAACTGCAAAAGTGCATTTCACCACCGCCTTTATGACCATATTTTTCCATATCAACTCCAAATAGATGCACTTTTGCATTTCATTCGCCTCCGAGAGGGAAATCACGCCATATGAACTGCACTTTTGCAGTTGGCTGCAGCATAAACAGGCGACGAGCAAAAGATACGTATAGGACGTGTATAAGAAGCTTAGAGGTAACTTTTCTTGCGATATCAGGCACCCGCTCCCATGAAGTTTATACTTTCTGGCATCTAAAAAAACAACAAAACCCCGCTCCAAAAACAGCACGGCGCAGAGCCTTCGCTGCCTGGAGCGGGGTTGTTTAATAATATTCAGTTCGGCACGGAACCCGATTCGCGTAAAGACTTGACTGCCTGGCGGGACGACTTGGCAGTTCTGGCCGAGCCGGCCGAGCTGCCCGAGCTGCCCGAGCTTAGTTCATACCGCTTTCGTTCCGTGCGTTCGACTTGAACGATCTGCCCCTCATGAACGACGATGTTCAGAGAGCCGAATTCCATTCCACCCAACAGACCGGCAATTCGTTCCAACCAGACATCGTCTACCTTTAGTGGTCTTGCCATTTGTATCGCCCTCCTGTTCTTTAGCGAATCTTGAGACTCACGCCTTGTTTTAGTGGCTGCTTTTGCGCGTAAACCAGCCTTTGAGCAGCAGCGTGACGAGCGCCAGCAGCAGCAGCAGGGAGGCCACCGCAAACGATGCGGAAAACTGGTATTCGTTATACAAAATTTCCACGTGCAGCGGCAGCGTGTTGGTTTCTCCCCGGATATGGCCGGATACGACGGACACGGCGCCAAATTCCCCCATCGCTCTCGCATTGCACAAAATAATGCCGTACAGCAGCCCCCATTTGATGTTCGGCAGCGTCACTTTCCAGAAAATCCGAAAACCTCGCGCCCCCAGCGTAACCGCAGCTTCTTCCTCCTGCTGCCCCTGATCCTCCATGAGCGGAATCAATTCCCTGGCAACAAATGGGAAAGTCACGAACAAGGTCGCCAAAATGATGCCCGGCAGTGCAAAAATAATCGTAATATCATGCTCCTGCAGCCATGGCCCAAACCAGCCGTGAACCCCGTAGACGAGCACGTAAATGAGGCCGCCGATGACGGGGGAAACGGCAAAAGGCAAGTCGATCAGCGTCACAAGCACCTGCTTGCCGCGAAAATTGAACTTGGTAATCGCCCATGCGGCCGCCACGCCAAAAATCGTGTTCAGCGGAACGGTGATCAAGGCAACGAGCAGCGTCAACCGCAGCGCCGACAAGGCGTCGGGATCGCGGATGGCTTCCACGTAAACACCCCAGCCCTTTTTGAGGGCTTCCGTGATTACAACGGCCAGCGGCAGCACGATCAACCAGATCAGCACCAGCGCCGCAAGGGTGATCAGCACCCATTTTACGGCGCCCGATCCTTTTCGGGACTGGCGGCCGGGCGCAGTAGGCTTATGGGCAGCTAATGGTACAGAACCCGCCATATGATTTCCTCCTCCATGCTTAAATCATCCTGTTTGGTCCTTTTATCTCGCGGTTTTGCGCATCCGGCGCTGCAGCGAGTTAATCAGCAGCAGCAGCACGAACGAGATGAGCAGAAGGATCAGCGCCACCGCCGTTGCGCCGGCGTAGTCGAACTGCTCCAGCTTCGACATGATGAGCAGCGGGGCGATTTCCGTCTTCATCGGCATGTTGCCGGAAATGAAAACGACGGAGCCATACTCCCCGATACCGCGGGAAAAAGCCAGCGCAAACCCGGTGAGCAGCGGCGGCAACAGTTCCGGCAGCACAACCGACCGAAACGTGCGGAACCGGCTGGCGCCTAGGGTGGCCGCGGCCTCCTCCACCTCCGCGTCGAGGTCCTGAAGCACCGGCTGCACCGTCCGGACGACAAACGGGATGCCGATAAACATCAGCGCCAGCGTAATCCCTATCGGCGTAAACGCGATGCGGATGCCCAGCGGCTCAAGCAAGGAGCCGATCCAGCCGTTCGACGAGTAGATCGCCGTCAGCGATACTCCGGCCACCGCGGTGGGCAGCGCAAATGGCAGATCGATCATGGAGTCAAACAGTCTTTTTCCGGGAAAATCATATCTGACAAGCACCCAAGCCAGCAGCAGCCCCAGCACGGCATCGATCAGGCCGGCGGCCGCTGCGGTCAGAAAGCTGACCCGATAAGAGGCCAATACCCGCGGATCCGTAGCGACATCCCAAAACTTTTCCCAGGTAAGTCCCGTAGAATTCAGCAGCAAGGCGGAGAGCGGGATCAGCACGATCAAGCTCAAATAAAGCACACTGTATCCCATGGTCAACCCGAATCCGGGCAGTACTCCGCGCTTCGTGGCGCTACTGTGCATGTTACTTCATCCTTTCTCCTATTCAGGCCAAAGAGAGGCTAACGCAACGTGCGGCGTCTCTCCCGGAACCTGATCCTCCGCTTGGAACGGCCGGTTATTGAGGTACGTAAATCTGGCTGAAAATGCCTCCATCGCTAAAATGTTTCTGCTGCGCTTCCGCCCATCCGCCAAACTCCTCGTCAATCGTAAACAGCTTGATATCGGGGAACTGGTCGGCAAACTTGGCTTTTACGCTGTCCAGCGTCGGACGGTAATAATTTTCCGCCGCGATCGTCTGTCCTTCCTCCGTGTACAAATATTTCAGGTATGCTTCGGCGACTTCCCGGGTTCCGTGTTTGTCGGCGTTTTTGTCCACCACCGCTACGGGAGGTTCGGCCAAGATGCTTTCCGATGGATAAACGATATCGAATTTGTCCGGTCCGAGTTCTTTTACGGAAAGCCAGGCTTCATTTTCCCAGGCGAGCAGCACATCGCCCAGTCCGCGTTCAACGAAGGTCGTCGTCGCTCCGCGGGCGCCGCTGTCCAGAACAGGGACGTGCTGGAACAGTTTCTTGACGAATTCCTGCGCTTTGGCTTCATCGTTATTATTATGGTGCAGGGCGTATCCCCATGCCGCCAGGTAGTTCCAACGGGCGCCCCCCGAGGTTTGCGGGTTCGGCGTAATGACTTCCACCCCGTCTTTGATCAGATCGTCCCAGTCCTTAATCCCTTTCGGATTGCCTTTGCGTACCAAAAACACAATCGTCGAGGTATAAGGAGAACTGTTATGTTCATATTTCTGCTGCCAGCCCTCATTGATCTGGCCGCTTTGCTGAATGGCGTCAATATCGTAACCTAACGCCAGCGTTACCACGTCCGCCCCCAGACCGTCGATCACCGCCCGGCTCTGTTTGCCCGAGCCGCCGTGCGACTGCTTGATCGTGACTTTTTGACCCTTCTCTTTCTCCCAATAAGCGGCAAATGCTGCGTTGTATTTTTCATATAGCTCCCGGGTCGGGTCGTAGGATACGTTCAGCAGCTCCACTTCCTTAAGCTTCTCCCCGCTGCCTGAAGAACCGGCTTGCGCGCTGGCCTCCTCGCCCCGCTTGTTATCCGCCGAGCAGGCCGTCACCACCGTCAGCATCGCCAGCACCAAACTCATTAGAACCCCTTGCTTCCACAGTTTGATCATCGTATCACTCCCCTTGCTCTCTTGATATTTTTCCTTACACTGCCGGCAGGCTTCATACCGCAGGTCCCCCTAAAAGGAGGAAGCGGAGAAACGCTCCCATCCCTACGGTCAAACCGAGCCGCTACCCGTGTCTGCCAAGGCAATAGAGCGTTCCTCCGCCCGTACGGTTAGAACATTTTAAATTATTCCTACCTGTTTAGTATGCTATGGTGTTATTTTATTATCGGGGGCCTAAAATTGTCAAACATTTTATTCAAAAAAACCAAATTATTTATAAGGTCCCCTTATATTGCGTAAGACGAATGAACGAGCCGCAAAATGGGGGCTGGATATTCGGTGAAATGTGGAGTTTGGCATGGGAGGATCTTCAGCGTTGCGCATGTATGCGTACCAGGAAAAGCGTGGCTAGAAATAGTATATGTGGTTAGCAGGTGTGGTCGGATTTGATGTGGTCGGATTTGGTCAGGTTCGCTTAGGGGACAGCCGGGTTGGAGAGAGCGGCCGGATCAAAACATAGTGGCAACCACAATAGCGGTATAAAATGTCGCTATATCTCGCTTTTCACGGTCAGCGGGAAAATAGAGGAATTTTTTACCGCTATTCTTCGTCCGACACGTATATTTGCTTGATTTCAGCCCGTTTCCGAGCACATAGCGACATTTTTTTCCGCTATTCAACAATACAGCTCAAATCGGGAAAAATAACGCCATAAATTACCGCTATGTCAAACGGGGGCGCGTAAGGAGAGGGCGTGAAGAGGGACGCGAAAAGGCGCGCAAACGAAATACGCGCCCCGCATTCTTCCCGGTCGGGCCCTGCCTCTACAGCGGCCCCAGCTTCAGCGGCTCGATGCAAGAGACCTTGGCGATGGCCAGCTCCTGGCCGGCAGGCGACAGCGTGCCCGTTTCGGCATCCCGCCGGAATGCCACGATATTGCCGCTGTATTGGTTCGCCACGAGTACGTAGCCGTCCAGCACGGCGAAGTTCCGCGGCCAGTTCCCGCCGGTCCCGATCCACTCCGGGTCGCCAAGCTTGCCGCTGGCCGGATCGACGCGGAAGCGGACGAGGCTGTTGTGTCCACGGTTGGAGCCATACAGGAAGCGGCCGTCCGGCGACAGGTGAATGTCGGCCGGATAGTTCTCGCCCCGGAAATCCCCGGGCAAGGTGCTGACATGCTCCAATGGATCCAGGCGTCCTTTATCCAGATCGTAAGCGTATACAGTCAGCGTATTGTTTAATTCGTTCATCCCGTAGGCGTACCGCCCGGAAGGATGAATGACAAAATGGCGCGGGCCGGAGCCGTCCGGCAGCCGTGCCTCCCCGTGCTTCACAAGCTCTCCGTCCTCCAGCCGGTAAATCACGATCCGGTCGATCCCCAGATCGGAGGCGCAAATATACTTCCCGTCCCGGCTGGGAACGGCGCTGTGCGCATGGGGGCCATCCTGGCGTTCCGGATGAACGCCGCCGCCTTCGTGCTGAACGTTCGATCGCATCCCCGCCAGCGCTCCGTCTTCGCCCAGCGCAAAGCTGATCACATTGCCGCTGGAATAGTTGGAGGCGAGCAGCCAGCCCTCACCGGCTTTAGCCAGCGCAAGATGGCAGGGATCCGCCCCCAGCGTCGGAAGCTCGTTCAGCTTCGTTAATCCGCCGTCCCCCGGATCGATCGCGAAACTGACCACTTTCCCTTCGCTCTGCTCGCTGACCGCATAAAGCCGCCGTGCATCCGTATCCGCGACTAAGAAAGAAGGGTTCACAATCCCGTCAGTTTGCCTGAGAATACGCATGGCGCCGCTCCGCAGGTCCAGTTCGCATAAATATATCCCCGGGTCGCCCAGCTCCGCATAAGATCCTGCGTAAAACAACCGGGAATCCGTTCGATCGAAAATACTCACCTCAGCACTCCTCCCTTGGCTTTCCGCGCTTCCAACAGATCCTTCATATCCTTATACTTACCCGTACAATGCTCTCTTCCGGCCTGGCTGTCGGCTTCATCCAGCATCCGTTTGACCTCCGCCAGGGAAAGATCATCGAAATACGACTCCAGCCGCTGCTCCCCGCCGGTAAAGATCCGATCCATGACGTTGTGCATATTGGAAGCTACTTGACAGGAGGACTCCTCGCTGCCGGAGCACCAGCCCGGATGCAGCGAACCGCGTGCAAACATTCGGTACAAGTCGCCCAAAGTCACCCGTGCAAGTTCCGTATTGAGCTGGTATCCTCCGCCGACGCCCTCCTTCGTTGTCACCAAACCGTGCTTCCGCAGCGCACTAAGCACTTTACGCACACGGGCCGGATGGGTTGCGACGCTGCAGGCGATCTGCTCGCTGTTGGCCATTTGCTCCTCTTTGTTGTCCAGAAACAACAGGCAATGGACCGCAACCGTGAATTCGCTATTCATTTTTCTTCCCCCTCTGCGTTGGCAGGTTTGAAACATGAGTGGCCGATTATGTTATAATGTTCTCGCGAAATACTATTAACAAATATTTAGTTTTGTCCACCAATCACTTCTTTATATAGAAAGGGATCTCCCATGAATGCGATAAACCCTTCTTACCTGCAAATCGCCTTTACTTTCGGCGCCTTGTTCATGGCGGTAGCCGTGCTGTTTATCCGCCTTAAGGCGAGCCGCCGGCCCGTGACGATCCAGAAAATCATCATTCCCCCGCTCGGCATGACGACCGGGTTTATGATGTTCGTCGTTCCCGAGACGCATATTCCCGTCACTTGGGGGATCATCGCCTTTGCGCTCGGCTGGCTGCTGTTCTCCTATCCGCTCATCCGGACCACGAAATTCGAGAAGGTGGACGGCCAGGTCTATGCCCAGCGCTCGCGCAGCTTTATTTTTATTCTGATCGGCCTGCTCGCTGTGCGCATGCTGCTTCACGAAGCGGTGGAGCAATATATCTCCGTGCTTCAGACCGGCGCCGTTTTCTTTCTGCTGGCCTACGGGATGATTATCCGCTGGCGGCTGTTTATGCTGAAGCAATACCGCGCCATGACGGCAGGCCCTGACAGCCCTTCCAATTCCAATTAAAGCTCCGCGGGCTGCGAGTCCGTCCAGTCTTCAACCACAGACCGGTTGCGGCCCGCCTCCTTCGCTTTGTACAAGCAGCGGTCGGCGCAGCCGATCAATTCCTGCCCGCTCACCGGATCAAGCGGCGATATGCAGCAGCCCCCGATGCTGATCGTGACGCACCCGGAAATCGCGGAAACTTCATGGGGGATGGCCAACCCGGACACCGCCCTGCGAAGCTTCTCCGCTATATTCCGGGTTTCGCGGGCACCGCAATCCGTCAAGATCACGACAAACTCCTCCCCGCCGTAACGCGCCGCAAACCCGCCCAGCGCTTGCACCCGTTTGTGGATCGTTTGGGCGATGGAACGCAGCACCTCGTCTCCACCCTGATGCCCATAGTGATCATTGTAGGCTTTAAAGCAATCCACATCGATGATAAGCAACGACAAGGGCGCCGATCTATCCCCCGGCGAGACCATTTTCCGAGACAAAATCTCATCAAAACGGCGGCGGTTCGGAATTTCGGTCAATCCGTCCAACTGGGTCAGCCGGGTTAATTTCTCGTTGGCTTTCTCCAGCTCGAAGCCGGACTCAATCAATTGCCGGTGCTGTTCCGAAAGCCGGATAAACAGCCGGTTCACCTCGTTCACCACCGAGCAGATTACGACCATTGCCGCAATGACCGAGTTGATTTTGGCCATGTACCAGCCGAGCGAAAACCGGGTGCCGGCCAGCAAGGTCAGCGTCACGTCCATCATAAGCGCAACGATCGCCACCGTCAGCCACAAGTGCAGCACCGTGTGGCCTTTGTTTTTCCAGGCCATCACTAGCAGTGCCGCCAGGTTCAGCAGCCATACGGCAGGGCCAAGCCCGGACGAATTTAACTGCCGGTAATCGCCATGGCCTATAATTTCGGGCAGCGTCCCCTCTCCAAGGACCGACAATTCAATAAAGCCAAGCGCAAGCAGCAAAGTAAACGAAATGCCCGCCACGCCCCAATTGAAAATATGCTCTTTTTTCTCGATTGGCTTCGGCCATATCGATTGCGTGAAAACGTACAGCAAAATCCCCAAAGAAAATCCGCTGTGCCAAAACACCCACAACCATCCCGCAGCCTGACTGCGTTCGCCGAAATACCAGGCATCGGAAAACAGCCCCGGAAACGTAATAATATGCGCGGTGGTAATGATTCCGGTAAACAGGTAGGTGCAGGATAATACCAGCAGCGACGGAATCCCGGACGCCCGGTATTGGCTGTAGGCGATAAAAGCGGTCAGCAGATCCCCGAATATAAGCCAAGCGATGGCAGCGGCAAAAAAAAGCTCCAACCCGGGCGAATTTCTTATGCCGAGCGAAATCGCCGCTATCGATACGGCCACGATCAAAATGGCCAGAAAAACCGCGAATTTTCTTTGCTTGCTTCCGGAGGGAATGTCGAAAACCTGTGATGCCACCTTGTAATTTCCATGCATAGGCGGGCAATTCCCCCCTTCTGGTTGTTTTTCGTGTAGTACCTCCAACATATTAGATTTTAAATAGAGATGCAATCTTTTTCTCCCGGTTGCCGCAAAACGGCAAACAGCCGCATTCGCTTTGGGGCGAATGCGGCTGTTTGGGGCAAGCAAGGTATTTATCGGATTACGCTTAAGAAGACGTTCTCGGATCGAATGTGGGGTTCTTCAGTTGAGGCAGCATCTTCATCCCCTTCTCCATTTCAGAAGAGCATAACGGACACACCGGCGTATAGTCAAACGTAAAATTATCCCGCATCCAGCCATTGCAATCCTCACTGATGCAAGACCAGACCGGCGTGTTCTCCTCGGGAATTTCCTCCAGCGGTTTTTTACGGTAGCTCATCTTTTTCCTCCTCAAAATGGATGTTGGTCAACCAATTCGGCATGCGGCCAAGGCCGCTTATATGAGCTGAATAAAAACGGCTCCTGGCGCAAAATGGGCGCACCAAGAGCGTGATGCCTATCTTAAAAAAATTCACACATTGAAAAAAGTTCCATTTATATAGTGACACTCTTTCCAATGTGTGAATATTGCGTTCTCAAATCATAAGCTGATTTAATTATAACGGTTTACCAAATAAAACGCAAATCTCCTGATATTTCAAGCCAATTCCCTTTGCCAAGCTGGACAGACGGGCCGCGGGAAATTATAATGACTAGTGAAATCCGCAGTTGAATAGTTCAGGGGTGCTGGAATCGGCCGGCTGAGATTGTATCCCATCAAGATACTGACCCTTAACCTGATCTGGATAATGCCAGCGTAGGGAGCGTTATGGATGAAACATGTTAATGAATTTCATTCCGCCAGCCTATCAGCGTCCCGACCGGGACGTTTTTTTGTTGTCCGGACCTGACGTCCGGAAGCTTTCGGACGTATCCAGGTTATAAATGAACAAACTGCGGAAATTTAACGATAAAAAGGGAGAGAATTTGCTGTGAAGAAAAACATGCGGGCTTCCCTCGTGGCGGTCCTATCCTGCCTCCTGCTGGTTCTGGCCGGCTGCGGCGGCCAAGCTGGCGGCGGCAGCGAAGGCAATCCAGCCGCGGGTGCCGCCGCGGACAATGGAGGGGCCAAGGCGCCGCGCGGCGTTAAGCTCGTGCTCGATTGGAGCCCCAATACGAACCACACCGGCTTATACGTCGCCAAAGAACTGGGGTATTTTAAGGAGGAAGGCCTGAACGTGGATATCGTGCTCCCGGGCGCCGGCGGCGCAGAAGCTATGGTCGCTTCCGGTGAGGTGCCGTTTGGCGTCAGCGTGCAGGAGAACGTCACGCAAAGCCGGATGCAAGGCGTTCCGCTCGTATCGATCGCGGCCGTCATTCAGCACAACACCTCCGGTTTCGCCGCTCCGGCCGGCAAAAACATCAAATCGCCGAAAGATTTTGAAGGCAAAACGTACGGCGGATGGGGCTCTCCGGTAGAAGAAGCCGTCATGAAATCCATCATGGACCAGGAAGGCGCCGACGTCAGCAAAGTCAAATTCCTCAACATCGGGGATGCCGACTACTTCACCGCCGTGAAGCGCGACATCGACTTCGCCTGGATCTTTTACGCCTGGACCGGCATTGAAGCGGAGCTTCGGGGTGAACCGCTTGATATGCTGTACGTCAAAGACTACTCGGATAAGCTCGACTATTACACACCCGTGATCGTGACGAACGAGAAGACGATCGCAAACGATCCCGAGCTGGTCAAATCGTTTATGCGCGCCGTGTCCAAAGGATACAATTACGCCATCGATCATCCCGAGGAAGCGGCGCAAATTTTGCTGAAGGCCGTGCCTGAACTCGACCATGACCTGGTCGTCGCCAGCCAGAAATGGCTTAGCCCGAAATACCAGGATGACGCGGCCCGCTGGGGCGAACAGAAGAAGGAAGTATGGCAGAACTACTCCGACTGGATGCACGAGCGCGGGCTGCTGGAGAAGCCGCTTGAAGTCGACGCCGCGTTTACAAACGAATTTTTGCCTGCCGCCGAGTAAATAAAGAGAAATAAAACCGAGAAAGGATGTTAAATTTATGCCAAATGCACTGCTCAGTATTCAGATCATTCCGAAAACGCCCCACGGCGAAGACGTTATTCCGTATGTCGACCGCGCGATCGAGGTCATTCAGGCCTCCGGGGTCAAATATCAGGTGAATCCGCTGGAGACCACGATGGAGGGCGATTTGGACGAGCTGCTGGCCATCGTCAAAAAGATGAACGAAGCGGTCATCGAGTTCGGCAGTACGGGGATCATTTCGCAGATTAAAATTTCTTACAACCCGCAGGGCGTCAGCATGGATAAGCTGACCGAGAAATACCGTCCATGAATTTCCGCAGCCTGTGGAACAGCGTATGGCCGCCGCTTACGGCGGTCATCCTGTTTTTGCTCATTTGGCAAGGGGCCACGGTCTGGTTCAATATTGATCAATGGATTTTGCCCAGCCCGCTTGACATCGGCCGCGAAGCGGCTGCCGAATCAGCCGGTCTAAAGGAGCACACCTTCGCCACGCTGCGCCTGATGCTGGCCGGATTCGCCATCGGCACGCTGGTTGGTCTGCTGGTTGCTTTTGTGCTGCATTATGTACCGTTTCTGAAAGCATCGCTTTATCCGCTGATCATCTTGAGCCAAAACGTGCCCAGCATCGCGCTGGCCCCGCTGCTTATGATCTGGTTTGGCTTCGGCATGCTGCCCAAAATCATCGTCATTACGCTGGTCTGTTTTTTCCCCGTAGCCGTTGCCGCCATGGACGGACTGAACCGGACGGACCGGGTGATGCTGAACTATATGCGGATGATCGGGGCATCCAAAGGCCAGATTTTTCGCAAACTGGAAGTCCCCTATGCCCTTCCCGCCATCCTTTCCGGCGTAAAAATCGCCGCGACCTACAGCGTGATGGGAGCCGTCATCGCCGAATGGATCGGCGCGGACAAGGGGATCGGCTACTATATGCTGCTGCAAAAGTCATCGTTTCGCACAGATAAAATTTTCGTCGCCATCGCCATTATCGTTGTGATCAGCCTGGCCATGTTCGTCTGCGTCGCCCTGCTCGAAAAATGGCTGGTCCGCTACAAGCAGAAAGGGGATTAGCTCGCATGAATATTCATACCCGAGAAAAAACGGCGGCCCCCTTAGCGCTTGAGGTGCGCCATATCCACAAAACATTTCGTGAACGGCGCAAGGAGGTCCCCGTGCTGCGCGATATTTCGCTGGAGGTACATGCCGGCGAGTTCGTCTCGATCATCGGCCCGTCCGGCTGCGGCAAAAGCACCTTGTTCCACATTATCGGCGGTTTAACCGCCCCCGATCAGGGAGAGGTCTATCTACAGGGCGGCAAGGTGACTGGACAACGCGGCCACATTAGCTATGTGCCGCAGCAGCCGGCGCTTTTCCCGTGGCGAAGCATCGAGGATAACGTCGTGCTCGCGCGGGAGATCGCCGGAATGAAGCGCGCGGGCGCGCGAGGAGAGATACGGGAATGGCTGCGCAAAGCGGGACTGGGCGGCTTTGAAAAAGCATATCCCCATACGCTGTCCGGCGGTATGCAGCAGCGCGCTTCCTTCCTGCGGGGACTGCTTGCTCCCCAGGAGGTCATGTGCCTGGACGAGCCTTTCAGCGCGCTGGATGCCTTGACGCGCAGCGACATGCAGCGCTGGCTGCTGGAAATGTGGGAGGAAAATAAACGCTCCGTCCTGCTGATCACACACAGCATAGACGAAGCGCTGATGTTGTCGGATACGATTTATTTGTTCTCGGGCCGTCCGGCTAGGGTGCTGCATACCGTTAAGGTCCCATTTTCCCGCCCGCGCCGCGAGGATGTGGCCGAAGACCCGCTGTTCCTCGAACTGAAGCGCGACATCGCCCAGCGCATGGCGGCCGAGCAGCAGCACCAAAATTAAAGCAACGAAAAAATGTTCAACATGTCGTCGGAAAGCTTCATCAATGCGTGGACGATGTCGGGGTCAAATTGCGTTTCGCTGTGCCGCAGCAGCTCCAGTTTGGCCTCGCTCATCGTCAGCCTTTTCAGGCGGTAATGCCTGTCCGATGTCATGGAATCAAACGCGTCGACAACGGAACAGACCCGCGCGTTATAGGGGATCTCCTCCCCCTTTAAACCGTCGGGATACCCGCCTCCGTCCCAGCGCTCGTGATGCCAGCGAACGATTGCGACAACATCCGGTCCAAAGGCCGGATTCACCTCCACCAATTCGGCGCCGACCACCGGATGAAGTTTGATAATATTCCACTGTTGCTGCGTCAATGGCCCGCGATGCTCGATAATTTCGCGCGGTATCATCGTTTTCCCGATGTCGTGCATGAAGCAGCCTCGTATTAAACTGTCCTTCTCCGCCCCAACGATGCCCAGCGGCTCCGCAATCTTCTCCGCAAGCATGGCTACCCGGACGCAATGATGATAGGTTTCTGGATGTTTTCGCATAAGCATTTCAAACCACTTCACCGCGTCGGGGTTATTATCCGTATACAAGTCATCCACGAATTCACTCGGACCAATCAACAAGTTTTGCCCCCTAAACCCTGTGTCGTCACTTGCCCGTCATATTCCCAGGTGGTTTTTTTAACATCAACGCTACAGGTCAATAAGAAAAAATCACTATTTTCCGTCAACTTTCACCGCGCATCCCCCGATAATTGCAGAGCCCACGGTCAAAAAACGGTAAATGTCGTACAATAACAATTATGCGACA